>DAIEHI010000179.1 GCA_027355725.1 Acidimicrobiaceae bacterium
GAATTCTCACTAATTGGCGAAACTGGCGAAGCTCCCGCGGGATACGAAATGATCACGCTGGCTGAAATGAGTGCCATGGTGCTTGCCAAGAGACCGAATACCGTCTGCTTCCTATGAATTCTGCTCTTCAAATGCCTCACGTCCATCTCCTTTCGATATGGGGCAATCTGGACAACAGCAACCTACGCTCTTGCCTTCAGGGAATCTATAGAGTCGCGTTTCGAAATCAAGTTTCTGAATATGACTTGGTTCCCTGCTTTAGAGGCTGGTGCATTGCGGTTGTAGTACACCGGACGTAATTAACGTCCCGACGAGTCGGTTCTTATTGTGTCCCTCAAGGTCCACCGATTGCCCTGAACCCCGTTTGGTGGTCCAGAAAGAAGAGCAACCCAGTCCAACGCCGGGTGCGGCGCCGAAGCGTCGATGACAAGTATCTGCCACGATTCAGGGTAGCGAAGACACAGGGCGGATGGACGGGCAGTCGCGCCGTTCATTCATGTAACGAACCGTCTGCTAGTTACGTCTCGAGCACCTCTTCGGCTCACGGGCTTGTACACCATTCGTTGGGAATCGACTCACGTGCCGGCCGCCGAACTCGAAGCCGAGCACTACGCTCGACTCGAGATTCCATCAACCGATGTTGTCGCCAACACAGAGGTGGAATGAAGTCCGGGAGGCTTCAGACCTCGCGCAGTGCATGTACCATCGATCTCTAGTTGTTCGATGGACTTCTGAGGGAGGGCTGAGTCGTGCCACACGTTGCCGCCTTTGTCGGAATGGCTGGCGTGGCCCTCGGAATGGTGCTCACTCCGGGACCCAACATGATGTACCTGGTTCCTCGAAGCATCAGTCAGGGTCGTACCGCCGGATTAGTTTCGCTCTCCGGCACGGGAGTCGGATTCATCATCTATATGGTCATGGCGAACCTAGGAATTGCCGCAGTCTTTGTGGTCGTCCCCTGGCTTTACATCAGTCTCAAGGTGGTTGGCGCCGGTTACCTCTTCTACTTAGCCTGGAAAACTCTCAAGCCCGGTGGACACTCACTGTTCGAAACTCGCATGTTGGAAATGGATTCACGCAGGAAACTTTTTCGGATGGGTCTTACCACGAACCTGTTGAATCCCAAGGCAGCAATCATGTATATGGCACTAATTCCTCAGTTCATACACCCCGGCTCAGGTAGCGTCGTGCTCCAAGGATTTGTTCTCGGAGCGGTTCAAATATCTGTCAGCATGATTGTTAACGGTGCAATCATCTTCGCGGCCGGCGCAATTGCGGTGTTTTTGAAGAGTCGTCCCTCATGGATCACGTGGCAGCGGTGGGTTACCGGAGCTCTCTTGGGAGCGGTCGGCACAAAACTTGCCGTCGACGCATTCACATCGTCGACGCTCTAGCACGGTGAGTACGACGCGTCATCATTGAGACGGTCTGCAGCGATGATCGTATCGGATCGCTCGATGTTGCTCAGGTAACCGGTCGTAAACGGGCAACCGGACCGACTTGACCTTCCTATCCACCGAAGCTGCTCGCGGAGCTCTGCGGTCCGGTTTGGCTTGGTGATGTCAGTCTGCGCAATCTTGCCGAGCCATTGCTTTCCCACGTGAAGTCGTGCGGTGGGGTCGAGACGTTCTGCACGGCCGCCCACGGCGCGTGCGTCGCGAGCAATGATTTCACCGCACCTTTGTCCGACAGGAGTGACCGAGTCGCTGAACGTATACCCCCATGGGTATAGTATGTTCCTACATAACGCTGGTTCAACGACGGGAGTCGTGTGTTTCGCGGCTAGGTCAAAGCGACAAAGAACAGTGGGAGTCAACGTGGGCAAGTCCAAGAAGAAGTCACAGAACTACACCAAGCCGGTCCAATCCACCGTCACGGAGTTGAAGAAAAAGCCCGCAGTCCAAAAGAAGACAGCTCGGCGTCGAAGCGCGCGTCAACGTCGTCAGTTTCGAGTCAGGGCATTCGCCGTCCTTGCAGTAGGCGTAGTGGCGGTAACGATAGGTCTTTCACTCAGTAGCAGTTCTACGGCCGGCTACAAGATCGGCGTCAATGACTGGTCGTTGCCCAAACTCGATGGCGGGGGCAAGGTGTCGCTCGCATCGCTTCGGGGCAAACCCGTGATCGTTAACTTCTTCGCCTCGTGGTGCAGGGTCTGTGCGGATGAGCTTCCCGTGTTCGCCCACGACGCGGTGCTACTCAAGGGCAAGGTGGACATCGTCGAGGTGAACGCCCTTGAGACTGGTAATGGTTCTTCGTTCGCTCAGGGATTTGGACTGGATCAATCAGCAACCGCGGTGCTGAAGGATGTGGGAGGTAGCCAGGGAGACGGTCTGTATCAGAACGTAGGTGGTTCTGGTTCGTTGCCAATGACCGCGTTCTATGACGCCAAAGGCCGGCTCATCACAACCCACCTGGGTGGATACAACTCGTTGACTCTGGCCCAAAGCATCCAGCAGTATTACGGCGTGAGCCTTTCGGCCTAACGTGAGTCTCTCGGGCGTCAGCCTCTTCGCTGCGTTCTTTGGCGGCATTGCATCCTTCGCGTCGCCGTGTGTGCTGCCTCTGGTGCCGGCGTACTTGGCCATTGTGGGAGGTCTCGATCTTGGCGTGGAGAAGACTCGACGGATGGGCGCCATGACTCGCGACACGCTGCTCTTCATTGGTGGCTTCAGCGTGGTCTTCATCCTCCTCGGGCTTTCTGCCAGCGCTGTTGGCAGGGCGGTGGTCCACCAGCAGACGGTTCTCACTCGGGCTTCGGGGGTCGTAATAGTCCTCATGGCCTTGTTCATGCTCGGTACCGAGGTGCTGCGCCAACCTGGCCTCGCGCGTGAGTATCGAGTGCACCCGACGTTGTCGAAGTTCGGGCCGTTCGCCGCGCCCGTTGCTGGTGCCGCATTCGCTTTTGGCTGGACGCCGTGCGTGGGTCCGATCCTGGCGGCCGTACTCGCTCTTTCGACCCAGCAGGGTCACCTCTTCGCTGCGGCAGTCCTACTCGTTGTGTATTCGGCCGGACTCGGGGTGCCGTTCTTGCTGGTGTCCTTGTTCTTTGATCATCTGAAGCGTCCGATGGGTTGGCTCAAACGTCATGGTGCCGGCGTGACCGTTACGAGCGCGGTCGTGCTCGGGGCTTTGGGAATACTGCTCGTGCTCGATCGTCTCGCGTGGCTCACAACGATCGCCCAGGGTGTGAAACTCTAGGCACCGCTCCTCTGTCGCTCAAGCGATGACACTGGTGAACCTGGGAAACAGTGAATGCACTTCAAGTGAGTGAACGCAGATCACTTCTGGAAGGCAACGCGAAGCACACTCGCCTCAAGGACACTGCCGTCCTTTGGCGAGAGGGTATACATGACAATCGCACCCGATGATGCGCTCGGGGTCGGGTACTTGACTGTCTTGGTGAATGACCCCATCACGCCCATGGACCCACCCATCACGGTCGAGCGAATGAGAGGCGTGAGCGTTCCGTCTTGTCGGACCTCGAGATTGACGACCGCTTCGTAAGCCGTGCTCGTTCCTTTCAAGAGGACGGGGCTCGTGATCGTCTCGAGCGCAGTCGGAGTCGTGATCGAGATGTTGGGAGAGACTGCACCAATCACCCACCACGATTCGTCGCTTGTGACCTGACGAACCAGAATGGTTGTGACTGCACCGTTCAGACTCGTTCGAACAGGGACTTCACCTGAGCGGGTGTCGCCACGCTGGAATGGTTCGAAGATTGGATTCGTGAAACCGAGGTAGTCGAGCGCGAATGTCTGCGCCGCGAGCATCGGGGTGGCGAATCGGGTGGGTGTCGAAGCGAACGGCCAGATCGCCGATGTGGGCTGAAGCACCACCGTCGTTGTGGTCACGTTGGTACTCGTGGTTGCACCTGACGTCGTCGTTGACGAATGCTGGCCCCACTGGCGCCCAACGAGCAGTCCAAGGACGAGCGCCACCAGCACCACCCACACTGTTGCTGTGACGCCGCGTCTGGTCATGAACCAAGGCTTTCACCAACTCGCGCGTCACAGCAGGGCTAAAAGTCACATGTTCATCGGACTCTGATGCAGTGCAGTCTGTCCTTAGAGGCTGTGCCGTCAGGGGCCTTGGGCCCTAGCGGGCGCTGTGAATCAGTAGCAGTATGAGGTGATGGTGGAGATGGGCCGGCTGGCCGTTACGCGACTCATCGCGCGATACCGGTTCGCGCTGCTACCGGTCCTGGTCGGTTCTGGACTACTCGTTGGCGCACTTCTGCACTGGAGCGGACTTGGACACAGTGGTGACGTCGCCTGGACCTGTGTTGGCGCAGTGGGAGCGCTCTACTCTGCGTACACGGTGATCGTGGGATTGAGGAGCGGTCAACTCGGCGTTGATGTGGTGGCTCTGTTGGCGCTCGTGGGGGCGGTGCTCGTAAAGGAGTACCTCGCCGGGGCGGTGATCAGCGTGATGCTCGCGAGTGGTCACGCGCTCGAAGAGTGGGCTGTTGGTCACGCGCAGGTGGAGCTCAGATCGTTACTCGACCGGGTACCTAAATCTGCGCACCGTCTCGAAGACGGACAGGTGGTCACTGTCGACCTTGACCAGGTGGCCCTCGGCGACACGTTGCTCGTAACAACGGGCGAGCAGGTGCCAGTCGACGGCACCTTGGGGTCCAGTTTCGCCGTGCTCGATGAGTCGGCCTTGACTGGTGAGTCGTTACCGGTAGAACGCAAGATTGGCGAACAAATACGAAGCGGCGTTGTCAATGCGGGCAATCCCTTCGAAATGCGTGCGAGCGCCTCGGCCGCTGAGAGTACGTACTCAGGCGTTGTGCGTCTCGTGGCGCAAGCCCAGGCGTCCCAAGCGCCCTTCGTGCGCCTCGCCGATCGATACGCCGTCTCATTCCTCGGGGTCTCCTTGGCCACGGCCGCGCTCGCGTGGCTCATCGGTGGACCAACACGAGCAGTCGCGGTCCTCGTGGTGGCGACGCCGTGCCCGCTGATCTTGGCGGTGCCAGTCGCCCTGGTCTCGGGCCTCTCGCGAAGCGCGCATCGAGGCATCATTGTCAAGAGCGGTGCAGTTCTTGAGCGTCTCTCGAAGTGCACGACGCTACTCATCGACAAGACCGGGACGGTGACCATGGGTCACCCGGTGCTGAGAGAAGTCGTCACCTCGGGCGCCGTTTCGTCTCAAGAGCTCTTAGAGTACGGCGCGTCGCTCGACCAAGTCTCCTCGCACGTTCTCGCAAGTGCGGTCGTTCGAACGGCGCTGGAGCGTGGGTGCGAACTACGAAGGGCGGACTCAGTGCAAGAGGTCGCCGGGATGGGTATTCGCGGCGTGGTCGCCGGTCACGAGGTCTCGTTAGGCAAGGCAACCTGGATTGGGATGCAGGGGAGTCCGGCCTGGGCCAAGACCGCGAAGCGAAAGGCTCGCCTCGACGGGGCCCTCACGGTGTTCGTCGGTGTCGATGGCGAGCCCGCCGGGGTGTTTGTTTTCAGTGATCCATTGCGAGCTGACGTGAATCGAACCCTCCGATCGCTTCGCGCAACCGGCATAGGCCGCGTAGTGATGGTCACGGGAGACCGCCTCGAAGTGGCCGAGAGCGTGAGCGCGGTGATTGGTGTGGACCAGGTCCTCGCGGAACGAACTCCCGAAGAGAAGTTGGAGGTGGTTCGCTTTGAAACGAGCATCGCCAACACCATGATGGTGGGCGACGGCATTAATGACGCCCCGGCACTCGCTCTGGCGAGCGTGGGGATCGCCATGGGTGCACGAGGTGCGACCGCTGCGTCCGAAGCAGCCGATGTCGTCATCACCGCTGACCGATTGGACCGGCTCAGTGAAGCCGTCAGTGTGGCACAGCGCACGATGCGCATCGCTCGCCAGAGCATGGTGATAGGTATTGGACTCTCCTTGATTGCCATGATGTTCGCCACGTTGGGCATGCTCGCGCCCGTCTACGGTGCACTGCTCCAAGAACTCATTGACGTGTCGGTGATCTTGAATGCGCTGCGAGCCCTGCAAGGTACGAACGACGTCCTTCGACTCAGTGCATCTGATACTGCTCTCACCAGGCGGTTTCAGGTCGAACATCAGGAGATTCGTGGTTACATTGAGCGGGTGCGCACCTTCGCCGACTCATTGGGATCTGATGCTCCTGAGACGACAATCGCCAAGGCTCGAGAGCTGTATCGCATCTTGGATGAGGAGGTCGCGCCTCACGAACTGGCCGAGGAGACCGTGCTGTATCCCGCGCTCGCGAAGGTGCTCGGAGGCAGCGAGCCAATGGGCACGATGAGCAGGGCGCACACAGAGATTGCTCATCAGATCCGTCGCTTCGCCCAACTGATTGACGATATCGACTCCAACGGGCCCGATGATGTTGACATTGCTGAGATGCGAAGTCTGTTGTATGGACTGCACGCGATTCTCGCATTGCACACGTCTCAAGAAGAAGAGAGCTACCTCTCATTGGGAGAAGAGGCGACACTATGAGAGACGACCCAATGCGATGACAGAGACGGCTAGTGCAAGGAAGAGGGCCTCAGGTACGAGATTACCTCGGCCGCACTGAAGTGACCGTTCTCTCGCGCCAAGATGCGTATGTCGTTGAGTGAATCGCCACTGGTGACGATAGGTGGTTCTTGGCGTCCATCTGAACGAATCTGTCCGAGGCCACAGGTCGCCATCAGGCCGTTGCACAAGCATGTGGATCCCTCGCTTGCTTGTGCGTCGCCGCCCTTTCGAACGTAGGCCGCCACCGGCTCAGCCGCGCAGCGATATCCCACCTGACCATCTGGGCGCTCGTACGCTTCACGAAGATAGCCAAGGTCACACTTTCGCTCACGCTGTTCATAGACTTCGGGATCGGAGATCGTTCCTTCTTCGACAACGACCTTGAATGGATATCCAGTCGACGATGCGCGAAGAGAGGTGAGCACCTCGATGTCGCCGCTCAGCGATTCTTTAATGATGTGCTGGCGTAACTGGGGTTCCATGCCTGATTCGTCGCAGTACGCAAAGAGCGTGCCGACTTGTACCCCGGCAGCGCCTTGGTCCAAAGCGTGCTGGACATGCTCAGGCGAAGTGACGCCGCCACCGATCCAGAATGGAACCTTGAGATCACGCATGGCTTGGTAATCAACGACGTCGCGGGGCCCGTATTCGGGGTTGCCCTTGTCGTCGACATTGAAGCGGCCGCGCGGAGGGGCATTGTGGCCGCCCGCTGAAGGCCGCTCGACGACGAATCCGTCGACGGCGCCTGAGCTTCTTTTGGCCAGCGCACTAGCGAGCACGTGTCCAGAAACGATTCCGAGGAACTTGGGCCGGCGAAGGACCTTGTTGTTCATGAATCGTGCAGGCTCGAATCGCATAAACGGTGTTGGTGCACCCGAGGTCGCGCCGACCACGTCAATTGGCAGCTGCGCATCATGACCTTGGCTCAGGCGGTCAAGTATTCCAGGAATGTGTGTGGGCACACCCGCTCCCATCAGAACGTAATTGACACCCGCGAGCAACGCTCCAAAGAGGGTCGGCAAAGTGGGGAGTTGGACCTTGGTCAAGAGGTTGATACCAATGTCTCCATCCTGGTCGTCCTTGGCGAGAGCCACCTCGACGTAGGACGCCAGCACTAAAAGATCCTGGGACGCACGAGGGTTGCGGTGCGTGAGCATTGGAATGGTCTTGTAGGGAGTGCCGATACGCCGTTTGGCGGCCGCGAACTTCTCGAGGACGTCGTGAACGATCGATTGCAGTGGGAATCGGTCGAGCACGGTCTGCAGAGTGTGGTCAACACCGAAGTCCTGCAGGCGGCGGATGAAGACGGTATCGATAGCGGTGCCCGAGACCACGCCCAGTTGACCCGTTCGAGCCACGGCACGCGCTAGTGGCCACCCCGAAATCGCAATCCCCATTCCACCTTGGATTAACCAAGGGTTGACGCCGGTGGGTGCTGCACTGGAATTCATCAAGAAGCCCCCGCTCGTTGAAGTGCGAATAGCCGCAGAGTGGCGACAATCAAGTGTAGGTCCGCTCCCACAGCGGCTCTCGTGGGACTTTCGACTCTATTTTTCACCCGCCGGTTCTGAGCCGAGGTGGCTGCTCGTGATCGCCACGGTCCGCCACAGGCGAGAGTGCACCAACCACGGCGAACCGGGATTCCATGTCACACCTATTAGCGTGGACGGATGGCACAGCTCAGTCACAAGATTCCCGTGACGCCGTGGCGAGCGAGTTCGACCTGGGGACTTCGTGGGGTGACTGCAGTGCCACTCGTTCTTGGCCTGACGCTCTTTGGGATGGGTGAAGGTTTGCTCGTCGTGGACAGGTGGGGTGCCACCCCTTGGACCGTGTTCGCCCAGGGGGTCTCGGCCCATACCCATCTCTCTATTGGTTGGGCGACGGCAGCAATCAGCATGGTCGTGCTTCTTGCATGGTGGCCACTTCGCGAGCGACCGGGGATCGGCACCCTCGCCAATTTCGCCATCATCGCGCTGGTACTCAATGTGACGGCAGACCTGGTGCCGACCCCGCATGACGCATTCTTGAAGGCGGTAGTCGTGATCACGGCGGTGATGGTGATTGGCATTGGTAGTGCGCTGTACTTGACCACCGGACTTGGTCCCGGACCGCGCGATGGCTTGATGACGAGTCTTCACAGGCGACTCGGTGTCAGCGTTGTCTACGTACGCTTGACGCTCGAAGTCCTGGTCTTGATCATCGGCTGGTTCATGGGTGGCACGGTAGGTGTGGGCACTGCCTTTTTCGCCGCAACGATTGGTTTCAGTGTGGGAATGAGTCTGCAAGCTACGGATCGTCTCGTGCGTTGGTACCAGCGATGATCGGGGGCAGTCACCTCGTCGATTTTCTGCTTGCGTCGATGCTCATCATCATCGTCCCGGGCCCGAGCGTGCTCTTCACCTTGGCCCGAGGTGTCGCGTGGGGGCGGGCGGTGGCCGTGCTCACCGTCCTGGGCAACAGTCTGGGCACGCTCCTGCTCTCGATGGTGATCGCCCTCGGACTCGGGCCATTGCTCTCACGATCGCACACGTTCTCAGTGGTGCTGCAGCTCGCTGGGGGTTGCTATCTTCTCTGGCTCGGCTATGAGGCGCTTCGCCATCGTCACGAACACGCGAAGGCCATGGCGAGTCGAGAGGCGATGCGGCCGTCCAATATGCACATCGTGCGCCAAGGTTTCACCGTGGGTGTGTTGAATCCGAAGTCGCTCGTTTTTTTCGCCGCGGTCTTCCCTCATTTCGTTGACACAACCAAGGGCAATGACACGCTGCAATTGGTGATCTTTGGTTGCATTTTCAGCGTGATGGCGTTCTGCAGCGACGGAACGTGGGGTCTGATCGCGGGCACCGCGCGTGAGTGGCTCTCGGGTTCGGCGTCTCGCCTCGTCGCACTTCGTACGGTGGGTGGTTGTGTGATGTGCGCGTTGGGGACGTTGATTGTGGTGAGCGCACTCAGTTCCTAGCGTCACACCACGTCCGTAGGTTTCGACGATGGCACTTCTTCGACTCAGTCAACCGCGAGGACACCGTGAGACCACGGTTGCGACCTTTCTCCTGGAACTTGCTCCCTCGCTCAACGCGATGGCGCTCGATCCGCGTTGCTTTGTCATGGTCGCTGAGTTCACTGCAGGGCACTACGTGCAGTTCTGGGTCGAGAGTGATGGACAATTGTTCGCCGAGACTTCTGCGCCCTGCGCTGGTAGCGCGCACGACACGGTCGACATCATGCAGTCCCGCCTGGCGGGTGCGGGTTGGCGCGAACCAGTCGATGCCTGTGCGCCTAATTGGTGGGTTGTCGGCAAGGGTGCTGATTTCGTACTCGAGGTGGGCACGCTGATCTCGATCACCCTTCGTAGGTTCATGGAGTTGAACTCAAGTGATCGCGCGTTCATTCACTTTTGGACGCCCAAGTGCGACGCAACTATGGACGCTCTGGTTCGTCTTGAAGCGAGAGTGTCGTATCACGAAGCACTTCGCGCGCTGCGCCGAGATCTGGACGCCATGTGACCAGACGCCTGGCGATTGCTGTCTCGTTCCTACACTGATGGGGCGAAGGAGTCCAGATGAGTATGCACGGCGGTACGGGCGCGGGACGTATGGGCATGCGCTCCATGCAAAAGGATCGAGTTCTGCTCGAGCACAGGATAAAAAAGGGGACACTGCCCCGGATTCTCACCTTTGCGCGGTCCTACCGATCCATGTTGAGTGTCTTCTTGGTCGCAGTGGTGCTCGGGGCGGTCGCGAGTTCGGTGTCGCCACTGGTGCTTCGCGCTCTTATCGACCAGGGCATCAGACACCGTCGTGAGGGCCTGATCATTGGATTGGCCCTCATCACCGCGGGCCTTGCGATCGTTGACGCGGTGCTCTCACTCTTTGAACGACGGATATCGGCCGTGATCGGTGAGAGCCTGATCTATGACCTGCGAGCGAGGGTGTACGCACACATCCAACAAATGCCAATCGCATTCTTCTCGCGCACCCAGACCGGTGCCCTCATCAGTCGCCTCAACAACGATGTCATTGGTGCCCAACAGGCGTTCACTGACCTCTTCTCCAATGTCGTAGGCAACATCATCTTGGTGGCGATTGTTCTGGGTGCGATGTTCTACCTGAGCTGGCAAATCACTCTGGTGGCGCTCATCTTGCTCCCAGTCTTTCTCTTCCCTGCTCGACGTGTGGGGCGCAAGCTGGGTTCACTCTTCCAGCGCGGCATGGAGCTCAATGCGGAAATGAACATGGTGATGACCGAGCGATTCAACGTCTCTGGTGCGATGGTGGTGAAGCTCTTCGGGCGTCCCGAGCAGGAGTTGTCATACTTCGAGACGCGGGCCGGTCAAGTTCGCGACATTGGGATTCGTCAAGCCACCTACCAGCGATTCTTCTTCATCGCCCTGTCACTGACGGCTTCACTGGCGACGGCATTCGCCTATGGGTTCGGAGGCGTTGAGGTGCTGCACGGAGCACTCGGGGTTGGCACGGTCGTGGCGCTGACCGCGTACTTGACACGACTCTATGGACCACTCACCCAGCTGTCGAACCTCAATATCGACTACATGTCGGCAATGGTGAGTTTTGAGCGACTCTTCGAGGTCCTCGATCTCGAACCCATGATCAAAGAGAGCCCCGGCGCCGTGGCGATCCCCGACGCTCCGGCGTCACTCGAGTTTCGAAACGTGGAGTTCGCTTATCCAGGCGCCGACGAGGTGTCTCTCGCGTCACTAGAAGCCGTCGCTCGACTCGACGACACCCCGCGCAACGAAGTGCTGCATGGCCTTGATTTCGAGGTCTCGCCGGGAACGATGACCGCGCTGGTTGGCCCAAGCGGCGCTGGCAAGACCACGATCTCGCTACTCGTCTCACGTCTCTACGACACGACCGGGGGCTCGGTGACGATCAATGGCGTGGATGTTCGAGATGCCACGACCGCATCGCTCAATCGGATGGTTGGTGTCGTGACCCAGGATTCGCATCTCTTTCACGACACGCTTCGTGCAAATCTCGTCTTCGCACGACCCGAAGCTCGCGACGACGAAATTGAGGCGGCTCTTCGCTCGGCGCAGATATGGAACCTCGTCGAGAGCCTGCCCCTCGGGCTCGAGACCGTCGTTGGCGAACGCGGATACCGTCTCTCGGGCGGGGAGAAGCAGCGCGTGGCCCTCGCGCGACTGCTCTTGAAATCGCCACGGCTCATCGTGCTCGACGAGGCAACGGCGCATCTCGACGCAGAAAGCGAAGCAGCGGTACAGCGGGCGCTCGACGAGACGATGTCGTCGAGGACCTCACTCGTCATTGCCCATCGGCTCTCGACAGTGCGAAACGCAGACCAGATCCTGGTCATTGATGAGGGCAGGATCGTTCAGCGCGGCACCCACGAGGAACTCATGGGTGCTGGTGGGCTCTACAGTGACCTCTACATCACCCAGTTCGCAGGGCAGGCGAGCTAACCCATTGCGTGAAAGCCACCGTCGGCGTGAATCACCGAAGCGGTGGTTGCGCGAAGCAGTGGCGACAACAGCGCAACGGCAGTGTCGGCAACGGCGCTCGAGTCATAGACGTCCCATCCCAGCGGCGCGCGCTCATCCCACGAGTCTTCAAAGATTTGAAATCCCGGAATCGACTTTGCCGCCATGGTGCGGATTGGACCTGCGGCGAGCATGTTGATGCGGATGTGTTCGGGACCGACCTCACGAGAGAGGTACCGTCCGAGTGACTCGAGGCCAGCCTTCATGACGCCCATCCAGTCGTACTTTGGATAGGCGCGCGATCCGTCGAAGTCGAGTGCTATCACTGACGCACCCCCAAGGGCTTCGCTTTTTTGCAGGAGGGGGCGAAAGGCGCCCACCAGCGCGGCGAGCGAATACGTTGAAATCTGCATCGCGACGGCCACGTCCTCAAAGGGCGCATTGAACATGCCGCTGCCGAGACAGGTCTGGGGGGCGAACCCAATGGCGTGCACCAGGCCGTCGAGGCGCGCGAAGCGCTCGCTCACCTCTTCGACCGCGCTCGCGATCTGGTCAGGCTGAGTGACGTCGAGTTCAATCACCTCACCAACGTCGCCCAGCTTGCGAGCGGTGCGCCGGGTCAACGAGGTGCCCCGGCCCGCGCCCGTGAGAGCGACGGTGGCCCCTTCTTCGAGTGCACGCTTGGCGATGCCGAAGGCCAGTGAGTCCTCGGTAAGTACGCCGGTGACAAGAATTCGGTGATCGGTGAGTAGTCCCATGTTGTTAGCGTACTTGGAGGCAATCTAAGAACGAGGACGATGATGGAATCAGTGGGCATTCTCGGCGGCACCGGACCAGCGGGAAGAGGGGTCGCTCTTCGCATGGCCAGTTGTGGATTCGACGTGGTGCTCGGATCGCGCGACGCTGATCGCGCCAGTGCGGTCGCAGCAGACATGAGCGTTCGCGGGCAGGGGAGTGTGCGCGGCGACAGCAACGAAGCTGCGGCCCAGTGCGACCTCGTGGTGGTGGCCACCCCGTTCGATTCGGCTGTCGCCACGGTGAGTGCGCTTCGCTCCTCACTGGCGAACAAGATTGTGGTCTCCATGGTGAACGCCCTCGTTCGAGAGAACCGTGAAGTGCTCCCGCTCTATCCCTCGAGGGGATCAATGGCCGCCCAGATTGCCCACGCCCTGCCCGAGAGCCGGGTCGTTGGCGCATTCCACCACCTGCCCGCTGCAATGATGGAGGACCTCGACAGTGGCCTCGAAGCTGACGTCGTGATCTTCTCTGACGACGACACGGCGCGCGCGCGAGTGGGTGAGATCGTCGACATGATGCCTGGTCTGCACGCGGTGATTGCGGGATCGATGTCCCTCGCGAGCGCGATTGAGGCTTTCACTGCGGTGTGTATTTCAATCAATATCCGCCACAAAGCCCACAGTTACGTGAGGCTCGCTGGGTTGCACCACTGATGCGCCTCTATGACACCGCACGCCAGGGAATCTTCCCCCTCGAGGCCGGGCCGAGGGTCACCATGTACAGCTGTGGCATCACGCCCTATGACTCGGCCCACCTGGGACACGCCTTCGTGTACCTCTCGTTCGACGTCTTGAAGCGGCGACTGATCGACGAAGGACACGACGCCCGATGCGTACGAAACGTCACCGATGTTGACGACGACATCTTGCGCAAAGCTCGAGAACTGGGCGTCAACTACTTGGACCTGGCCGCCCAGGAGATGACCAAGTTTGACCGAGACATGCAGTTGATCAACCTGCTGCCCGTGTTCTCTGAACCGCGCGCCACCGGAGCGATTCCCGAGATCTTGACTTTGGTCGGAGAGACGTTCGACAAGGGCTTCGCTTACGAAGTTGACGGATGGGTTTATTTCGAAGTATCTAAGTTCCCTCACTTTGGACAGGTGAGCCACGAGAGCCGGGCTTCGATGCTCGAACTCGCCGCCATTCACGGAGGTAACCCCGAGGATCCTCGCAAGCGCGACCCCTTGGACTTCGTCTTGTGGCAACCGTCACTAGAGGATGAACCGGCCTGGGAATCGCGTTGGGGTGCCGGACGACCGGGATGGCATATTGAGTGCTCCGCTCTCGCGCTGCGTGACCTCGGAAAGTCGGTTGACGTGCATGGTGGGGGGAGAGACCTTGCCTTTCCTCACCACGAATGCGAAGCCGCCCAGAGCGAGGCGGTGACCGGGGTGCCGTTCGTGAAGCACTGGATGCACGTGGGTCTCGTAGGACTCGACGGCACCAAGATGTCGAAGTCACTCGGGAATCTCGTTTTCGTCTCTGAGTTGGTCGAGCGAGCGGAGTCGGCGGCCGTGCGCCTGGCCCTGCTCGACCAGCACTACCGCGAAGACTGGGAGTGGCGTGACGAATTGCTTGATCGGGCCCAGTCGCGTCTCGCGACGTGGCGTTCGACACTGATCACCGGTCGAGCGAGTGGTGTGCTCGACGATGTGCGTGCGGCCCTCGACGACGACCTCGACACGCCGCGTGCGTTACGTGCGATTGACGAAGCGGCGTACGCCGGGTTCAGTGTCGCCCCCGCGGCGGGGTTGCTCGGCATTACGCTGTAGACAATGAAAGGCCAGAATGTCGGATCTCGAAGTACAACTCCCTGACGGAAGTCATCGTTCGCTACACGCTGGTGCGACAGCGAACGACCTCGCCGTATCCATTGGCGCTCGACTGGCCAAAGACGCGCTTGCCGCTGAAGTGAACGGCCAATTGGTCGATCTCGTCTCAGCATTGCCCAACGGTGCTCGGGTGGCGATAGTGACCCCGGCCAGCGAAAAGGGGCGCGAGGTCTTGCGCCATTCGACCGCCCACGTGATGGCCCAAGCGGTCACCAGACTCTGGCCGGGTGCGCACTACGCGATTGGACCGGCGATCCGCGACGGTTTCTACTACGACTTCTCACTGCCGGGGGGAGAGCACTTCAGCGACGACGACCTCGCTCGAATAGAAGCCGAGATGCGAAAGATCGTTGGCGAAGACCAGCCCTTCACCCGCTCGGAGTACTCCTTTGAGGAGGGACTCGAGCTCTTCAAGGATCAGCCGTTCAAGGTGGAGATCATCCAATCAGTGAAGTCAGGTGCCAGTGAGGAGGACTTGGCTGAACTCGCGAGTCCTTCAGTAGTCTCGACGTACTCGAACACCCCGGCGTTTCGCGACCTGTGCCGTGGGCCCCACGTTCCTTCGACAGCACGGCTGGGGTTCTTTAAGTTGATGCGCGTTGCGGGTGCGTACTGGCGCGGCGACGAGAAGCGACCGCAACTCCAGCGCATCTATGGCACCGCTTGGGAATCAAAGGATGCCCTCGAGGCGCACCTCACCCAGCTCGAAGAGGCCGAGAAGCGAGACCACCGTCGACTCGGACAGGAACTCGATTTGTTCTCCTTCCCGAGTGAGTTGGGACCGGGTCTGGCGGTTTTTCACCCCAAGGGTGGCACCATGCGTCGGGTGATGGAGGAGTACTCGCGTAGTCGTCACGTCGAAGAGGGGTACGACTTCGTCAATTCTCCCCACATCACGAAGAGTGAACTCTTTGAGACGTCGGGCCACTTGGACTGGTACGCCGACGGCATGTACCCGCCCATGGAACTCGACGACGGACAGAACTATTACCTGAAACCAATGAACTGCCCCTTTCATGTCTTGATCTTCAAGGCACGTCAGCGCAGTTATCGCGAACTGCCGATTCGCATGTTCGAGTTCGGCACTGTCTATCGATACGAGAAGTCGGGGGCCGTGCACGGGCTCACTCGCGTGCGAGGGATGACCCAAGACGACGCGCACATCTTCTGCACGCGTGATCAGATGGCCGACGAACTGACCAGTCTGCTCACGTTCGTGCTCGACCTCCTGCGTGACTTTGGCCTCAACGACTTCTACCTCGAATTGTCGACTCGACCCGAGAAGAAGGCCGTCGGCACGCTTGAGGAGTGGCGTGAGGCCGAAGAGACGTTGGAGAAGGTTGCCAACAGCGCGGGCCTCGAGCTCGTGATGGATGAAGGCGGCGGCGCGTTTTACGGGCCGAAGATCTCGGTGCAGGCGCGCGACGCTATTGGTCGAACCCATCAACTCTCGACGATTCAGCTCGACTTTCAATTGCCGCAACGTTTCGATGCGAGTTTCATCGCGCCCGACAATGCGCGACACCGACCCATCATGATCCATCGCGCACTTTTTGGCTCGGTGGAGCGCTTCATGGCGATCTTGATCGAACACTACGCCGGCAACATGCCCACTTGGATGAGCCCGGAGCAGGTGCGTGTGCTTGGGGTTCGCGATGATCACGACAGCTACGCCCAGGAAGTGGCAACGACGTTGCGCGCAGACGGGGTGCGCGTTGAGGTTGAATTAGCCAATGAGCCGCTCGGTGCGCGTATTCGCCGGGCGAAACTCGAGAAGATTCCTTACATCGTGGTCGTAGGCGATGACGATGTCGCCCACGACACCCTCGGCGTCAACTCACGAGGTTCAAACGACCCAGAACGCGGGGTGACGATCGACGATTTCCGCGAACGTCTGTTGAAAGAGATTGCTGAGCACAGTTCGCCCGAGGCGCGCTAGTGCCCCTGGAGAGGTTCTCTGCGTCGTGGCGTGAAGCGTACGTCACGAGTGCGAGTGCGGGGCCGAATCTGAGAGACGAGGGGGAGTGCATCTTTTGTCTCTTCGCCCAAGATGAGGTGAGTGCCTCAACGGGCATTGTCTATCGCGACGAGCACTCCTACGTGATCTTGAACGCGTTCCCTTACGGCTCGGGTCATCTTCTCGTGCTGCCCCATCGTCACGTGGCGTCCCCTACGGACTTGGATGAGGTGCAGTACGCGAGCTTCTTTTTGACCCTTCGTCGTACCATTCGCGCCGTTGAGGGCGCGTATGGGCCCGACGGCATGAATGTGGGCATGAATCTTGGTCAGGCCGCCGGAGCAGGAATCCCCAAGCATTTACACGGCCACGTCCTGCCACGATGGATTGGTGACACGAATTTCATGACGTCAATAGGGGAAACACGGGTCTTGCCGGAGTCCCTTGGATCAACCTGGCACAAGGTGCATGACCAGTTTTAGACCCACTTGGGTCGAATTGGGCCGGTAGACTTCGCCCAAAGGATCCGGAGGATCAATGTTCGACGGAAAGTTTCGTAATTCGGTGGATGCCACCACCGCACCAATTGGACAGTGGTTGGTCCGTGTCGGTTTCTCCGCAGATGTGCTGACCGCCTCGGGTCTGGTCTTCGCGTGCGCGACCGCGTGGGCCATTGGCGTTGGTTATTTCTATCTCGCCATTGTGCTGCTCACGTTGACAGGATTTCACGACATGTTCGACGGCGCGGTCGCCAAGGCTTCCCAACGCGCCAGCCAGCGTGGCAGTTTTTTCGATTCGGTCGTGGACCGCGTGTCGGATTCGGTGCTGCTCGGTGGGGTTGCGTACTACCTGGAGGCACACCATCACGGTCAGTTGGTGCTCTTGCCCTTCGCGATCCTCACCACCACCTTCCTGATCTCGTACCAACGTTCGAAGGCGGAGAGTCTTGGCCTCCAGGCGAAAGGTGGACTCATGGAGCGCGCTGAGCGCATGGTGCTGCTCGGTGTGGCACTCCTCGCCACCCAGATCTTCGTTCCGGTGTTGTGGCTGATGCTGGTGCTCACCGCGATGACGGCCGGCGGACGGTTCTGGAGGGTGTGGCAGGTCGCGGCTCGCCCGGCCCCAGCGCCAGCCCACACCCATCGCGTCTATCAGCATGCGGGTCGGCTCCGCAGAGGACCAAGTCGCGCCTCACGCCACTAAGTCGTGGCTGGTCAGGCGCGCGTCGCCCTCTTCAAAGGCATCGCGGCGGTACTGGAGCGACTGCCTGAGCGTTTCGATGTCGGCGTGGCGCGAACGCTCGCGCCACTGGTCTCTCGTGTAACGAAGGGCGCTCGTCGCAATCTAAGTGACAATTTGATACACGCACTCGCTGTCAAGGGTACGCCCGTTGCGGGTGAACTCCTCGAGAGCTTCGTGGATCGAGGTTTTGCGAGTTACGGTCAGTACTGGGCCGAGAGTGCGAAGTTGCCCGCCCTCAAGGAAGCGACCATCACGAGCCGCTTCGTCATCGCCGAGGGCATGGAGCACCTGCTCGAGGCCAAAGCCCGTGGCCAGGGCATAGTCATCGCGCTGCCCCATATCGGGAGTTGGGAGTGGGGTGGAGCGCTCCTCGCGTCACTCGACCTACCAATGACCGCGGTAGCCGAGGAACTCGAGCCCCGAGAACTCTTCGAGTGGTTCAAGTCAAAACGCCAATCGATTGGCATAAACATTGCGCCCCTTGACGCGCACGCGGGGACCGCGTTGCTGCAGACCTTGCGCGACGGGGGTGTCGTTGGCCTGTTGTGCGATCGAGATATCCAAGAGAATGGCCTCATGGTCGACTTCTTTGGCGAGCGCGTGACAATTCCCGCAGGCCCGGCGACGCTGGCGCTTCGAACCGGGGCGACGCTCGTTGCCGCCGCCTGTTACTCAGGACCCGGACGTGACCACCACGCGGTGGTGACCCCGCCCATCAATACCGATCGTACCGCTCGTCTGCGCGATGACGTCAGTCGGGTGACTCAGGCAATCGCCATAGAGCTGGAAGGTCTCATTCGTCGAGCGCCCGAGCAGTGGCACGTGCTCCAACCACGTTTCTCCGACTCGTGAGTGTGACACGCGTTGCGTTGGTGTCGCCGTACGCGCTGAGCGTCTTTGGCGGCGTCCAGGAGCAGGTGCTCGCAATGGCGCGCGAACTTGAGCGTCGCGACGTACGAGTGTTGGTGATCGCCCCTGATGAAACGGATCACAACCGCTACGACGGCGCCGGAGACGTCCGTCGATTCGGGCGACTCGTGTCGATCCCGGCCAATGGCTCACGAGCACCCCTGACTCTTTCGCTGGGCGCGTCGCGAGCTGCGCGCGACGTAGTTCGTCGTTTCGAACCCGACGTGGTTCATTTCCACGAACCCTTCGCACCCCTCGTTGGCTGGTCGTCACTACGCGCTCACGAGTGGCCCTCGGTGGCCACCTTCCATCGAAGTGGCTCCGGGCCGGCGTACACGCTGACGAGGCCATTACTCAGGTCGCTCGCGAAGGGGCTCAATGTTGCAACTGCGGTGAGTGAAGCCGCCGCGTCGACGATTCGAGATGCCACAGGGATCGTGGCTGACGTCTTGTTCAACGGTTTTGAGACGGAACGATTCGTCGAATTCGCACGAGAGAGAACGAGCGAGGTCGTGGTCCTCTTCGTTGGTCGTCTCGAAGAGCGAAAGGGCACGAGTCTCGTGATCGAGGCCGTTCGCGCGCACAACGCTCGCGCACTCACGCCGTGGCGCTTGGTGATTATTGGCGATGGACCAGAGCGATCCAGGCTCCAGGCGCAGGCCGCTCATGATGAGATGGTTGTCTTCGTCGGCCGCGTAGACGATGATCAGAAGCGTCGTTGGCTACGCCGAGCGAACGCGCTCGTGGCGCCCTCAACTCGTGGAGAGAGTTTCGGACTCATCCTCCTCGAAGCAATGGCGAGTGAGACCGTTGTTGTCGCGAGCGACATTGCTGGGTACCGCGACGCCGCAGGGGGTCACGCCCAGCTGTTCGAACCTTCGAATCCGGTTCAGCTCGAGCGCGCGATCGCGACGGCACTTGAGGGTGAGACGCCCGAGCGAATTGCCGAGGCGCGAGCTCACGCACAACATTGGTCTATGCAGCGACTCATGAGCGAGTACGAACTTCGCTACGAGTCGGCACGTCGTTCCTACGTCAAGACAAGGTAGCCTTGGTCCGTGGCCACTAAGCAACGATCGCGATCGCGTCGACCCAATTCCTCAAGGAATCGTGGACCACAGTACGTGGCACCGGTGCTCGATCCCGACTGGCAGAACCCCTACGCCCCCTCAGCGCACGAACGACAGGGCAATCTTCATTTCGTTCGAACCTTCGCGCTTCGCAGGGCGCTGCCGGGAACGATCATCGCGGGGCTTGTCGTTGCGGCACTCATTGTTGGTGTGGTGGTCGTGCCGTGGCTGCCGGCACTCGGCGTCGTTGTTGGACTGGCGTACGCGTGGTACTTGCGAAGTTCGTTGGCGCGGTTCGAGCGCTGCGGTAGTTCTCTAGGGGCGCTGATGCTCGCGCATTTCAGTGCCAGCGGGACCGCAAAGGATCGACAACGTCTCACTACTGTCCTTGATCGTTTGAGTGCAACGTTCGGCGTTGATGAGGTCAGCGCATTCATCGTCAGTGATCCTGGTTACAACGCCGCGCTCGTGCCCAATGGGTCGACTCTTTCATTGTTCGTGACCGATGCCATGATGGCCGACTTCGAGTTGATCGAACTCGAGGGGGTAGTGGCGCACTGTCTAGCCCGACACCGTCTTGGACTCTTGAATCGCGAGAGTGTTGCTGCGGTCGCCACCCTTGGCGAGGAAGCCCGTCGAATGCTGGCTGGTCCGGGTTTGTCATATCGGGCTGACGAAGTGGCCGCCGCAGCCATCCGATACCCTCTCGGGCTCGCGGGCGCGCTGTTCAAGTGCGCGCGACAAACGCCCGGTGCAGACTCGTTCTTCTCAAGCGAGCCCTTCACTCGATGGCGTTGGGTCTGGTTCAATATATGGAGCGACCGCTCGACCACGGATTTGAGTGATCTCGATGATGTGCAACTGAGGGCTCTGGCACTCGAAGAGTGGTGAGTGCTCCTGCCAGTTAGGCTGGACGCATGAGTTCTTCATCTAACCCCTCAATTGTAGGATCAGCGCTCGTTAAGCGAGGGCTCGCTGACATGTTGCGCGGCGGCGTGATCATGGACGTCGTTAACCCCGAGCAGGCCAAAATCGCCGAGGATTCGGGAGCAGTAGCGGTCATGGCCCTTGAGCGGGTCCCCTCGGATATTCGACGAGACGGCGGCGTCGCTCGAATGAGTGACCCTCAGATGATCAAAGAGATCCAAGCGAGTGTGACCATCCCAGTGATGGCGAAGGCGCGCATCGGCCATTTCGCCGAAGCACAGATCCTCCAGGCACTCGACGTCGACTACATCGACGAATCAGAGGTCTTGACGCCGGCCGATGAGGAGAACCACATTGACAAGTGGGGTTTCACTGTGCCATTCGTGTGCGGTGCGACCAATCTGGGCGAAGCACTCCGTCGAATTGGTGAGGGCGCGTGTCTCATTCGTTCCAAGGGCGAAGCGGGCACGGGCAATGTCGTCGAGGCAGTTCGCCATCTTCGAACGATCAACGCCCAAATGCGTCGCCTCCAAAGCGCCGACGCCGCAGAGTTGTTCTCGCTGGCCAAGGACTTGCAGGCGCCACTGCCACTCGTACAAGAAGTCGCGGCGACTGGAAAACTTCCCGTACCGTTGTTCTGCGCGGGTGGGATTTCGACGCCAGCCGACGCAGCTCTCGTGCTCCAGCTCGGCGCCGAGGCGGTCTTTGTAGGCTCAGGGATCTTCAAGAGCGAGGACCCGATCCGCATGGCCAAGGCGATCGTCGAAGCGACAACGCACTTCGAAGACGCTCAGGTTGTCGCGCGCGTCTCGACCGGACTCGGCGAAGCGATGCGCGGGGCCGAAACCACGTCACTGGAAGTTCGCCTCGCTGAGCGCGGTTGGTAATGCCGCGCGTTGGCGTACTCGCCCTGCAGGGCGACGTACGAGAACACGTCTCGATGTTGCAAGAACTCGATGTGGACGTTGTGCGCGTGCGTCACCCCGAAGACCTCGACAATCTCGATGGACTGGTGCTGCCCGGCGGTGAGTCGACGACCATTGCCTATCTACTCGCCACGTCGGGAATTCGAACAACGCTCGAAGAGAAGATCAATGCGGGCTTCAGTGTCATGGGTACGTGCGCGGGGCTGATCCTGTTGAGTCGAGAGATTCTTGGAGGGAGATCGGACCAGTGGAGTTATGGCGCACTCGATATCTCAGTTCGTCGCAACGGTTACGGGCGACAAATTGCAAGTTTCGAATCACCCGTTGAGGTGAAGGGCGTCGGGGTCGTGCCAGGAGTCTTCATTCGCGCGCCCAAGATCGAGCGGTGGTCGGATGAGGTTGAGGTGCTCGCGATGTTGGACCACGGTGACGGCCAGCACCCAGTTCTCGTGCGACACGCCAACGTGTGGGGGTGCGCCTTTCACCCCGAGCTCACGCTGGATTCGCGCGTACACCAGCTCTTCACTGACTCGCTGTAAGTTTCGCTACGATACGTACGCCCCTAAGGGCAGGAGGAACCATGTCCGGCCATTCAAAGTGGGCAACGACCAAGCATCGTAAAGGTGCGAAGGACAGCGCCCGAGCCAAAGTATTCGCGAAGCTCATTCGCCAAGTCGAGGTCGCAGCACGCGAAGGCGGCGGAGACCCCGCGTCCAACGCCAGTCTGCGAACCATGTTTCAAAAGGCCCGTGAGGCGTCGGTGCCCATTGACACCATCGAGCGAGCTATCAAGCGCGGTACCGGTGAGCTTGAAGGCGTTCGCTACGAATCGATCTCCTATGAGGGCTATGCGCCGAACGGTGTGGCCGTGATCGTCGAGACCTTGACGGACAATCGCAATCGTACGAGCGCCGAGATCAAGCACGTCTTTTCAAAGAACGGCGGCTCGATCGCCGAGCCGGGTGCGGTGTCGTGGCAATTCGATCGAAAGGGCATGCTCGAAGTCCAAGGCCCGATCGATGAAGACCAGTTGCTCGAATGGGTGATGGAGGCCGGTGGTGAGAACTTTGAACCGCAGGGCGCCAACTATCTTGTGACCACCGAGCCCCACGACGTGGGATCAGTCCGCGACGCGCTCGAGGGGTTTGGGGTGAAAGTCTTGAGTGCAGATCTGACCCTGGTCGCCCAGAACCTCGTTCCAGTTGGCGATGAATCGGAGGCGAAGAAGATCTTGCGACTGATGGAGGCGATCGACGATCATGATGACGTTCAGAACGTCTACGCCAACTTCGATATTCCCGACGAGATTCTGGCTTCCTTCGAGGGTTAAAACCGCTGCTGAGGACGTAATCGCGTTAGTATCGAACGTATGTTCGTACTCGGCATCGACCCTGGACTCACTCGGTGCGGTTTTGGACTCGTAGAAGGTTCACTCGAAGGTGTTGAGTCATTTCGAGCACTTCGTGCGGGCGTGATCGAAACCGATCCAATGGTTGCGGTCGAAGAGCGGTTGAGCCAATTGTTGATTGAATTGACCGATTTGTTGCATGAGACGTCCCCGCACGCTGTTGTGGTTGAACGCGTGTTCTATCAGCGCAACGCGAAAACAGCCATTCCAGTGGCGCAGGCGAGTGGGGTGGCTGTGGCGCTCGCTGGTGCCCAGAAGTTGTTAGTGCGTCAGTTCACTGCGCAACAGGTGAAATTGGCAGTGACGGGCTACGGTGCGGCGAGCAAACTTCAAGTCCAAGAAATGGTGGCTCGCATTTGCGGGCTCTCGCAGATCCCCGAGCCACCCGACGCGGCAGATGCTTTGGCGCTCGCGATTACGTATTTCATGACCGAGCGCACCGAGCGGCGTTATCCAAGTGTGAGTGCGTCGTGATTGGTTGGTTGAGTGGTCGAGTGCTTCACCAAGATGTTCACGGTTCTCTGCTCATTGACGTGAACGGTGTCGGTTATGAAGTCCAGACCGCTTCGACAGGTGCCTTTCGCGTCGGGGAGAGTGTGGAGTTATTCGTCTACACGGTGGTGCGCGCGGACGCAATCCTCTTGTATGGATTCAACTCTCTGGCTGATCGAGAGTTCTTCGAACTCCTGCTCGTAACGCCCGGAGTCGGTCCTTCGACTGCATTGGCGGCGCTCAGAACGATGACGACGGGCGAACTCGCACAGGCAATCGAGAGTGATGACGTCAAACGCGTGGCCACGATTCCAGGGATCGGCCCAAAGACCGCCAGTCGCATCGTGCTCGAACTCAAGGGAAAGTTCTTTGCGGTCGCCGACCAGGCCGTGAGCGCGACGAACGCACCGACGAGCGTCATTGATGACGCCCTTCGATCACTTGGGTACTCTAATCAGGAGATTCGTCAAGCCCTCGAGGATGTCGAGCTCCCATCTGATGAGTCGGCCGCGCTTCGACTCGCACTGCAGCTGGTGAGGCGTCAGTGAGTCGCAGAGAAATTGACCTCGAACGGTTGAACACCAGTCTCGTCGGCCCCCTCGCCGACGAGGGGGAGCGCAACGCGGAAGTATCGCTTCGCCCGATGACCCTGAAGGACTTCATTGGCCAGGCTGAGCTCGTGCGCCATCTTGAAATTGTGCTCGGTTCGGCCCGTGCTCGTCACCAGAGCGCGGATCATCTCTTGTTCGCTGGTCCTCCGGGACTTGGAAAGACGTCGCTGGCGAGCATTGTGGCCGCCGAGATGGGGTCGGGCATTCGCATCACCTCTGGACCAGTGCTTTCGAGACCTGGTGACCTAGCGGCGCTGCTCACCGACCTCCAAGATGGTGACGTCCTGTTCATCGACGAGATCCACCGACTGTCACGCTCGCTCGAAGAAGTTCTCTATCCTGCCCTCGAGGATCGCCGTCTGGACGTCTTGATCGGTCGAGGTCCATCGGCGCGCTCCATACGACTCGACTTGCCGAATTTCACTCTGGTTGGTGCGACCACGAGGACTGGATTGGTGGCGGCGCCGCTGCGTGATCGGTTCGGATTCATTGGACAACTCGACCTGTATGACCCAGCTGAGCTCAGCGTCATCGTCACGAGGTCCGCACGCCTGCTCGGCATTGAACTGAGAGAGGACGCTGCGCAGACGATCGCATCGAGGAGCCGAGGCACGCCACGCATCGCCAACCGGCTCCTTCGACGGGTCCGCGACTTCGCAGCGGTGCACGATCATGAACGGATCGACAAGGTTGTGGCAATCGAAGCCCTTGTGCTCTTTGGTGTTGACAACTACGGTTTGGACAAAATTGACCGCAGGATCCTGCAGTTGCTGTGCGATCAGTTTTCGCGCCAGCCCGTTGGTTTGACGACCCTGGCCCACGCCTGTGGGGAGGAGCCGACCACGATTGAGGACGCGTATGAGCCGTTTCTGCTTCGAGAAGGCTTGCTCATTCGCACCCCTCGGGGACGAATCGCCACCGAAAAGGCGTACCGACACATGGGTCTCGCGCCTCGCGGTGGCGGACTGGCCTAATCCGGAGCTCGCCAGCGACTAGGGTTTCTTTGTCTATTGACGGAGGAAATACACATGTTCGCAGCTTCATCCAGTGGTGGTTCATCAACCATCCTGATCATTTACGCAGTCGTCTTCGGTGGCCTGTACTTCTTCTACCTGCGTCCACGCAGCAAGAAGCAAAAGGCTGCGCGACTCGCTACGAAGAAGGTTGAAGTGGGCGACCGCGCTCAGACCATTGGTGGGTTCGTTGGCACCGTCGTGAGCCAAGACGACGAGTTCGTCACATTGCGCAGTGCGAGTGGAGTGGAGCTCCAGTTCATCCCTTCAGCTATCGCTCGGCGCTTTGATCCCGTTGTGATCCCTGAGTCCACTGACGACGACGCACAAGAAGGCGACAAGAAGTAATGGCTCCAAAGGTCGGTTCACGACGGTCACTGATCGTCAGCCTGTTTCTCACGATTGCAATTGCGTTCGGTTCGCTCGCGACGACTCTGTCACTCGGTTGGGGACCGAAGTTGGGACTCGACCTAGCTGGCGGATTGTCAGTCGTCTACAAGCCAGTGCACCCGGCGAGCAAGTCCAACATGCAAGAGGTCGTACAGATCCTCAGCAACCGCGTGAACGGCCTGGGTGTCTCTGGCGCCCAGGTGAACCTCCAGGGTAAAGACGTCGTGGTGAGTGTGCCTGGCGTGAGCGACGCGCGTACCGTACTCGCCGCGGTCGGACAGACCGCGCAGTTGCTCTTTCGACCCGTGCTCTGTCAGGTCACTGAGGCGAAGAAGACCTACACCTACAAAGGAACGCTTCCCGCGTGCGGTGCGCAGTACGCGTTGACCGCGGCGAATCTCGCTGTCACGCCCAATTCGAACAACGTGAATGGCTACGACTACAACGCCAACATCCAACCGGATCCCAAGTTCGCAAAAGTCGCATCAACAACGCCTGCTGCTGACGACCCGACCAAGACAGTCATCTTGCCGGTCCTCGGACAGCCCGGAGTTCGATACTTGCTCGGTCCTTCGGAGTTGACGGGTCAAGCCATTGGCAAGGCAGTGGCCCAGCAGGACCAACTCGGCGCGTGGGTGGTCAACTACACCTTGACCTCCAAGGGCAGTCCGCAGTGGGACCAGGTAGCACAGAAGAATTTCCATCAACAACTCGCGATCGAACTCGATGGAGTCGTCCAATCGGCCCCTCTCATCCAACCCACCCAAACGTCCTTCACTTCATTTGGTGGTCAGGGTCAGATCTCGGGATCGTTCACTGAGACGACGGCGAAGAATCTCGCTATCGCCATGCAGTTCGGTGCCCTGCCGGTGCGTCTGGTGGCTCTCACGACCCAGACCGTGTCGCCCACCCTCGGTCACAGCGCACTTGTTGCAGGTCTAGGTGCGGGTCTCGTGGGTCTCGCATTGGTGTTGCTCTACACGATCCTCTACTACCGTGCATTGGGTCTGGTCATCGTGCTCGGTCTGGCGGTCACTGCAGCGCTGCTCTGGGCGATTATCTCTGCCCTCGGTCACACGGCATTCGCCCCGAGTTTCAGCCTGGCTGGTGTCACCGGATTAATTGTGTCCATTGGTATCACGGTGGACAGTTACATTGTCTACTTCGAACGGTTGAAAGATGAATCGCGTGCTGGTCGCACGATTCGTTCGTCCGTGGACCGAGGTTTTCGTTCTGCGTGGCGCACGGTGTTGGCCGCTGACACGGTGAGTCTGCTCGCCGCGGTGCTCTTGTACATGATTGCGGTGGGCGACGTACGTGGTTTCGCGTTCTTCCTAGGGCTCTCGACACTGATGGACGTGGTCATCACGTGGTACTTCACGCGACCTCTCGTGATCTTGCTCGGGCGACGCAGTTCGCAGAGCAGTTCCGCCCTTTCAATGGCGGCCGGTCTTACTCCAGGAGTTGAGCAATGAGTGATTCAACCAAAACGCCCGGGCGCTTTGGCCGTCTCTATCGCGGACTGACGACGATCGACTTCGTCGGTCGTCGAAAGACCTGGTTTGCGATCTCGATCATCATCATCGTCGTTGGGCTGGGTTCTCTCGGCGTTCGCGGGTTCAATCTCGGCATCGACTTCAAGGGTGGCAGTTCGTGGGAGGTGCTCGCGCCCCACTCGTCAATTTCAGCAATGACCCAGGCCGTGCAGAAGGCGGGTCTTTCACAGCCAATTGTCGAAAAGCTCGGCTCAGATACCTACCAGGTCACCTCAGACCTCAACTCACTGTCCGCAGCCAAGCAACTCTCGATCACCAACGACGTGGTGAACGCTATGGCCAAGGCCGCGGGCGTGAGCGCCAACCAGGTCTCGACGAGCAA
>DAIEHI010000184.1 GCA_027355725.1 Acidimicrobiaceae bacterium
AGCGCGTCGCGATCACTCACCCGTGCGGCATTGGTCGTCCACTGGAGTTGTGCTTGTAAATGCTCATCTCCAAGGACGGTGATGAGTCGCTCATATTGGAGATCGGTACCGACCGCGATAAGAAGCAGACCATCAGCGGTCTCGACCGGGCCGTACGGTGCGATGCTCGGATGATCGTTTCCTAATCGCGCCGGATTCACGCCAGTGGCGAGGTACCCCTGAGCCTGGTTCACCAATGCACTCATGGTGGATTCGAGCAGCGGCGCTTCGAAGTGACGACCCGCTCGCCCTCGAGCGCGCTCAAAGAGTCCGGCCACGAGGGCGATTGCTCCATAGAGACCCGTGACGACGTCCGCGAGCGGGGCTCCGACCTTCACGGGAGGACCCGACGCATTCCCCGTCACGCCCATCAACCCGGAACGAGCTTGCGCGAGTAGATCGAAGGATGGCTGGCTCGCCACGGGTCCGCCACTCGTCGCGGGCGTCACGCTCACCCACACGCACTCGGGATTCGCTTGTCGGAGGCGCTCGATACCCAGTGCGGCGATCTGATTGGGCAGAAAATTCTCCACCACGGCATCGGCGAGTTTGACGAGTTCGAGGACGCGCTCGAAATCCGACGGGTCCTTCAGGTCAGCGACTACGTTACGGCGATGGCGATTCACCGCCAGATAGTACGTGGCGTCCTCGCCGAAACGAGGTGGCGCGAGCGCTCGCACCGGGTCGCCATCTGGCCCTTCGACCTTGATGACGTCCGCCCCGAGGTCACCGGCGATCATCGCGCACATCGGACCCGCAAGCACTCGCGAAAAATCGAGGACGCGAATTCCCTCGAGGGGAAGCCCAGTACCGACATTGGTCGCGTCCAGCTCCCACGACATCAGAGGACTTTCGAAAGAAAGTTCTTCAGTCGCTCTGAGCTCGGTGAGAGCAAGACCTCACGCGGATCACCAGACTCTTCAATGACGCCACCGTCGAGGAAGTACACGGTATCGGCAACCTCTCGGGCGAAACCCATCTCATGGGTCACCACGATCATGGTCATGCCACTTCGCGCGAGGTCCTTCATGACATCGAGTACCTCACCGACCAATTCAGGGTCGAGCGCCGAGGTCGGCTCGTCAAAGAGCATCAATTTGGGCTCCATCGCCAATGCCCGCGCTATGGCTACCCGTTGCTGCTGACCGCCCGAGAGTTGGCTCGGGTAGTGCTTCTCCTTGCCTTCGAGACCAACACGCTTGAGCAGTTCACGCGCCTTTGTCCTCGCCACATCTCGATCAACGTTCTTCACCTGGGTCTGACCCACTGTGATGTTCTCTAAAACAGTGAGATGTTGAAACAGATTGAAGCGTTGGAAGACCATGCCAATGTGCGATCGCTTCTCACAAATTGCCTTGTCATTGAGTTCATAGAGCTTCCCGTTTCGAGCCTCGTAGCCAACGAGGTCTCCGTCCACGCGAAGCTCGCCGGCATCGTGCTTCTCTAAGTGATTGATGCAACGAAGCAGCGTGCTCTTACCCGATCCCGAAGGACCAATCAGGCACGTCACTTCTCCGCGATTCACTGTGAGATCGACACCCTTGAGCACCTCGACACCGGCGTATGACTTGTGCACACCTCGGACCTCGACCATTGCTTCACTCATGCACTCACCTCCGCGACACCACGCTTGGTGCGAAACTTCGAGCCAATTCCTCGAAGATCGGCCCGCAGGCGCTGTATGGGGGTCGGTGGTGGCGTGCGCAATGCGCCTCGAGCAAATCGTCGCTCGAGGTAGAACTGGCCAATCGACAAAACCGTGGTGACGATGAGATACCAGATGCTGGCCACGACCAAGAGTGGCATGATCTTGTAGTTCGTCGCGTACACGTTCTCAACGGCCCCGAACAATTCCAAGACGCCCACCGCACTGGCCAACGACGTTGTCTTGAGCATCGAGATGACCTCATTGCCCGTCGGCGGGATGATGACCCGCATGGCCTGAGGGATCACCACCAAGCGGAGCGTCTGGCGCCGCGTCATGCCGAGTGAACTTGCGGCTTCGATCTGGCCCTCGTCAACAGAGATAAGACCCGATCGCGCTATCTCGGACATGTACGCGCCCTCATTGAGACCGAGACCGATGAACACCGCCTCAAAGGGCGTGAGCGCGACGTTGACGTGGATGTGCACGAAAGCAAGGTGAGTGAAGGGAATTCCAATCGTCAGGTGTGGATAGAGCAGTCCAATGAACGCCCAGAACACGAGTTGCACCAAGACTGGCGTCCCGCGAAAGAACCACGTATAGGACCATGCCAGTGAGGACAGCACCCGGTTCGGAGACATTCTCATGACTGCGATGGTCATGCCCAACAAGATGCCAATGATCATTGAGATCACGGTGAGTTCGACCGTGATGAGCAGACCGTGGAGGACTTCTGAGGTGAAGAAGTACTGACCTACGACATCCCACTGAAAACGCCAGACCTTGACGCCGTGACACACACGCACGCCATTGGTCAAGGTGCACGCCTGCTTAGCGCTCGAGACCTGGAAGAACAATGTGTGGATGAGCATCGCGAGCAGCACCGACACTGCGGCGAGCCCTATCCATCGACCCACGTGACGAACGGGGACGACCTTGACGGCAACGTCCCCGTTCGCACTCATGGGCTAACTACTTCGAATTCTTAGGAGATGGCTCCGTTGAGGACTATCTTGTTCGCCGGAAGTGCGCCAGCGGTGACGCCCCACTTGGCGAGAATGGCGTGGTAGGTGCCGTTCGCCATCAACACCTTGAGTGCCGCTTGGATGGCCAGTGCGAGACCGTGGCCAACGGCTGACTTGGATGTCGCGATGCCGTACGGAGCGACCTGGATGGCCTTGCCGACCAACTTGAAGGCACCCTTTGACTGCGAGACGACATACCCAGCAACCTGGCTGTCAACAAAACCGAAGGTTGCTCGACCAGATGAGACCGCGAGGTTCGCTGAGGTCTGCGTGGGGTACGCCAACACTGTCAGCTTCTTCGACGAAGGGCAGGTCTTGGCTGTGGCGACGGCGTCGGACTGCTCAGTGGTGCCGGTCTCCACGGCGACGGTCATGCCACAGAAGCTCTTCAGGCCCGTGAACTTGGCGGATGAAGACTTCTTGGCGTAGACGCCCTCACCGGCTTGGAAGTAGTCAACAAAGTTGACGCTGGCCTGACGGGCCTTCGTGTCAGTGAACGACGAGTTGCCCACTTGATACTTGCCTCCCTTGATACCCGCGATGATGCTGTCGAAAGTCACATTCGCTTCGTTGATCTTGAGGCCCAAGGTTGTGCCAATGGCCTTCATGAGGTCAACGTCGAATCCGATCATGGTGGAACCACTCATCATCTCGTCGGGTGGATAGGTCGCGTCCGTGGCGACCTGAAGGGTCTTGCCCTTTAGTGATGCCGGAACCATCTTGGCGGCGGCCGAGTTGTACACACCGGTGGTCGAAGCCGCACCAACCGTGACGCTCGTAGCGAGCAGCAACGAAGCGACGCCAGTCATGACGAGCGCTGAACGCACTCTGGTAATTCGCAACATGAAAAACTCCTCATAGTCATCGCCGGGACCGGCGTCTGGGTTCCATTGTTACCAGAAATTCCCGCGTCGTCTCACCCCGAACATAAAAATCGCACCATTGCCCTCGAATTTCCGGTCACAACCGGCAATACGAGCGCGGCGGCGCGCCTGATATCGCCGACCCCTGAACCGATTCTCCAATGGCTGTGCTCACCTCCTTCATCAACGAGAAGAAGTATCCACACGCAGCAACCTCGCCGACCACATCGCGAATTGTGCGTGAGTGCGGTCTAGTGAACCAGGAATCGTTCCGGCCACCGGCCAAGGCGTTCGGGCCCGAGGAGCATGTCAGTCATGTCGCGAGTCATGTGCTCCTGTCGCCACGCCAGCTGTTCTTGTGCCGCAGCCAGGATTCGAGACGGATCCACGCACTCGCTTCTCCACGTGGGATCTTCTCGAAGATCGAAACATCGAAAGGAGCCGTCGCCGAACTGGACGTACGCGGTCTCCTCACTGACCGACACCGCGAGATTGCGTCGTGCGAGCGTGCGGTCACTCGGCCATTTACGAGTGTGGCGATTGATTGAGAATTGTCGAAAATCCCATTCGTAGTGAGCGGCGTTGCGCCACTCGCTCGACGTCCCCTCGATGAGTGAAAGCAACGAACGACCGTCGCATTGGACGGGCACCTCGACGCCCAACGACTCACAGAGCGTTGGCAACAAGTCGACATTCTCGCTGAACTGGTCGACTGTCGTTCCAGCGTGCGGCGATCGCGGGTCTCGCCAGAGTCCAATGATGTGGTAACTCTGGGGAAAGAATCCCAATTTCTCGATGAGCCCGTGATCACCCAGTTGTTCCCCGTGGTCCGAGGTGATGACCACCAACGTGTCGTTCCATTCCCCGCGATCCTCGATGCTTCGAACAACGCGGCCGAGTTGGTGATCGACTTCACTGATCATTCCGTAATACTGTGCCCGCAGGTGTCGAAGCGCGCCCTCATCCTTCGGCGCCGCGCTCTCGGTGACACCGAGCGCTAGCTCGTGGAGGAAGTGGCGCTGCTCACGCTCTGCGGCCTCGATTGGCAGGTCGACGTCCGCCGGGTCATAGAGTCGAGAGAACTCCCCCGCCGCCGCGTATGGGGGGTGAGGGCGCAGATAACTGAGGTGAGCGAACCAGCCGCTCTCTTGTCCTTCGAGCCACTCCAGGAATCGAGTGGTCAAGAAGCCGCTCAACGAATCTTCGGCGTCTCTTTCGGGCTCGCCTCTCAGTGCGGGTGCCCAACCACTCTGCACTTCATAGCCCTTGGCCCGCAGATACTGAATCCAACCGGCTTGGCTCTCTGGCAGATAGAGACCTACTGAAAAGCCAGGAAGGATGCCATCGTAATTATCGAGGCGAGGGTCGTCGAAGCCTTCGCTCTGATTGGGATCGAGACCTTGATCCGTGTAGCCAAACAGCGTCGGGTCGTAGCCGGCACTTCGAGCGACCGTGGCGATATTGGAAAGGCCAGTTGGTAACGGCGTTCCGTTCGCGACCACCCGGTTGTTCATCTGATAGGTGCCGGTGTAGAGAGCGGCGCGACCTGGCGCGCAGGGAGCGGCTTGGGAGAAATGACGCTGCAGTCGTACCCCTTCGTTCGAGATTCGATCCAGCGTGGGCGTTCGAACGAGCTGGTGTCCGGCCGCTCCGTAGGAATCGCCTCGGAACTGATCGAGGGTGACAAAGAGGACGTTCACGAAGCTGCGAATTCCACGAAACGATGCATGTGGCGCGCAACATCGTCAAGAATCTCGAGCGCCTCAGGTACGAGCGCTCCCAAGCGCAAGAAACCGTGAACCATCCCACGTGCCTCGAGAAGTTCCACCGGCACCCCGCAGTGCTCCAAGAGCCCTGCGTAGGCAACGCCCTCGTCACGCAGCGGATCACACTCTGCCACCACCACAATCGCGGGTGGCGCACCCGACAGATCTTCGAAGAACAGCGGCGTCACTCGCGGATCCGTGTGGTCACCCCACCCGTCGAGGTACTGGGTGTAGTCGTAGCGCAAGTGTTCGAGTTCGAGCATGAATCCAGTGGCGAACGTGTGCGCAGAATCCGTGAGCACCTCTGGACCGAGTGTCGGATAAATGATCACCTGGGCGGCGATGTCCAGTCCTTCGCTACGCGTGATCGCCGCCGCGACTGCAGCGAGACAACCCCCCGACGAATCACCCATGACGATGAGTTCTGACTCGCCATCACTGAACTCACCCAGATGGTCATGGACGTAGCGAACGGAATCAATGGCGTCCTGAACAGCGGCGGGGAACGGATGCTCGGGCGCCAAACGGTATTCGATTGCAACAAATCGCATTCTCGTGTCCGCACAGAGTCGACGACACAGCGCGTCGTGGGTCTCGAGATCGCCCATCACGAAGCTCCCGCCGTGGAAGTAGACCACGACGGCCTTGCTCTCCTCATTCAAAGGCACATATAGGCGTGATCGCAGTGTGCGCCCCTCGAGAACGAGCTCACCGTCACGTACTGCTTCAACCGGCTCGGGTTCCCCACTTCTCGAAACTGCGAGCTGAAGAAAATTCTCGCGTCGAGTCTCCATATTGAGTGTTGAGGGATGCGGCGACGGATGTGCTCGGGATTCCTCGACGAATGGCTGAAGAGCCGGATGTACCATGACCACCTCCTGGCGCCAAGATTAGAGGGTCTTCGTACGTGTCGGCGGTTCGGACTCTTGCACTCCGCAATCGAGACAATCGTGTTCGAACTCGAGAGAAGGCTCGGCACTGAGAAGTTCTGGTGGTCGATGCCATACGAGAACTGCGAGCAGAATTGTTCTGGCCACTCTGCTCATCGCCGCCTGGCTCGAGGAGTCGTGACCCGTGTCGCCAGCACTGTAGAAAGCCGCTCTTGGAGCGGACGACCGGGCTCGAACCGGCGACCTCGACCTTGGCAAGGTCGCGCTCTACCAACTGAGCTACGTCCGCGTGTCGTCCATGATAGCCGAATTCAACGCTTCGCTGAACTCGCCTTTCTCAGCATCAATACACACCCCACCTCGAATGTGGTCTTGGCGGTGCCAGGGCAGAGCTATTGGACTCGCTGGAACCCTCAGACTTAAGCGGGTTCGCTCCTCACCGGCCAGAACTACCGAAGCCACCCTCACCACGCGCCGCCGCGGGTAGTTCATCAACTGCCACGAACTGCGACCCCTCGACCCTCACAACCACCAATTGGGCAATGCGATCACCCTTGTGCACGACGTAATCATCGTGTGGATCGAGATTCACCAGGGCAACCTTCAGTTCTCCTCGATATCCCGAATCAATGAGTCCCGGTGCATTGGCACAGGTCACTCCGTGCTTAGAGGCGAGGCCGCTTCGTGGCAAGACGAATCCTGCGTACCCCTCGGGAATCGCGATACTGAGTCCCGTTTTGACCAGAGCGCGTCCACCAGCAGCGGCAAGTTCACACTTCTCCACCGCTACCAGATCGCATCCCGCATCACCCGCGTTGGCGAACGAGGGTAGGACTGCATCGTCGTCCAACATCTTGATCAGAATCTCCATTTCGGCAGGATAGCCCCCAGATGTTCGCCACTTCCTCGTCATGGACTCAGATTCGATAGTGTCGCACTGTGCTCGTATGGATCGATCTTGAGATGACAGGACTTGAACCCCAGCGCCACGTCATCGTTGAAATTGCGACGATCATCACCGACGATCAGCTCAATATTGTCGCCGAGGGGCCGGATCTCGTGATCCACGCGACGCCCGAGGAACTTGGGCGTATGGGCGACTTCGTCACCGAGATGCACACCAAGTCCGGATTACTGCGCGCTATCGAGCAGTCCACCACGAGCGTCGAAGAAGCCGAGAGCGCCACACTCGCCTTCCTCAAGACGTACATCGATGAGGCACAGAGTGTGCCGCTGTGTGGAAACTCCATCGGCACGGACCGCCGGTTCCTCCAGGAGTACATGCCCACGCTCGAGGCGTTCTTTCACTACCGAAACGTCGACGTTTCGACCATCAAAGAACTGGCCCGACGATGGAATCCCGAGGTGCTCGCGGGCATGCCCGACAAGTCTTCAGCGCATCGTGCGTTGGACGATATCCGCGAGTCCATTGGCGAACTTGTTCACTATCGCGAGACCCTGTTCCCTCCAGCCACGACAAAGTAGCCTCACAGTCCATGAGCGACACGCCTCTCTCCATCGCCGAAGCGACCGCACAAATGATCGCTCCGGGCCAGATGTTCGAGACCGAGCGAATGGTAATCAATGGAGTGGAAATGTCGGTGTGGAAGCATGCACCGACCAGTCTGCGCCAGGTACTGGACCTCTCGCTCAATCACGCCACTCGAGACTTTCTTGTCTACGAAGACGAGCGATTCACCTTCGAACAGCATTACCGCATCGCCTCGACTTTGGCACATCGCCTTCAGGCCATTGGCGTCAAAAAGGGCGACCGAGTAGCAATTGCGCTTCGAAACCTTCCTCAGTGGGTCTTCGCGTTCTGGGGTGCCATGGTCACTGGTGCAGTGGTCGTGCCCCTCAACGCCTGGTGGACCAGTGACGAGTTGGCCTACGGCCTCACCGACTCTGGATCCACGGTGCTGTTCGTGGATGAGGAACGACTCGAGCGCCTCCGCAAGCAACTCGACAATCTGCCCGAACTTGAAACCGTCGTTGTCGTCAGCGACGATCCGAAGCGACCCGCACACATCGACGCCAAGCACGATCGAATTCACTTCATCGGATTCGACGACTTCCTCGGCTCGGTCGACCCCACAGCAACGCCGCCAGAGGTGACGATCGATCCCGAGGATGACGCGACGATGTTCTACACGTCAGGAACGACTGGTCGACCGAAGGGAGCCGTCGGGACTCATCGAAACGCCCTCACCAACCTGATGAGTCTCTTCTTCATCGGCCAGCGTTCGACGTTGCGCTTTGGAGGTGGCAATGTCGATGGCGAAGGTGCGAGCATCCAGAACGCGGGACTCTTGAACGTTCCGCTCTTTCACGCAACCGGTTGCCTCGCGGTGATGGTGGTCAATACCGCTTCCGGCGGCAAAATCGTCATGATGCATCATTTCGATGCAGGAAAGGCGCTGGCGCTGATCGAAGCCGAGCGGCTGACGATGATCGGGGGCGTTCCAACCATCGCCATGCAGATACTCGATCACCCTGACTTCAACAAGTTCGACACTTCAAGTGTCCGATCAGTCTCCTACGGCGGTGCACCGGCACCCCCGGAACTTGTGAAGAGAATTCGAAGCGCGTTTCCCGTGGGTCAACCGGGCAACGGGTACGGACTCACCGAAACGTCTGCGGCAGTCTGTCTCAATTCTGGACCGGACTACATCGAGCGGCCCGACAGTTGCGGGACCGCGGTGCCGGTGTGCGAAGTCGCCATCGTCCCCGAAGAGTACGAGGGTGACGAGCCCACTGACGATATGCCCAAGGGGCCCGAGGTCATCGGCGAGCTCTGGATCAAGGGGCCTAACGTGGTCCGGGGCTACTGGAGAAAGCCCGAGGCCACCGCCAAGTCCTTCACCAATGGCTGGCTGCATACCGGCGACCTCGCGCGAGTGGACGACGAGGGATTCATCTATATCGTTGACCGAGCGAAGGACATGATCATTCGCGGTGGCGAGAACGTGTACTCCGTCATCGTCGAGGCCGCAATCTTCGAACACCCCGACGTGGCAGACTGCGCCGTGGTGGGATTACCCCACCCTGTACTGGGTGAAGAGGTCGCAGCCGTCATTGTGCTGCGCCCCGGCAGAGACGTGAGCGGCGACGAGATTTCTCGCCACGTCGCAGCCCGCCTCGCCCGATTCGAAGTGCCCACCAAGATATTTTTCAGAACACTTGCCCTGCCACGAAATCCCCAGGGCAAGGTCCTCAAGCGAGAACTTCGTGACTCGCTCGAGGACCAGGTACGCGACTAACCCTCGAGCTTCAGCGCGTCAATCGCGTTGTACGTCTCGTCGCTCATTTCAATGCCGCTTGCCGCGCAGTTCTCTTCAAGGTGAGCGACCTTGGAGGTACCTGGGATTGGCAACATCACTGGTGAACGCCGCAACAACCACGCAAGCGACAACTGGGCTACCGTCACACCGCCTTCGACAGCGAGGGTGTCAAGAGGGCCCCCGCTTCGAGCGAGGTTGCCCGACGCAACGGGGAACCACGGTATGAAGCCAATGTCCTCGGCTTCGCAGTACTTGAGAACATCCTCACTCGAGCGATTGGTGATGTTGTAGAGATTCTGGACCGTCGAGATGGGCACCACGGCACGAGCCCTCTTGACCTCGTCGACGCTGACCTCAGAAAGCCCTACGGCTCTCACTTTTCCTTCGTCGAGAAGCTCGCGCAACACGCCGAACTGTTCATCCGCGTCGATCTCGGGATCGATACGGTGCAACTGAAAGAGGTCGAGTGACTCCTGGCGCAGACGACGAAGGGACATCTCACATTCTTGACGAAGGTACTGGGGTCGCCCGCAAGGAAACCAGAGATCCGGGCCAGTACGGACCAATCCAGCTTTGGTCGCAATCTTCACATCACCGTAGGGGGCCAGCGCGCGAGCAATCAGGTCTTCTGAGACGTAAGGACCGTAAGAGTCCGCAGTGTCGATGAAGTCAACACCCAACTCGACCGCCCTGCGCAGTACCGCGAGCGCCTCATCAACGTCATTCGGCTCGCCCCAGATTCCTTTACCGGTGATGCGCATGGCGCCGAAACCGAGACGATTCACCGTCTGGTCGGCGTAGGTGAACGTCGTGGGCTCACTCATGTTTTCTCCTTTGTCCACTCGCCACCCTACGGGACCAACGCAACACGGCGGTCACCAAGAGGTGACCGCCGTGTTCGGTGAAACAGAGAATTACTTATTGGGCTGAGGTGTTACGCGCAGGTAGTCCTTGAGCTTCTTGAAACCCTTCGGGAACTTTGTCTTCGCCTCTTCATCGCTCACTGAATTCGCAATGATCACGTCGCCACCATCGGTCCAATTGACCGGCGTCGCCACCTGATAGTTGGCCGTGAGTTGGAGCGAGTCAAGCACGCGCACGATCTCATCGATGTTGCGGCCAGTCGACGCTGGGTAGGTCAGGGTCAACTTGACCTTCTTGTCCGGTCCGATGATGAACACGCTGCGCACCGTCAAGGTGTCGTTCGCGTTGGGGTGGATCATGTCATAGAGACCGGCGACCTTACGCTCCTCGTCACCGATGATCGGGAAATTGAGGGCAGTGCCCTGGGTCTCAGCGATGTCGCCCTTCCACTTGTTGTGAGACTCAACATCGTCGACCGAGACACCGATGATCTTGGTGTTGCGCTTGTCAAAGTCTGCCTTACGAGCCGCGAAGCCACCTAGTTCAGTCGTGCAGACGGGCGTGAAGTCCTTCGGGTGCGAGAAAAGAATGCCCCAACTATCGCCGAGCCATTCGTGAAAATTGATTGTTCCTTCGGTGGTCTCGGCGGTAAAGTCCGGGGCCACGTCTCCAAGGCGAATCGCCATGTGTTTTCTCCTTGCGGGCAAGTCGTCAGTCCCTTGACTGAACCCCGCCAGTTTAACCATATGGTTCCTAATTAGTACAAATCTCTATTGGATTTGTAGAGAATAGATTTTGCAGAGTCCGCGCGCCTGTGAAACTAGACAGATGAATGAATCAGAGCATCCCGTTGTTGCGGCCTTCGACCTGGATGGCACACTCACCCAAGGTGGCAGTGTCTACCACTGGCTGCGATACCTAGCGGGCAACGCAGCGGTTTATCGCGCAACGCTGTCGCTCATAGTTCCGCTCAGTGTTGGTGCCATCCGCAGTGGCCACTGGGCCGATGACGCCAAGGAGCGCCTCTTTCACAAGATCCTCGTCGGTCGCGACCTAGATGAGGTGCGAGCGGCTTCAAGGACCTTCGCACTGGAACACCTTTCACACAAGGGGCGAGCGAAGATCCTCGAGCGACTCCAGTGGCACCGCGAGAGCGGTCACGATGTCGTCATTGTCTCGGCGTCGCCGCAGCTCTACGTCGATGTCATGGTCGAGGCCACTGAGGCAGCGGCCGGCATGGGTACGCGACTAGCCGTCGACGCCAGGTCCAAACTCACGGGAAGCTACCTCGGCAAGAACTGTCGCGGTACCGAGAAGATGCGTCGACTCAGTGAGTGGATAGCTGAACAGCAGTATCCACTCGAACCCGTGATCTACGCCTACGGGAACTCACGGGGAGATCGCCGCCTCCTGCGTGGTGCCACCTACCCCTTCGACGTGGGTCGTCTCGGCGTGTTCGGCGCGTTGAGGAGATACCCACGACTAAAGAAGGCCTCCGAGCACGCGGCCTAGCGCCGTGGGGTCGCTACTGTTGGCGAATTGACGCGCCAAGCTCAACGATCCCACCCTCGCGGCCGTCGTACGTGACTTGAATCGACGCCGCGCGTTCGCGCCACGCAATAACGGTGCCGTGGTGGTCTACGATGCCGACGTTTACGTCATAGACGCCATCGAGCAGAGGTATTTGCGGCAGATCAACCCCGACCGAGTTCGAACCAGGTCGAAGGTTCACCGGGGAACGCTGAGCGTCACTTCTCGACACCAGAAGTCCGCTTCGCGTAAAGACCTCCATCATGAAGTACCCGCTATAAGCACTGTGGGTCGTGATGTTCACGTCGAAACTCATTCCAGCGCCACTTCGAACGTCGAACGATCCAGATCTTGTCGTGACCGAATCGATGGACATGTCGACTTGCGCACCGGTGCGGTCCAGTTCGACCGCATCCTCAAGGAGATGCTCACGAAAGATTCGAAGTGACTCCTGGACCGGGCCATTGGCGACCATCCGTCCAGCGTCGAGCACGATGGCGCGGTCGCACAATGCACGAACCTGGTCTGCCTGATGGGTGACGAGAAGGATTGAACGACCCTCTTCTTGGAAGGTGCGGATACGGTCAATGCACTTGGCCTGGAACCTTTCGTCACCGACTGCGAGGACTTCGTCCACCACCAGAATGTCGGGGTTGACGTTCACCGCTACCGCGAAGGCGAGTCGGACGTACATGCCACTCGAGTAGAACTTCACCTGGGTGTCAATGAAATGCTCAATCTCACTGAATGCAACGATGTCATCGAAGATCGCGTCGACCATCTTCTTCGAGAAGCCGAGCATCGCACCGTAAAGATAGACGTTGTCTCTTCCTGAGAGCTCGGTCTGAAACCCAGCACCGAGCTCGAGGAGAGCCGCGAGGTTTCCCCTCAGCCGTATCTCGCCCGACGTGGGTTGCAGGACGCCACAAATGCATTTCAGAAGCGTTGACTTGCCCGAGCCGTTGTGGCCGAGGATGCCAACCGTCTCATTGGTCGAAACCCGAAAATTGATGTCGGTGAGAGCATCAAAGACCTCGGTCGTGCCAGAGCGAGGATGAAGAAGCCGTTCTTTTAATGACTGGTTACGTTCGTGATGAATCTTGAACTTCTTTGACACGCCTTCGACGTCGATGACAGTGGTCATTAGAGCTCTGACTCAAAGTTGCCTTCAAGACGACCAAAAATCGTTAAGGCTAAGAGGAAGAGTGCGGCCATCAGGGCCACCATCGACACGTTCAAATAGAAGTAGGTGGACATGGGCCATTTGGGCAGGATGTTGATGATGCCACCATTGGTGACCGTTGACATCACGGATGTCTGCACGTAGAAGATCCTCTGGAACGTCATGATGATCAACGTGACCGGATTCAAGAAATACGCCCACGCGATTCCATGAGCGTGCAACGGCGCGGCAATCGTCTTCTCATACGAATACACGACTGGCGACATCCAGAACCAGAGCTGCAGCACCACCTCCATAAGGTGGCGCATGTCGCGCAAGTACACAGTGATCGCCGACATCACGATCGCAATCGATGCGGTCAACAAGTACAGTGCGACGAACGAGAACGGCAGTATCCAGAGGTAGTTCCACGCCGGTGCGTGCCCCAAGATCACGAGGAAGAGGCACAACACCGCGAGTTGGATCGCGAAGTAGATCACGGCAGCCCCGACGTTGGCGAGTGCGAGGATCTCTCGGGGAAAGGACACCTTCTTCACGAGTCCCGCGCGGTCCACAATCACGCCCGTCGCCATGTTGATGGCGTTTTGAAACAGGTTCCATACGACCAGTCCCGAAAAGAGGTAGAGCGCGAAATTTGGAATCCCATTCTTCAAGATGACAGAGAACACCAAGTCGTAGATCGCGAGGGTGAGCGCGGGCGCCAACATTGACCAGAACAGTCCGAGTGCGGAGTCTTTGTATTTGATGCGAATGTCAGAAAAAACCAGGCTGCTAAGCAGTTCGCGACGAGCCCACAGATTCGTTAGGCGCGTACGAAGGTTTGCTCGAGCACTGACAACACGCACCGGAGCGTCATCGAGGGATCCTCGATGGAATCCCGCCGTGGAAGCGTCGCTCACTAGGCTCCTTGACGAAGAGCCGAACGATCAATTACAGCGTCGATGAACCCGTATTCGAGCGCCTCTTTCGCTGTGAACCAGCGATCGCGGTCGGAGTCTGCTTCGATCTTGTCGATTGGCTGTCCCGTGTGAAAGGCAATGCGCTCGGCTAGTTGTGTCTTCATATACACAATCTGCTCGGCCTGAATTGCGATGTCCGACGCCTGGCCTTGCATTCCACCCATTGAAGGTTGGTGCATCAAGATACGGCTGTGGGGCAGAGAGAATCGCTTACCTGGCGCGCCCGCGCACAGCAGGAACTGTCCCATCGATGCCGCCATGCCAACACAGATCGTTCGGATGTCACAATTCACGTACTGCATCGTGTCGTAGATTGCGAGCCCGTCAGTAACCGAGCCACCGGGTGAGTTGATGTAAAGGCTGATGTCCTTATCGCGGTCCTCGGCCTCGAGGAGCAGGAGCTCAGCGCAAATGCGGTTTGCGGTGCTCTGGTCGACCTGAGAGCCCAAGAACACGATGCGCTCACGAAGAAGGCGTTGATTTAGGTCGTTTGCGCCGAAGCCTTCGGCCATTGAGGAGTTAATCATGCGTCCAATCTACCGTGCTCGACCTCGAACCCCTCAATCAAAGCGCGTAGAGTGTTAAGTCTTGCGGGCGTGGCGGAATTGGCAGACGCGCTGGTTTTAGGTACCAGTTCTTCGGAGTGTGGGTTCGAGTCCCTCCGCCCGCACCAGGTACCGGTGCCCGAGTGTGGCATCCACTCTTCAAACCTGCTAGCGTGGGAAACGCTGTTTTGCCGCACTTCGCGGTGGAGCCGATTCGACTGTGACATATCGAGTTGGGCTCATCTCAACTTGTAGGAGTCATATGTCCATGTCCTTTGCCGACCTCGGTGTGCCGTCCAAACTCGTCGAACGCCTGAATTCGTTCGGAATCAGCGAGGCATTCCCCATCCAAGAGGCCGCGATCCCCGACGCCCTGAACGGTCGTGACGTAGTCGGAAAGGCCGCGACGGGCTCTGGAAAGACGTTGGCATTCGGCCTTCCTCTCATGGCTCGCCTGGGTAAGGCTCGCCCGCGCAAGCCCCTCGGCCTCGTGCTCGTACCCACTCGCGAACTCGCCGCGCAGGTTCAAAAGGAACTCGCGAACCTCACCGATGACCGCGGTCGACGCGTCATCTGCATTTACGGTGGCACTTCGTACAACGTCGCGCGAAAGGCACTCAACTTTGGTGTCGACGTGGTCGTTGCTTGCCCCGGTCGTCTAGAGGACATGCTGGAGCAAGGCGCGCTCGACCTCTCTTCGATCACCACCGTCGTCGTCGACGAAGCCGATCGAATGGCCGACATGGGCTTCTTACCCTCGGTGCGACGCATCGTCGGGGCCACGCCACAGGATCGTCACGTCATGCTGTTCTCGGCCACCATGGGTCCCGACGTCAAGTCACTCGTGCGCGAGTTCACCAACGATGCTGTCATCCATGACGTCGTAGGCGAAGAGGCCCCAAGCGACGTCGATCACTTCTTTTGGCGAGTTCCGCGTGACCAGCGCCCCCAGATCACCGCTGACATCGTTGATCAATACGAGCGTGCCATCATCTTCACCCGCACTAAGCACGGTGCCGACCGTCTCGCTCGCCAGCTTGAAGAGCGTGGAATTTCAGCAGTCCCTCTTCACGGGGACCGCACACAGGCTCAACGCGAGCGCGCCCTGCGTAGCGTCAAGAGTGGACAGACTCGAGTTCTGGTGGCCACTGACGTCGCGGCTCGTGGCATCCACATCGATCTCTTACCCGTTGTCGTGCACTACGACCCACCCGCGCAGGCCACCGATTATCTGCACCGCTCAGGTCGGACCGGCCGAGCGGGTGCCACGGGAGCGGTGATCTCGCTCGTAGGTGAAGACGTCATTGGTCAGGTCAAGCGCCTCCAGAAGGCCCTCGGTCTGGCAGTCTCCATAGAAACTCGCGAAGATGCACCAGCTATCCGTCTCGGTTCCGTCGATGATGCCGCTGCCGCCGAGCGCCTCGATGACCGTGGCGGCAAGGGCCGCTCTGAGCGACCATCACCACGTGGGGCCGAGCGCGGTCCTCGTGGCTTTGAGCGTGGTAGCCGCACCGAGCGTGGGTTCGCTGAGCGCGGAGCTCGTAGCGAGCGCGGGTTTGCTGAGCGAAGCGATCGCGCACCTCGCGCTGAGCGTGGATTCGCTGAGCGAAGTGATCGCGGAACTCGTAGTGAGCGCGGGTTTGCTGAGCGAAGTGATCGCGCCCCTCGTGCTGAGCGTACTGAGCGCAGCGCTCGTCCCGAGTATGGTTCTCGTCCCGAGCGTGGGTTCGCTGAGCGCGGTCCTCGCGTTGATCGAAACGAGCGTGGCGCTCGCGCTGAGCGCGGGTTTGCCGAGCGAAGCGATCGCGCCCCTCGCGCTGAGCGTGGATTCGCTGATCGAGGCGTAGGAACGCGTGGAGCGAAGAACGGCGAAGCCGTCGTCAGCTTCTTCAATGACTCCAAGGGCTTCGGCTTTGCGAGCGACGAAAAGGGCGATGACCTGTTCATCCACTTCTCCAACATCATCGGTGAGGGTTTCAAGTCGCTGACCCAAGGTCAAAAGATCACGTTCGAAGAAGCACAGGGCCCCAAAGGCCGTGAAGCTCGCAATGTGCGCGCCGTCGGCGGCGGGCGCCAGCGTCGCTACTAGAGGATGGGTGCCATGTCCCAAAAGCCACTTGTCGAACCTCACCTCGGACCAGCCCCCGATGAACTACTGATTGAAGACATCATCGAGGGCACCGGCGAGCAAGCAACATCCGGTCAAACCGCCGTCGTTCACTACGTTGGCGTGGGCGTCACCAGCGGCGAGCAATTTGACGCCTCCTGGGACCGCGACGAACCGTTCAGTTTCCCCCTGGGTGCTGGTTACGTTATCCAAGGGTGGGACCAGGGCGTTGTGGGTATGCGAGTTGGCGGCCGCCGTCGCCTCGTCATCCCCTCGCATTTGGGCTACGGCGAGCGCGGTGCGGGCGGCGTGATTGCCCCTGGCGAGACGCTGATCTTCATCGTCGACCTGGTGGAACTGCGTTAGTCGAGCGGCCTCACGGGTAGGTCCATAGCGAGCATTCGCTGGTAATCCCCGTACCGCTCGCAGCAAATCTCGGCCAGTAATCGAAGGCGTTCGTTGGGGTCGCTCAGGCTGAGGACTTTGAACTGGTCAAGCGACGACATTGGCGTCATCGAACAGAGTTGCCAACTGCGCACCCACGGGTCTGCGTCCATTTCACAATTACTCTTCAAGCACTGATCGGCGAAGACTTCACTCTGCAGGGCTCGCAAGGCTCGAACGGCCGATTCAGTCGATTTCAAGAGTGCGGGCTCGATTCCAACTTCGTCGCAGCAGCGATCACGAATCAGGGCACGCGGATACGGTGCGTCATCGAGCCACGACGAGACCTCAACGCACGAAATCCCCTCGATCATCAAAAGCGTCTTTCCGTCATCCATGCACTGTGAGCCAAGGATCTGCACCACTGTCGCCACCGACGTGCGCTGATCACCGCCTCCGACCTCGTGGCCGCGCTCGATCAGACACGTCCCAAAATGATTGTCGGGCTCTATATCGATGAGCATCTGTTTATAGCGGCTCTCGAACACGCACAATCCGACGACTTGGTGAGGAAAGATCACCATTCCCAAAGGGAACATGGCCAGCCGTCGATTCGTCACACCCCCACACTAAAGGTGAGCAATCCGTGAACGTGCTTATCTTTGCGCCAGAACTTCCACCAGTCTCTGCAGCGCTCGGGCGCGGTGCGATATGGCGTTCTTCTGGTCTGGCGTCATCTCGGCCAAGGTCTGCTCTCCCCCTTCAGGGATAAAAACGGGGTCGTAGCCAAAGCCGTGGTCCCCTCGCGGCTCGACACCAATGGTCCCTTCAAGGATTCCTTCCACCACCAAAGGTTCGTGTTCGGGGTACGCGACCACCACGACCGTTCGAAAACGAGCAGTGCGACGTGCTGCAGTGATGCCTTCGAGGGACGAAAGGAGCTTCGCCACATTGTCTGCGTACGTCGCATTTTCCCCCGCGAATCGGGCACTAAAGACTCCGGGGCGACCCTCGAGTGCGTCAACGAACAGACCCGTGTCGTCGGCAATCGCCGGTTGACCCGTGGCGTCAACGAGTGCGCGCGCCTTCAAGAGCGCATTGCCCTCGAGGGTGTCAGCGTCCTCTTCGACCTCGCCAACGTGATCGGGCCGCTCGAGCAGTTCAATGCCGAGACCGCTCAGCACTGCGCGCATCTCGTTCGCCTTGTGCGGGTTGGCGGTGGCGAGGACGAACGTGGTCACTTCGTACGCGCCGCAGGAGGCGACGCGAGCACGAGTCGTTGCGCCGCATGGATTTGGGCAATGCCAGCCGCTGCGAGATCGAGCAGCTCGTCGAGTTCCTCGCGGGCGAACGCTTCCTGCTCGGCGGTGCCCTGGACTTCGACGAAGCGGCCCGAACCAGTCATCACCACGTTCATATCAGTATCGGCGCGAGAATCCTCTTCGTAAGGCAGATCGAGCATCGCGACACCCCCGACGATGCCCACCGAGACCGCAGCGACCAGATCGGTGAGGGCGTGCTCTTGGACCTTGCCCTCAAGCAGCAGGCGACTGAGCGCGTCGTGCAGGGCCAAGTAGCCACCACAGATTGACGCGGTGCGCGTTCCGCCGTCGGCCTGCAAGACATCACAGTCCACTGTGATCTGCAGATCAGGCATCAATTCGAGACGCGTCACGGTTCGAAGCGAGCGGCCAATGAGTCGTTGTATCTCCTGGGTTCGACCCGACTGCTTTCCGCGCGCCGCCTCTCGACTCGCTCGATCGGGCGTTGAACCAGGCAACATCGAATATTCCGCAGTCACCCATCCCTTACCCGTACCTCGCAACCAACGAGGCACATCCTCTTCGACCGACGCAGTGCAGAGCACTCGGGTTCTGCCAAAGCTCACGAGGACCGAGCCCGCTGCCATTTCAGTGAAGTCGCGTTCGAATGACAACGCTCGAGCCTCACTCGGGGTACGGCCATCGGCCCTCAACTGTGACATGCGATTCCTCGGTTCTTGATCATTGTGCGAAACAACGGTACCGGAGAAACGCGCCGGGCAATTAGAAGTAGATGATCTTCTTCGCGCGTTCGACGACTTCGTCCACGTCGTCACTCCACGCGCCCGTGGAGAGATACTTCCACCCGTTGTCACAAACAATGGTCACAATGGTCGCGGTCTGGTCGTCTGGTATCAAATTTGCGCACTTGACCGCGCCGGCCATGATGGCCCCAGAGGAGATGCCCGCAAAGAGCCCCACTTCGGTCATGCGTCGAACCCATTCGATTGACTCTCGTGGGCGCACCACGACTTTGCGATCGAGGAGTTGCGAGCCGTTGTTGTCGGTGAAGATCGGTGGTATGTATCCATCTTCAAGGCTTCGCAGCCCGTCAACCATTTCACCGCTCGGTGGCTCAATCGCCCACACCTGAACGTCGGGCTTGCGCTCTTTCAAGAAGCGGCCCACACCCATCAAGGTTCCCGATGTCCCAAGGCCGGCGATGAAGTGCGTGATCTCTGGGACGTCGGCCAATATTTCTGGTCCCGTCGTGCGGTAATGCGCCTCGGGATTGGCCGGATTGGCGTATTGGTAGAGGAACGTCCACGTCGGGTTCTGCTCGGCGAGCACGTGGGCAAGTCGCACAGCTCCGTTGGAGCCTTCGCTGCCTGGCGAGTCGATGATCTCGGCACCGTAAGCGAGAAGAAGTTGGCGTCGTTCCGGTGAGACATTGGTCGGGAGCACGACCTTCAAGTGGTACCCGCGCAGTCGGCAGACCATTGCGAGCGCGATGCCCGTATTTCCTGATGAGGGCTCGATCAAGATTTGATCCGGCTTACCCGGGATGAGTATCCCATCACGCTCGGCGGCTTCAATGAGTGAGAGCGCGACACGGTCCTTCACTGATCCAGCTGGATTTTGCCCTTCGAGTTTGGCGAGGATGGTGACGTTGGGCTTTGGTGACAGCGCGCTGACGTCGACAACGGGCGTGCTGCCGATGAGATCGAGTACCGACGCGAAGCGCGCCACTAGGCGGCTCCACCCGCGACTGCCGGCAGCAACGTGATCTCGTCGTCATTGGCCACAGCAGCATCGACGCCGCCGAGATAGCGAACGTCGTCGTCGTTGATGTAGACGTTTAAGAAGCGATGGAGCGAACCGTCGTCGTTCAACAACTGGCCCTTGATCGCTGGATACGATGCGGTCAACGAAGCGAGGACCTCACCAATGGTTGCCCCCTCCACCGTGACCGTGGTGGCTCCGCCCATCGCTGGTCGAAGAACAGTGGGAATTCGAAGAACTGCCGCCATGATCTCTCTTTCGACTGAAAAGGCCAATTCCTGACCAACCACGTCAACTTTAGCGCGCCCTGAATCAACCGTGTCGCTCACGACTTCCTGGCGGGCCGGTAGAAGGTAGCCAACTGCAGCAATGCTCCGCCAAAGCCCACGATCACCGCGAGAAGGAAATTATCCGCGTTGCTCCAGTTCATTATGTGCCACACCCCATCCAAGGAGTACCTGCCGCCGCCGAGAGTCCCGGGCACCAAACACATCACGATCACACCCAAGCAGTACTCGATGCCTTCGCCCTTGTTGAAGATGAAGAAGCCGTTGTGGATGTGCACGGTCAAAATCGCCACCGTCATCACCGAGATCAGTCCTGCGGCCGCGAGGGGTGTCAAGAACCCAAGCACCAACAACACTCCGACGCCTACCTCGGTCGTTGCCCCCATGTACGCGTTCAATCTTCCTGGTCGCATGCCGATGCTGTCGAACCATCTCGCAGTTCCATCGATCTTGCCGCCCCCGAAGAACTTGCGATAACCGTGGGCGAAGATCATCAATCCAAGAAACAGTCGCACCACCACCAGAACGAGGTTGAGTGAGGTCGTGTAGTGCGCACTGGCCATCATTTCTATGTTCATCATCCTTGCTCCTCTGGGTTGTTACGCATCATCGCCGGGCAGTGCTGG
>DAIEHI010000201.1 GCA_027355725.1 Acidimicrobiaceae bacterium
CCTGTCTGGTCAACGGTTTGCCGTTCACTTCTGCAGCGGCAATTCGTACGATCCGAGTGACGCCAGGTGAGGCGTAGTCGATAGACGAATAGACCCGCTCAGCCCTACGGAATAAGCACATTGTGCGTGAAACTGAAGTGCTATCACCTCCATGAAGTCGTCCTTCTGACCGGTCCCCGAACGTTGGTCAACTCACAATGCGGGTGGTTGTCCTTGCTGGCTGAGCCACTCGGCGGCGAACGCGGCGGGAGTTTTGCAATCGTGAGTGCTGTGGGCTCGGTTCACGATGCAATCGATCCTGTGGTCCTCGAGCACGACCTTGGCCCCGGCGAGCGAGTCGAAGATCTGATGATTGAGTTTCACGCCTCGCAGACTTTTGTTAGTTGACGCGGCGATCGGGCTTTGTCGTCTACTCGCGCACGAGCGAAATCGCGAGGTCTGGCTTGAGAGCAGAAGCAACCCAGCGCGGCCACATCATGGCGCCGTGACAGCGGAACGGTGCGTTACTTTCGCCACGGACATCGAACGCTAGTTGTCGGCTCTGAAAACGTCCTTGACGAAGTTGCACCACGTGGTGGCCGGGTTCGATCTCGAACTCCTTCGTCTCGCGCCAATCAATCATTCCCACCTGCACACCGTCAATCTCGACGCGAAAGGTGCCGCGACGTAACTCCATACCGACGCCGTTGCGTGAAAGCGTGAGGGTTGTCGACACACCTACCTCCATGGTTGAACTGAACGCCGTCCTTCATTCGTGACTGCCGCTAATGAGGCGTTCGCGGTCGAACACCGCGGCGACCGCGCGCCAGCCGTAAACGTCAAGGACGAGCAGTCCCACGGCGAGGCCGATTGCGAGAGGGGCCGACGCGGGAATGATGTTGAACGACATGAGTGCTACCACCACAAGCGGTGGGAGGCTCGCGACGATGGCGAGCTGTTGGGCGGCTCGGACATCCGTCGAGCGCGCCGAGATGGCGATTCCCATCCATATCGCCCACCCCGCGAGTAGTGGCGTGAAGAGTAATTGAATGAGAACGTGCGAGCGTTCGAAAATCGCCGAAATGACGACGGGGTGAGCGAAGAGTTCAGCCGCACCGAGAAAGACGCCGAAGAGCACGTAGGCGATCACGATTGTCGGCGCGAACGCCGCGAGCGCCTTGCCGACCAGGAACTCCTCGCGCGTGATGGGGGTGATGAGGATCGGTTCGAGGGTACCCTGCTCTCGTTCTCCGACGACCGAGTAGGCGGTGAGCGCCGAGGGGACCATCGTCGGGATGAGCAGCATGTAGAGCATCGAGAGGCCGATGCGATCGTTGAGCCGTGCCGAGCTGATCGTCGCTTTGAGCGCGAAGAGCTGGATCATTGTCATCACGATGAATAGCAAGGGCAACGCCGACATGGTGAAGATCACGAAGCGGTTGCGTCGGTAGTCGCGGAGCTCTTTACGAACGATTGCGCCGACGCGACTCCAGCTGAAGTTCATCGCCGTCTCGCTTCAACGTCCCCGTCGACGAGCTCCAAGTAGACGTCTTCGAGCGAGTGTCGTGATTCAACGAGCGACAAGACGTCCGCCTCGGCCGCGACGAGCGCTCGCGCAATGTCGGGTGCCGCCACATCGGGATCGGTCACGTGGAGCTCGTAGGTGCTGGAGGCGGACTGCTCCCATCCCTCGACCTGTTCGAGTCTTCCGAAGACCGCGCGCGGGTCGGACAGCGGGACACGCGTTCGCACTTCTACGGCCCGCGTGAACAGCCGTTCTCGAAGTTCGTCTGGCCGTCCAATGAGAAGGAGTTTGGTATTGAGAATCGCCACGCGGTGACAGAGGCGCTCGGCTTCCTCGAGGCGGTGCGTCGTGAGGAAGATCGTCACGCCACGATCGCGAAGTGCGGTGATGAGATCGTAAACATCCCGAGTTGCCACGGGGTCGAGCCCGGAGGTTGGCTCGTCGAGGAAGAGAACGGCTGGATCGTTGAGGAGCGCCCGAGCGAGTGCCACCCGTTGGCGAAGTCCCTTTGACAACGACCGGCAGAGATCGTCGGCTCGATCTGAGAGATTAACGGCCTCGAGGGCTTTGGCCACTCGATCACGAACGTCCCTGATCCCGTAGAGGCTGGCGAAGCACTCGAGGTTCTCTGCCACGGTGAGCCGGAGGTAGAGGCCGGGAGACTCGGGCATGATCGAGATGCGCGCTCGGATATCGGAGCCCGTTTCGGGACTGAGAGGGATGCCAGCGACCGTCGCTGAGCCCGATGTGGGGGCGAGCAGCGTGCCGAGGGTACGCACCATCGTCGTCTTACCCGCTCCGTTCGGCCCGAGGAAGCCGAAGACTTCGCCGTAGCCAACCGTGAACGAGACGTCGTCGTAGGCGACGCGTTCACCGAAGCGCTTCGTTAGATGGTCGACGACGAGGGCGACATCCGGTGGGGATCCGTCGGGACTCGAACGTGCGGTCGGCGCGTGCGAGGTCATCACGGGCTCAGGTGAGCCCAGTAGGGGCCGCCGCTCCGAGAGACTTGGACGACATCGAGAGGGCCACGGGTGGCATACTAGTCGTGGTGCTGACCATTCGTATGAGTATCAGGCCGCGTGGCCAAATACCGCAGAGTTCGTCTCTCCGGTGAGCGAGTCTGAGTTCGAGCGACGGACTTTTACCGAGATCGCCCGTCGTCAACAGATCGTGGCTGGCGCGATCGACACGATCGCGGCGGTCGGCTTCGCCCAAGCTTCGCTCGCGCGCATTGCCGAGCGGATTGGTATCAGCAAGGGCGTGATCAGTTACCACTTCGCTGGCAAGGACGATCTGATTAGGCAGATCGTGATCGATGTCGTCGAAGCCGGCAGGGCGTACATTCTGCCACGGGTCCTTGCCGAGTCAACCGGTCCAGCCACGCTGCGTGCATACATCGAGTCGAACCTCACGTTTATGCGTGAGCACCGAAACTACATGGTCGCCGTCGTCGAGATACTCCGAAGTGGAAGGTTCACGACGCCCGATGGTCGCCGCGTCGACGGCCGAGAGATCGACGTGGCAGCTCGGCTCCTCAAAGAGCAGCTCGCACGTTTGCAGGTCGCTGGACAGCTGCGAAGCGACTTTGACCCGGGAGTTATGGCGGTGGCGATCCGGGCAGCTATCGATGTGGTACCGCACCGGCTCGTCCGTGATCCGGACTTCGATATCGAGCACTACGCGAGCGAGGTCGCTACGATCTTCGACCTCGCAACGCACGTCACCGACTAACCGCCCGGGGACGAATTCGAGTG
>DAIEHI010000216.1 GCA_027355725.1 Acidimicrobiaceae bacterium
GAGCAACTTCTCGCCCTCGGCGAGCTTGCGAACGATCTGTTCAGGTGTGTGGTGCTTTCTCTTCACGGTGACATCCTCTCGCTCCACGAGGGAGCATCGGGACTCTCGTCAGCCGTGGCTCAGTTAAAGGGGATCTCCGCACCAAGATGACGCCATTATCGCGAACGAGATAGTCGACGTAGTATCGGGCACTGTCCCGGAATGCGTGTACTGCGCCGATCGTCACGGCGTCACGTGGCCACACCGCGTTGTAGATATCCAGCGACGTCAACTCGTCCAGCGAGTTCGCGCACGGTGTGACTTCAAGCACCCGACAAGTATTCATCGGCGCTCGGCGCGCGACAATTCGCCAAGGTGAGGAGTCAGGGCTGTGGTGATGGAAGGTCGACGTCACAATCTTCGACTGGAAGGTTGGGCCGTGGCCACGGCTACTTCATCGCTCAGGCGATGACTGGTCTTTCGCTACGCGAGCTTCCACTCGGGCTCCATGCATTCGGCTCCGGCCCCACCCCTCACTTTGACCCCACGTTGCGGTCTCGGCAAGGCGAAGACCCTCCGCCACGTCCGCAGTCGTGACAAACGCGGCTCCCATGCTCAATCGCAGGTCGACAGTGAACGTACTGGTAGCGGCCGTCCCTCCAAAGGTTTGAAACACTACGTCGAAAATACTTTTCACCTCAGATGGGACTGCTTCGAGAATCTCAGAGACCAAAGGTGGGTTGAAGAGCCAAAGTATGCACCGAGTCGGGCCACTGCGATCTCTGCAACCAGACGGGTCGAAGAGGGCTAAGAGCGACCCGCGAACATTCGAGTTGCCGCCGTTCGAGGAATCGTCGTGTTCTTCTGGCGCGAGTATTGCGCAGCTAACTCCGCCGGTGTTTGCTTGCCACGTAGTCGTTCAGCCATGCGCGGGTGCTGCGCCACTCGTGCGCGTCGCTCCTCCTCGCCCAAGAGGTGACCCTTGACCTCGTCGCCGAGCAGCTCGGCCACGCCTCAATTCGGGTGACCAAAGACGTCTACGGGCACCTCATGCCACGCTCACGAGCGAGGGCTGCGGAGGCCATGCGGAGGATCCTTTACGACGATTCATCAAGCGCGATGCCGCTGCCGTCCGGGGCACTGGCTTCACCCGTGACTACACTGCACCCCGCCACGGACCTCGAACGGTCAACTCCAGAGTATGTGACCAGGAAATTTGTGGGCCGCCCGGGTCTCGATCCCGGCACCTTGGGATCCATTTTGGTACGTTCGGGTGCGTCCCTTGATGTTCATCTCTCCTGGTTAGAGGGATCGGCCAGTCCGCCCTCGTCCGCGGAAGTCCTTTCGAATTTGGGACTTAGGCTACAAGATTGGCTACATGAAACCGGCTTTGGAGTTGTTGGGGTTATGCGATTCTCTAATTCGATCGGTGAGAGGTTTGAGTTGCGAATCGAGAACCCACAATTCGACGGGTAGCGGCTCGGCGCAAGCCCGGGCAAGGAAGCAGGGACCGGTATCAACACCGATTTGTAGAGAGCGAGGCATTTTGCGGGTGCTGTGATACAGGGATCGCATACACGGTCCACGAGTTGCATATGAGTATTCTTGTGAAATGTCACGGAGGCCGGCTCGAAAGCTCAAAACTCACTCCAAGTGCGAGGTCGATTCGAACTGGAACGACTGTGCGGAGCGGATGAGGACGTGATATTCGTAATTGTCTTCCTGATCTTGGAGGTCTGCATTGGGATGGCGTATCCGATGGCGACACTGCTCATCTTCGCGGCCGCGATTGTCGGGGTATTCATTTACGCCTTGGTGAAGACCGCATTGAAGAATAGGGGAAGACCTTTGTGATTGTCCTGGTTGTTCTGGCGCTGATCGTGGGCGCTGCGCTGGCCATTCCAAAGGCGGGGGCTAACGCCAGGGGTGAAAACCTGTGCGCCTATTGCAGGAAGCGGCTCAAGTACGCCGGAGCTGGTCGATACGCGGGCACTTGCCCGCGTTGCGGAAAGGGACAGCCCGAGTGAAGAGAGGCGCTGCTGTCGAGAATCCGGCTAGTTCAATGATTAGCGCGGACATCATTTCCATTGCCCAACTTGGCATCGCATGTGCCATGATTGGTTACATAACCTTGGATTCGAACAGCGGCGTAGTCCCTCTCAAGACCCAAAAGATCAAGTTT
>DAIEHI010000008.1 GCA_027355725.1 Acidimicrobiaceae bacterium
GAGCAACCATCGCCGTCCAGCGAAACGGGTGACCTGGGTCCCCGTGAGGCGGCCGCACTCCTTCGAGAGAGTGAGTTTCGCGCACGCCAAAGCCTCGCGATCTGGCCACCGTATCTCTTGTTCATCGGTGCCGCGATCTTCTTCGTAGGGTTCGGCGCGATGTGGTGGTCAGTACGAGGACAACATCCCTACGTCGGCCCGAGCGGCGGAGCCCTGGCCGTCTTGTACGGAGGCATCGTTCTCTGGATCGTCGTGGTCACTGCGGTCGTTCGCCGGGCGACCAGTGGCGTTGCGGGACCTACGACGAGGACTAGGGCTTATCGCTTCTGGTACGTGGTCGTGATCATTGCGTATTCGCTTTTCCAAGGAGCGCTCTATCACGCCGGAGCGAGCGCGTCGATTGTCTACGGGATCTTCCCGGCGAGCGCACCTTGGCTCTTCGCGGGCACCGTCGTTCTCACGCTCGGTGTCGTTCGCGAAGAGGGCAGAACACTGGCCCTCGGGGTGATGTTGATCGTGCTGGGCGTTGCGGCTGGGTTCACCGGGCCCGTCGTAGCGTGGTTGGTGTCGGGTATCGGTATCGGCGTCATACTCTGTGGCGGGGCGACCCTTCAATTACTGCAACGTCGCATGAAGGTGAGTTCGTGACCAACGAGGAACTTGACCCGATCATCCACGCCCCCGCACGGCTTCGTATCATGGCCACACTCGCCGCCGTCGCTGATGGCGACACACTCTCGTTCGCACGATTGCAGAGCTTGATCGGTTTGACAGCGGGGAATCTCATCAGCCACCTTCGCAAACTCGAAGAGACGGGCTACATCGAGACCGAAAAGCGCGGCGCCGGGGCGTCGTCACTGACCACCGTGACGCTCACTCGAACCGGACGCAAGGCGCTCGACGTCTACAAGGACGCGCTTCGCGAGCTTCTTGACGCGAGCAATCGCCCGCGCGGGTCCACCTCCTAGTTGGGCCGTCGTACGGAGGGGAGAAGCACTGCGGGAATATCGTCAACGCTTCGATTCAAAGAGTGACCTGATCACGTGTCTTATGTCTGCTGGCCTCTGACTGTGCGAAGGCTTCGCCAGAGGGTAGAACTGCTCCACCTTTCGCTCCCAACCTTCAAGTATCTGCTTGCGGATTGACGAGTTCGAAGCGCAGCGTGGCCACCCTGCGCTACGTACTTGACACGCTTATAGTCACGATTACTGCGGTACGTCGCTCAAAAGGAGAACAGACGATATGGCAAATCTTGATCCAAATTCAGCACCAAAGGTGGCTTCGAGGTCAACCGCCACCGACACCTCGACACTGGAGGGAAAGCAGACGTTGCTCGTCGCATACGTAGCCTCCCTCGCCATTGTTGGCGCGTTCCTACTCACTTTGATTCTTGCCTTTCACTACACGACAGCCGCCGACACCACGTCCGTGCTCGGAGTCGTGATTCCGATCTTCTCAGCCGTCATCGGTGCGGTGTTGGGCGGTGGTGCCGGGGTAGTCGCGGGCGCCGCGGGCAAGAAATCAGCGCAAGCGAGCTTGGCCGCAACGCAGAGCAAAGTCGAGAGTGCGAAGGCTCAGATGAAGGAATTGGAAGACATGGTGAAAAAGACGTTCGAGCAGATGCAGCAGAATCTCTCGAGCGCACCCGGCGTTCCTGCTTTCACGCTCGCACCACAACTGGATTCAGTCCATATCGCCGAATTCGCAGACCTCGACAACATCAATTCCAAGATGGGTCATATCAAGGGACTGTTGGAATAGCGAGTCTCACATCGAGGGTGCGTTAAACGCAGTGAGCGAATACCCACGAGTCGACGTCGGGACTCGTCTTGTTCAATGTCTCCTGACACACATCGACTCGAGCGGAACGAACACGTCAAACAACCTCGCGGGAGCGATCGTCAATACGAGTGACGTCACGAAGTGACCAAACGATAGCGAAGGCAACCAAGACAACGAAGACCAACATCACTACGCGCGCTGAAACGTGCGCCACGGCAACCCCGATTCCAATGACCGGAATCGAGAGCCCGATGTACGCACCGAGAAAGAATCCGGACAGTACTTCAGCGCGTGACTGCGGCGACGCAGTGTTACTGGCGGTGACGAGGGCGCCACGGAACACCAAACCAGCGCCCGCACCG
>DAIEHI010000166.1 GCA_027355725.1 Acidimicrobiaceae bacterium
GTGTGCCCGGTCATGACGGTGCGCGGCATCACTCGTCGACGAGCACTTCGCGCTCGGGACTCGAAATTCGTCCCAGGTTCGACGACGACGTCATGGCGCACGAACGTGACGCCCAACTTTTCGCAGATCGATTGAACGTGCTCAGCGTCATCTGAGCTCGTTGGCCTCGCGTGATGGTCAACGTGGTGCACCGTCACAACGAGACCCGCCTCGAGGGCGAGCAGGAGTAGACCGAGCGAGTCGGGGCCGCCCGAGACCGCGAGATCGACCACCGTCGCCGACGGGGGGAAATGGCACGCGTCACGCAGGTTTCGGTGGGCCGTCACGCTTGTAGGTTACGCAACGATTCGCGTCGAGGCACGGGCCTTCACCATTGAGCTAACGCGCGCGATCAAGTACGACAACGACGCCAGGGCGGTGATCCAAAAGCTCACCGGACCGCCGATCCACACGCCAAGAAAGAGTCCCCACCACGCACTCATCAGCGCAATGAACATCGCGAGGAACATCGCCGCGAGCGGTCGACTGGTGGCGGCTTCGGCCGCAGCCGCGGGGGCCACCAGGAGCGAGAACACGAGCAGCACGCCGACGATCTGGATGGCGACCACGGTCGTGGTGGCAAGCAGGGCCATAAACAACAGAGACAGACCTCGTGATGAGAGACCGCGCGACGCGGCCGAGCGTTCATCAACCGAGATGAACAGCAACGGTCGGTACGTCAGCGACACGACGAGCAGCACAATGATCGAGAGGGCGGCCACCAAACCCACCGCACCCCACGTGACACCCAGTATCTGACCAAAGAGGATCGAGTACGTTGCGTTCGCGTACCCGCTGTAGAGCGAGATGAACAGGACTCCGAGCCCGAGGGCTGCGGTGAGTGTGACACCGACAACAGCGTCACGGTCGTCGAGGGTCGCGCCCCCGAGGCCAATGAGGACACCCGCACCGAGACAGAACACCAACAAGCCAACGATGGGAGACAGACCGAGCAAGACCGCGCCCGCCGCGCCCGCGAAGCCCACGTGACCAATCGCGTGCGCCGCGAAGGCTTGGCGACGCAGGACAACAAAATATCCAACCGCGCCCGCCGCGAGCGCCACGGCGGTCACTGCATAGAACGCGTGCTGCACGAAGGGCGTTATGAGCAGACTGTGCAGACTCATTCGCTCACCCCCTCGTGCGTTGCGTTGTGGTTGGTGTGGGTGTGATCATGGTGCGCATCACCGTCGTGAACGTGCTCGTCGCCGAGGTCGTGAACGTGTTCACCCTCGTGAGAATGATCGTGTCCGTGCGGGTGGGGGTGCGCCAACTCCTCTTCGAGGCCAACGATGACACGGCGGCCTCGCGGTGTCACGATGATCTCGATCGGTTGCCCGTAGAGGTCACTCAGGACCTTTTCGTTCACGACCTCGTCAACCGTGCCGCAACGCACTTGGTGACGCGCGATCCACAGCACCTGGTCGACAATGCTCGACAGAGGATTGAGATCGTGCGCCACCACCAGGATCGCCGCCCCGGTCGAATCACGCAGGCGCTTGATCAGGTCCACGATCTCGCCCTGCGCGGCGAGATCGAGGGCCGCCAGCGGTTCGTCGAGCAGGAGCAGTTCGGGACTGAAGACCGTTGAGTGGGCAAGCGCAATTCGTTGTCGTTGACCCCCCGAGAGACTGTGCAGGGGTTGATCCGCAAAGGACGTGGTCCCCGTCAACGCCAGCGCCTGGCGCACCACCTCTTTCTTCGTGCGGTCATGACCCCAGCCGAAACGTGGCCCATCGAAACCCAATCCCACGAAGTCGCGTCCGGTCATCGTCGACACCGTGTCCGCTTGACGTGTCTGGGCCATGTAGCCAACGTGCAGGTTGCCGCGATGGGGTACCTCGCCGAGCACGTGCATGGTGCCTTCGGCGAGAGGTACCAGACCCAAGATGATGTTGAGCAGCGTTGACTTGCCCGCGCCGTTGGGTCCGAGCACGGCGGTGATCGTGCCGGGTTCAATCGCGAACGTGGCGTCGCTCCAGATCTTTCTTCCACCGAGCACCGCCGCGCCATTGGTCATCGTGAGCACGCTCATTTGATGCAACCTTCCTTCTTCAGCGTTTGGAGAATCGAGTGGACGACAGTGTTGAGCCACGTGACGTAGTCAGTACCCGTCATGGTCTCGGTGACCTTGATGACCGGCACCTGCGCGGATCGGGCTCTGGCGACGATCTCGTTGGTGAGCGGCGTCGCAGTCTGGGTGTTGTCGATGAGAAAGGCGGGGTGCTGATCCATCTGGGCGAGCGCTAGAGCGAGGTCGGACACTGAAGGATCAACACCGTTACCCACCGCCAGTCTCAGGCCCTCGGGTGTCACAATCTTGAGCCCCATATCCTTCAGCAGATACGTCGTCACGTCCTCGGTGGCGGCCACCGCTACCCCAGTGCACGACTGTCTGATCGTGAGCGCACTTCGTTGCAGTGCGTTCAGTTGAGTGAGCAACTTCTTCGAACGATCGCTGATGTGCGGGTAGCCGCTTCGCTGCTCGAGGGTGGTCGTGAGTGTCTCGACGAAGCGGATCGCCGCTTGAGGATCATAGAAGAGGTGCGGGTTCTGGCCAGTGGCGACGTGCATGAGCGCAGCGACATTGATCGTCGCGACCGGACTCGAACGGTTCGCGACCAATTGGGAGAGCCACGTGTCGTATCCAGCACCGTTCAAGAGCACCACGTCGGCGTCGGCGACGTTCGCGGCGTCGGCGACGGTGGCTTCGTGCTGGTGGGGGTCAGCGTTGGGATCGGTGATCAGTGAGACGACCCGGGCGTCGGGGCCGACGAGTTGACGCGCAAGGGCACCCCACTGGGAGACCCCCGAGACAATGAGTGGCTTAGAGGTTGCCGTAGTGCCGACAATTCCCATCACGACCATGGCAGAAAAGACCGCGACCACGAAAAGGACCGCCCCGGCGATGAATGTCTTCTTTAGAACCATTCCAATTATGATACCCAGAATCATTCCAGAAAACAAGTTCGTCCCGGTAGGCTCACTCTCATGAGTTCCACTCGAAACACTGCGCAGCGCCGTGAAGTGATCGATGTTCTCGGTCGGGTAAAGGGTTTCATCAGCGCCCAAGATCTCCATGGCCTCATTGTGAAGAGCGGCGGTCAGATCGCCCTCGCAACCGTGTACACCCAACTGAAACGACTCGTCGAGTCAGGCGACGTGGACGTTGTGATGACCGATCGCGGAGAGAGCCTCTATCGACGATGTGTCGTTGACGCGCACCATCACCACCTGGCCTGTCGAGTCTGTGGAGCAATCGTTGAAGTCGATACACCCGAACTCGAAGACTGGACCAACGCCATTGCCGAGAAGTTCGGGTACCGAGAACTGCGACACGTCCTCGAACTCAGTGGGATCTGCGCCCAATGCCAAGCAAGCCCTCGATGATTCCCGAGGTGCGCGGTGCCTTGACGGTGCACGTGATCCCTGCGGCGGCTCGCCTGGGCGTGGACGCATTCGTCACGGACCGATTCGGCGGCGTGAGTGAGGGACCGTACGAATCACTGAACCTGGGCGGCCACGTGGGCGACGACGTCGAGCGCGTGCGCGAGAATCGGCGTCGCGTAGCGAGGGCCGCCAACGTGGACGAACTCGTCATCATGCGCCAAGTGCACGGGCGAAACGTGCTCGACGTCACGAGCGCGGGCGGCGACTTCGAAGGCGACGGCCTCTTCAGTTCATCCAATGAGTTGGCGCTCGCCGTGCTCGTGGCCGACTGTGTTCCCGTGCTGATCGTTGACGCTCATTCAAATGACTTCGCCGTCGTGCACGCTGGTTGGCGAGGACTGCACGCGGGAGTCTTGTCGAGCGCGGTGGCGCGATTCAATGACGCTTCGAGTCTCTTCGCATTCCTTGGTCCGGCGATCTCGCGCGAGCGCTACCAAGTTGGCCCTGAGGTGGCAGCGCACTTCAGTGACGTGCCAGGAGCCCTGCTCGACGACACGGGCGACAGGTCGCTGCTCGATCTTCATCTCATTGGCGCATACCAACTGCGTCGCCTCGGTCTCGACGACGCCAATATCGTCACCAGCGATCAGTGCACCGACGGAGGAGACCTCTTCTTCAGTGACCGCGCCGCGCGACCATGTGGTCGCTTCGCCCTCGTAGCGAAACGGGTCGTAGCATGAGTGGCGATATGGCTCGAGAACTCGCATGAAAGAGCGCGCGTCGGTATTTCGCTACGCGGGTCTGGAGGTCAGCGATGACGCGCTCATTGGTCACTATGAACTCGATGGACGCGACTTCGAAGAGTCGGTGACCTTCGAGGGAGTGGGTGCGTTGACGCGACCGGCCGTGCGAGCGATCGGCGAACTCTGGTATCTCGTCGCCGGACTCTCCTATTACAAGACCGGTGCGCCACGTCAAGTCGATCTCGCGTCGATCCCCGTTGGCGAGAGGGGACGTGCACTGCTACGTGGCGCCCTTCACGACGGCCTGGGCGAATTCGCGTACCGCAATGAGATCTCCCTCGACGACACGGTGGTCTCGGGGGGCAGTTCTGCATCCACCTACGCACCGCTGCTCGGGGCCAACCGAGTGCTGACCCCTTTTGGCGGCGGCATCGACTCGGTTGTCACGGTGCATGAACTCAATCCCGAACTCGAGCAAGCCCTTTTCATCGTGAGCCCGTCCTCGGGCCGATTCGACCCCTTAGAGGCGACCGCCGAGGTCACCGGCCTCCCGGTCATTCGTGCCCGTCGCACGCTTGATCATCAGCTACTCGAGGATAACGACTTCTTCAATGGTCACGTACCCGTCACCACCATGGTGACCCTGCTCGCCGCCGTCGCTGCACTCGCGAGTGAGCGCGGCGGGGTCGTGATGAGCAACGAGCACTCCGCGTCGTCGGCCAACCTTCGCTGGCACGGCCGAGACGTCAACCACCAATGGAGCAAGTCCTGGCAGGCCGAGCAATTGATCGCGGACGCAGTCGCAGAACGAGTCGGAGGCGAATTCACGGTCGCGAGCTTCTTGCGTGATCGAAGTGAGCTGTGGGTTGCGAAGAAGTTCGCGAACCTGGACCAGTACCATCACGTGTTTCGCAGTTGCAACCGAGCGTTCGCCCAAGCGGGGGAACGCCGCGCGCCCACGTGGTGCGGGGTCTGTGACAAGTGCCTGTTCATCGACCTCGTACTCTCGCCGTTCATGTCGCGCGAGTCGTTGCGCGACATCTTCCAGTCCGAGCCCCTCGCCAACCCCGCCCTGAAGGACCAACTCGCGGCTCTCGTCGGGATCGGTCTCGACCACAAGCCTTTCGAATGCGTCGGCGACCCGAGTGAGAGTGCGCTCGCGCTCACCCTGACGAGTGCCTCCGAGCAGTGGGCCGACGTCGCACACGTGCGCGAACTCGCCCTGCTCGCCAGTTGTGACGTCGAAGCTTCTGAGATGTTCGAGCCCCGAGGACCCAGCCGTGTACCGGCCCACTGGCTTCGCTGATCTCACCGACAAGCGAGTCGGCATCTTTGGCTACGGCATCGAAGGTCGCGCGAGCGAGCGACGGGTGCAAGCACTCGCACGAAGCCTCGTACTCGTCGACGATGAGCCGGTGGATCCCACGGTGCTCGCGACTTCCCCCGAGGGCCACAAGGAATTGCTCACCTGCGATGTGGTGCTGAAGAGTCCGGGGATACCGCGGCGACGCGCTGACGTGCTCGATCTGGAAAAGCACGGTGTCGCGGTCACCTCGGCGCTCAATCTCTGGCTCCACGACATCGAACGATCACGCGTGATCGCCATCACCGGTACCAAAGGCAAGTCGACCACCACCGCGCTCATCACCTTCTTCCTCCAGTGCATGGGCGAGCAGGCCCAGCGTCTGGGCAACATCGGCCAGCCCCCCTACGATCCGAGTGTCGACACCACCAAGGGCTGGCTCGTCCTCGAAGTCTCGAGTTTCCAGTGCACCGACATTGACATCGCCCCCGGGCTGGTCGTCGTCACCTCACTCGGTGCCGACCATCTCGATTGGCACGGTTCGCTCGCGAGATACCGCAGCGACAAGCTCTCACTCACCAGAGCCGACGGCGAGCACGTCACAGTCGTGCCCGAGCAGGTCATCTTTCGAGAGATGCGTGAACAACTCGGCGGCGACGTCGTCTACGTCTCGCCAGAGGGTCTCGGCCTCAGTGCCGCCTTGGGGCTCCTCGGATCCCACAGTGACTCCAATGTGGCCCTGGCCCTGCACGTGGTCGCCCGACTCACGTCAACACCAGCAGAGATCGTGCGAGAGCGTGTTGCAACGCACGCGCACGAATTCATACCCCTACGAGGGCGACTCACGCTCGTAGCCCACGTTGCGAGCGGTCGCGGCTCCATACGCTACGTCGACGACGGGCTCGCCACGTCGGTGCTGCCCACGCTCGCGGCGCTCGACGTCTTTCGAGACGACCCGGTGGCGCTGCTCGCAGGCGGCTTCGACCGAGGCGTCGACTACACACCGCTCGCTCACGCTCTAGCGGCTCGTAGGGCTCGCACCGTGCTCGTGACGATGGGTGATGCGGGTGTGCGCATTGGCAACGTCACCCACGAATTTGCCCCCTTGGTATCCCAACAACACTGCGACACCATGCTCGAAGCCGTCAGCCACGCCAAGTCGTCACTGCACGGCGAAGGGGTCGTCCTTCTCTCACCGGGCGCGCCCAGTTTTGATGCGTATCACAACTGGGAAGAGCGCTCTGAGGATTTCACGCGCGTCGTACGCGCGATCACCCACACCTGAACGACGCGGCTACTTCTCGATTCGGTGCTCGCCCACTGAGCGGTCGGGGCGGGCAAATCCTTCGTAGAGCGCGCCCGCTACGACAATGATCACCATCACGAGCAACGTCACCCAGCCGTAGTTGAAGTAGGCACCGCGACCGCTCGTCAGCGAGCTCGGCCACACGATGTTGAGCAGCATCACGAAGAGGTAGAGAGCACCCCCCAGGGCCACCGGGACGCCCCACTTGCCGAGCGAGAAGGTCCCATTCGGCACCCACCCTCGTCGACGCGCCACGAGCGAGCCGATCACGGTGAGCAGGAATGAGAGATAGATGCCCGAGGTCGCGAACGAGACGAGCGCGTAGAGCGCGTTGACGTGCGCGGGGTAGTCGAACCACAAGATGTGCACGTTGTGCGAGGGGTTCACGAGAACCAGGAGCAGGAACAAGAACGGTATGACCGTGCCCACGATGATCGCGTTGACCGGCGTCTTGTGTCGGGGGTGCACCTGCTTGATCTTGTTCGAGAACGGCACTGCACCGTCTCGGGCGAGACCGAAGGCCACGCGCGCGCCCGCGCCCTGGACGGCGGTGCCGCAACTGAAGAACGCGATGATCACCATGATCAAGAAGAAGTCCTGGAGCCAACTCGGCAACGCACTCAAGATGAACGGGATGCCTCCTCCGTTGATCATCGCACCGATTCCGGCCTTGGGTGTGGCGAGCAGGAGGCCGAGCACGAGGACGAAGGACGCGATGCCGCCGTAGAGCAGGGCATTGCGCATGGCCTTGGGGACCTGACGCGAGGCGTCCTTGGTCTCTTCTGCGATGTCACCCGCGGACTCGAAACCAAAGAAGATGTACACGTTGGCGAGCACGGCGACCAACGCGGCCCCGGTCAGCCAGTGACCCCCGTAGTTGACCCCGAGGGGGTTGGTCGCCAAGTGCTCGACGCCCTGGCTTGAGAATGTGAAGCCGAAGCCTTGGTGGAATCCATGAATCGCGAGTGCGATGGCCACCCCGAACGTGCCGATGGTTTCTACGTAGACACCCAGGCCCGCGACGCGACCCATGATCTTCGCACCGACCGAGTTCAAGATCGCCGAGAGGATGATCATGATCGCAACGACAATGAAGATGGTCAGGTGATCACTCGGGTTGAGGTTGGTCTTGAACCAGATGTTCGAGAGGCTCGTCACGTAGCCAACGATCCCCGAGTCCACCGATGCCACCGTCGCCAGGAGTGCGAATCCGTAGATCCAGCCCACGAACCAGCCGTAGCGTGCCCCCACGTTGTACTTGCCGTACTGATAGAGCGCGCCCGAGAGAGGGTATTCACTCGCCAACTCACCAAAGACGAGGGCCACGAGCAGCATGAGCCCCACCACCACGGGCATGGTCCAGATGTATCTCGGACCACCCATTCCCACGCCCAAGGTGTAGAGCGAGTAGATCCCGACCATGGGACTCAGGTACGCAAACGCCACCGAGAAGTTGTCGAAGAGCGAGAGGACTCGCGAGAGTTCCTGACGATAACCCAGCGCGGCGAGTCGATCGTGATCGTGTGCTTCAGTGCCAATCTCGGACATCTGTCCTCCCTAGACCCTCATTGAGTAGATACTTGGGTACGTTACCGAGGGCGCTGCATGAATTCGCGGATGGGGCTCGATCAGCGCAACCACGACCACCAATCGTGATGAGTGCAGCGAACCTCGACGTCAGTGACGAGAACCCCGAAGGCGACCACCGGTCGACGAGTGCGTCAGCGTGTCATCAGCACTGACTTTGAAACCGGTCTCGAGCGACCAAGCGACCGATCTGATTGGAAAAGGCGTGGAGCCTGGGAGGAGATTCGAACTCCTGACCTACGCATTACGAATGCGTTGCTCTACCGACTGAGCTACCCAGGCGCGACTAGAAAGACTACCCGATTGGTGGGTGCTGTCCCATTTGGCGGCCTTCTAGAGCTCCATCAGCGAGAGCATGAGATCGTTCAAGAGCAGGGTTTCATCAATGTTGGACGAGAGTCGCTGGCTCGACTCGAGGATCTCGTCAATCGCGCGAAGCGACGTCGAGACCCGATAGTCACTCTTCGAGTCACCCTCGGCCGCAGCGTCAAGAGCCTGAGCGAGGCGCTCACGGTACACATTGGTGAGCGCCGTCAGTCCGAAACGAAGTTCGTCGATTCGAAAACGCCGCTGTTCACGTTTGAACTGGGCTTCAATGTCGCGGCGATTCGCGACTGCCCGCTGGCCCCTGTCTCGCGCATCGGTACTTCGACGCTCGAGCTCTTGGTCCTGGAGGGCTTGCAGCGGGGCGACGGCGCGATCGAGCGACGCCGAGATCTCACTGGCGAGGGCCGCCGAGGTCGCTGGCGTGCCATTGAGGCGCTCGGGGATCGTACGCCACGACTCGATGCGTTCAGCGAGGGCCGCGTCTCGAACAATCACCCGTGCTCGACGAAGATTCCCATTAGCCGCCGCCGAGGCGCGAAGCGCATCGTCGCTCTGGGCACCCTCACGCACGAGGATCGCCGCGAGATCGCCCGTACTCATGGCCTTGAGGCGTATCTCGACGCAGCGCGACACGACCGTGTCGAGCGCTTCTGGAACCTCTTCGGCGCTCAAGAGAAAGATGGTGCGCGCCGGCGGTTCTTCGAGCGATTTCAGCAATGCCGCCACCGAAGGCGATGAGCCCGTGGTCGTCAGCTCCACTTCTTCGAGCACCACGATCTGAAAGCCCGAACCGAGCGGTCGGCGCCGACTGACCCGGTCGGCTTCTCGAAGGTCATCAACCCGCCACGACACTCCCGCTCGCTCGGCGAAGTACACATCGGTGTCCTTGCCCTCAAGGACGAGCCGGCACGCCTCACATTCGCCACAGCCGTGTTGTGGACACTGCAGGGCCGCAGCGAACGCCACCACGGCATCGTGCAAGCTCGATCCCACCGGTCCCGTGAAGAGAAAAGCGTGTACGGGGCTGCGCACGAGCTGGCGCATTGTCGAAACGGCGTCGTCTTGACCAATCAGTGAAGAAAAGACGTCACCCATGCGACCACGCGAGATCCGCCACTCGATCATCAATGGCGGCGGCGACGTCCTGTTCGCTCTTTGAACCGTCGATGATGAACCACTGGTCCCCATACGCATCGGCAAGTTCGAGGTAACCCTCGCGAACTCGTGCGTGAAAGTCCAAGTCAGCGGATTCAAAGCGGTCCTTCGCGTCGCGCGCTCGGCGCTCGTTCGCGACGTCGAGGTCGATGTCGAGCAGGATCGTCAGGTCCGGCAAGCACGAGCCGATCGCGATCTCGGTCGCGGCGCGCAGATCTACGAGGTCGACTCCGCGGCCGTAACCCTGGTACGCGAGGGTCGAGGCGAAGTACCGGTCCAAGACCACGTCTCGCCCGCGTTCGAGGTTCGGCTCTATGACCGAGCGGACGTGGTGCGACCGATCCGAGAGCATCAACAACGCTTCTGTCTCGGGCTCCATGTGCAATGACGCGTCGAGGAGCCAGTGTCGAAGGTCGGCTCCCAGTGCGCTGTCGCCGGGTTCGAAGGCGAAGTGCGCGTTATGCATCGCGGCGATCCTTCGCGCTTGGGTGCTCTTGCCACTGGCGTCGATGCCCTCAAAGACGAGGAACAGACCTCGTCGCATTACTCGCCCTCATCGGGCCGCGCCTTCGCGGCGAGGGTCGCGTTGGCCTTGGCCCCCTTTGACACTGCGGCGCGCTTCGCTGCTCCGGTCGTTTTTTTCGCGGTCGACTTCTTCGCGGTTGTCTTCTTCGCCGCCTTCTTCACGGCTTTGCGCGGTCGCGATGAGGGCTCGGCGTTGCGGCGTTCGGCGAGCAATTCGCACGCACGATCGAGCGAGATCGTCTCTGGGGTGTCACCCAATCGAAGGGTGGCGTTGGTCTCACCGTCGGTGACGTAGAGACCAAAGCGACCACTTCTCACAACGACCTGCTTCTTGGTCACCGGGTCCTCGCCGAGTTCTTTCAACGGACCCGCGGCGGCGCGGCGTCCGCGCTGCTTTGGCTGTGCGAGCAGCGCCAACGCGCTCGCGAGGTCGATTGCGAAGATCTGATCTTCGTCTTCGAGCGAGCGGGTCTCCTTGCCCCACGTGAGATAGGGACCGTAACGGCCATTCTGGGCGAGGATCTTGTCGCCGCCCTCGGGGTGATCGCCCACGACTCGAGGCAGCGACAGCAGTCTCTTCGCGTCTTCGAGGGTGAGCGTCTCGGGCTTCATCGTCGAAAAGAGCGAAGCGGTCTTGGGCTTCTGCTTCGGGTCGGTCATCTCGCCGACCTGGACGTAGGGGCCGTAGCGGCCCGCCTTCAAGAAGATCGTCTCGCCGGTACTCTCGTCGATCCCGAGTTCACGGTCATTACTCGGTGCCGCAAGGAGCTCGAGGGCGTGTTGCACACTGAGCGAATCGGGCTCGGTCGCCTCGGGGATCGAGACACGGTCCTCGCCGTGAATCAGGTAGGGACCGTAGCGACCCGATCGCACCGACACCGCGAGCCCGTCTGGCGCGGTGCCAAGGGCAATCGAGTTGATGGCGGCGAAGTCGAATTCGAGGTCACCGTGGGTCATGTGCTCAAGTCCGCTCTTGGCGAGTTCGGTGTCCGCTGACGGGTCGCCGAAATAGAAGCGGTGGAGCCATGGCTCGAGGTCCTGCTTGCCTTCGGCGATCTCGTCGAGTTGGCTCTCCATGGCGGCGGTGAACTGGTAGTCGACCAGGTCGGCGAAGTAATGCTCGAGCAGATTCACCACGGCGAAGGCGCGAAACGCCGGGACGAGGGACTTGCCCTTCTTCCACACGTACCCACGCCGATCGATCGTCTTCATGACCGACGCGTACGTCGAGGGTCGACCAATACCGAGGTCCTCCAACTTCTTGATCAGTGTCGCCTCGGAGTAACGGTCCGGGGGCTGGGTGTCGTGACCCTTTGCCTCGCTGCTCTCGACGGGCACCGTCTCGCCCTCGCTGAGCGCTGGCAGGATTCGCTCCTGGTCCGCGAGCTCCGCTTCGGGGTCGTCTGTCCCTTCGACGTAGGCCCGGCGAAATCCGGGGAACTCAATACGCATCCCAGTCGCGGCGAGCGCGACCTCCACGTCGCCGGTGAAATCCGCCACGTTCGAGAGTGTTGCGAGCAAGCGGACCTTGTCCTGGGTGAGTCGCGCATCGACCATCTGGGAGGCAATGGTTCGCTTCCAGATGAGGTCGTAGACCGCCAACTCGTCACCACCCAGACTGGCGTGGGCTTCGTCGAGCGTGCGAAACGACTCACCGGCCGGGCGAATGGCTTCGTGCGCCTCTTGGGCGTTCTTCACCTTGCGGTCGTAGCGACGAGGGGTCTCTGCGACGTAGTCATCACCGAACATGGACGCCGCCATTGACCGCGCGGCCGAGATGGCCTCGTCGGACAAGGTCGTCGAGTCCGTTCGCATGTACGTGATCCAACCCTGCTCGTAGAGTCGTTGAGCGGCGCGCATCGTGCGCTCGGGATCGAAGCGTAATTTTCGACTCGCTTCGATCTGCAATGAGGACGTCATGAAAGGTGGCTGGGGACGCTGGGTGCGCGGCGTCGACGCGATCGACGAAATTTGCACCTGCGCGCCGAGCAGCCGCTCGGCAATGGCGTTGGCCGCCACTTCGCTCAACACTTCAACAGACGCCTTGGCCTCGAGTCGACCCGAGGCGTCGAAGTTCTTGCCCGTGGCGAGGTTGAGTCCGTTCACCGATTCGAGTGTCGCTTCAAAGCTCGCACTCTTCGCACGAAGCTGGGCCGTTACGTCGAACCACGTCGCAGAGGTGAACGCCATACGCTCACGCTCTCGTTCACAGACCAAACGGATGGCCACTGACTGGACTCGACCCGCTGATCGGGCCTTGTCGACCGCGCGCCACAGCACCGGCGAGACCTCGTAGCCCACGAGTCGGTCAAGGAATCGTCGACCCTCTTGAGCGTCGACGAGTCGAAGATCGAGGTCGCGCGTCTCACTCACCGCGCGCGCAATAGCCGCGGGGGTGATCTCGTGAAAGACCATTCGCTTCACCGGGACCTTCGGGTTGAGGACCTCCTGGAGGTGCCAGGCAATGGCCTCGCCTTCGCGGTCTTCGTCGGTTGCGAGGTAGAGCTCGTCGACCTGCTTGAGGGCGGTCTTCAATTCCGACACGATCTTCTTGCGGTCGCTCGAAATGACGTAAACGGGCTTGAAGTGGTCGTTCACGTTGATGCCGAGTCGCGCCCACTTCTCGCCCTTGACCGAGGCGGGGATGTCAGCCGCGCTCTGGGGCAGGTCTCGAATATGGCCAATGGAGGGCTTGACGATGTAGTCAGGACCGAGCATGCCCTGAATGCGCGTGGCTTTTGCCACAGATTCAACAATGACGAGGGCCCTGGCCATACTCACCACCTCTCTGCATCGATCGACGTCCTCATGGACGCCTCGTTCGCTCTACAAGATAGACAGGTCTGGAACCTCACTACGCTCATTAGCGGCGCACCCCGGTGTCGTGATGCTCGATTTCCTAGTCCGTTACTGATAAATAGGCCCGTTGATCACTGTTCCTCGCCCTGGGGCGCGGCGACGATTTCGTACTGGGGGTTGAGGATCACCGCTTCACGACGAAGCGAGGTGACGGTGCCCTTCACGAGCAGCCTCGTCCCGCGTTCGATGCCTGGAACGTTCGAGCGACCCTGGAAGACCAGGGTCACCGAGCCGGTGTTGTCAGCAATGACGCAGCGCAGCTCATTGAGTCCACGCTCCTTGGTGATGGTCATGGCCTTCACGCGTCCGGCGATCTCTGCGAAGTTGCGCTCTCTCAGCCCGCCGATCGGCGCGGCGTCGCCGGACCGCTCGGCCAGCTTGACGTCCGCTTCGAGGTGCGCGTCCTCACGAAGACCCCCGCGCACGACTTCATCACTGATCGGTGCCTCCTGGACGTCGCCTTCGGCGAGACGGGTGCGGCCCGAACGGTACGGGATGATGGTCGCCGCCGTTCTGGGCACGTGCATCACCGCTCCCGCAATGGAGTCGGCCGTTCGGTCATGCAGCAGTCGCTGCAGGCGAGAGACGAAGCCCTTGCGCGGCAGGATCACCATGCAGAACACGTCAGGGTCGCGCACCACATCGGCCACTAATTCCAGTGCCGCACGGTCGAGGCGGCGGTCCTCACACTCAACCACCTCGAGGCTGATTCCGGCTGATGCAGTGTTGGTTGCGCCCCAGCGTCCTTCGAGGCGTTTGGTAACGATGGGGTCGATGTCGAAGTGCACGGCGCGGATCGAATACGCGTTCAACGTGTTGCAGTACTGCAGGGCTCGCTCGGTCGCGAGGTCGTAGGTGTCAACGAAGACCACCACTCGGTTCATGCGGATCTGCATCTTCTCGCTCGTGGCATTGGCTTCGAAGGCACGCACCTCTCGCTCGTACTGCTTGTTGAAGCGCAGCAGCGCCCAGTACATGATCGGTCCCACCACCGCGATGATCCACGCGCCTTCTTTGAACTTCGCGATCAGGAATATCAGGACCACAATCGCGGTGACGGTCGCGGAGAGGGCGTTGACGAACACTCCGAGACGCCACTTGCCGGCACGCTCGCGCAGGTGACGAGCCACCATGCCAGCGCCGGCCAGGGTGAAGCCGGTGAACACACCAATGGCGTAGAGCGCGATGAGGGCGTTGACCTTCGCGTCAAAGACAATGATCAAGGTCAGTGAGACCACCCCGAGCACGATGATGCCGTTGGAGAAAGCGAGACGGTGGCCTCTCTTCGTGAGTTGACGCGGCAGGTACTTGTCGGTCGCCACGTAGTTCGCGAGGAATGGAAAGCCGTTGAAGGACGTGTTGCCACCGGTGTAAAGGATGAGCAACGTCGCGAGTTGCACGAGGTAGAAGACCGTCGAGCCCATGCCCGTCGAGCCAAAGACCGCGCGAACCTCTTGGCTGACGACTGTGGGTGTGCCCGCCTCGTAGGGCAGGGCGTGGGTCCATGCGGCGAGCAGGGTCGTGCCGAGCAGGAGAAAGGCGAGGATGCTCGACATCAAGAGCAGCGTCTTACGAGCGTTCTTCCACTCGGGACGGCGAAAACTCGCCACGCCGTTCGAGATCGCCTCGAGACCGGTGAGCGACGAACCCCCGTTCGCGTACGCGCGCAACAACGAGATGAAGGCGAGCCCCATGAGGATGCCCGTGCCCTTTTGTCCGAGGTGACCACCCACCAGTTTGCTGGCCTCGGGCTGGGCGAGGAAGTGCAAGGATCCGCTGAACTTCTTCACGTAACCAACGATGATGGTCAGCGACAACATCGTTATGTAGAAGTAGGTCGGGAACGCGAAGTAGCTCCCCGCCTCTTTCAGGCCGCGCAGGTTCCCGTAGATCAAGAGCAGCACGACGCCCACCGTGATCTCAAGGGTGAAGGGCGCGAGCGAGGGCACGGCACTCGTGAGCGCGGCAGTACCCGCTGCGCACTGCACCGCGACGGTCACGGTGTAGTCGATCAAGAGCGAGACCGCGGCGATCTGTGCGACTTTGGGACCGAAGTTCTCACGCGCCACCACGTACGAGCCACCCGCGGTCGTGTAGTACTTGATCACGTCCAAGTACGAAGTCGTGACAAAGAACAAGACCCCGAGGATCACGAACATGATGGGCACCACAAGGGCGAACGCGGCGAGGCCAATGTAGGGCGTCATCTGCGTGAGAATCTCTTCGGTGCCGTACGCCGAGGAGGAGATGCAGTCTGGTGCGAGCACGCCCAACGCGACGAATCGGTTGAGACGCTCACCACTCAATTGTTCAGTGACGTAGGGCTTTCCAAGGAGAATTCTCTTCAGTCGGTATCCCAGTGACTCGGGATAGACCCTTGCGACATTTGCGTGAGAAGTCAGTACCGGGCTGCTCTTTGCTATCTGCTTATCGGCGTCTGACACGAGTTGTACCTTAAGCGACTCAGTGGAGTGGGCACCAAGATACTTGCACCTTCGCCAACAAGTGTGGTCTTATAACGGTGTGCATATCGTTGTAGTCGGCTGTGGCCGCGTAGGTTCAGGGCTGGCAATGCAGCTTTCCGACGAGGGTCATTCGGTCGTCGTGATCGATAAGAATCGTGACGCGTTTCGCCGCCTGACGAGTTTCAACGGACAGACACTGTTCGGATCTGGCTTTGATCGCGACGTCCTCGCCAAGGCCGAGACGTCCCAGGCCGACGCACTCGCGGCAGTGACCCGAGGCGACAACACCAACATTCTTTGCGCACGCATTGCGCGCGACAACTACGGCGTGAAGAACGTCGTGGCACGCATTTATGACCCCCAGCGCGCTGAGATCTACATGAAATTGGGCATCCCCACGGTCGCGACGTCGTTGTGGACCACCCAACAGGTGAAGCGGTGGATCGTGCCGAGCGACGACTCGATTGAATGGACCGACTCGGTTGGCACCCTGCAACTCGTCGAACGGATACTGCCCGATGAGCTTGCCGGGCGCAAGCTCGAAGAACTCAATATCAACAACGACGTGCGCGTCGTGGGTCTGATCCGCGCGGGCGTTGGGCGAGTGGACGTCGACGGCCTGTTCGCGCAAGAAGACGACATCCTCGAGTTCATGGTGACCCCCCAAGGTCTGCATGAGCTTCGCGTAATGCTCGAAGGGGGCTTCGCGTGAGGGTCGTGATCGCTGGTGGCGGGTCCGTCGGGACCGCGATCGCGCTCGACTTGATTGATCGTCATCACGACGTCACCTTGCTCGAACAGGTCACCGAAACCGCCGAGAAGTTGAAATCGCTGCTGCCCGGTGTGCGCGTGATGACGGCCGACGCGTGTGAGTACGCGAATCTGTCGGCGGCTGATCTTCGAAACGCTGACGTGGTCATCGCGGCCACCGGCGATGACGAGGACAATCTCGTCGTGAGTTGGCTCTCCAAACAGGAGTTCGGCGTGCCGCGGGTCATTGCGCGCATCAACAATTCACGAAACGAATGGCTCTTCAGTGAGACCTGGGGCGTTGACGTATCGGTGTCCACGCCCGCACTCATCACCTCACTCGTCGACGAGGCCGTGGAAGTCGGATCCATCATCAATCTCATGGACCTCGCGGGGGGCAAGATGTGCCTCATCGAGATCACCCTCGCCGACTCCGCGCCCGCCGTCGCCCAGAGTCTCACACTCGATGAGCTTCGACTGCCCGACACCACGCGCGTCGTGGCGGTGGTTCGAAGCGATCAGCCACTGGTGCCACTACCCACGATGCGATTCCTCGAACACGATCACGTGATCCTGATTGCGCGCGAGGACTCCAAGCAAGAGTGCTCATCAGCCTTTATTGGTTGATCTCTTCGTGACTTCTTAAGACGCTCTTCGGCGCAGCGACCTAGCATTGAAACGTGCGTGCAGCGTTTTTTGACCTGGATAAGACAGTGATTGCCAAGTCGTCACTCGTCGCGCTCGGTCCTGAATTCCACGCTCGCGGACTGTTGCGCAAACGCACTCTGATCTGGGGGGTGCTCAGCCAGATGTTGTTCATGCGCTTTGGCGCCGACGACGACAAGCTCACCAAGATTCGCGAATCGGTACTAAAGGTGACCAAAGGGTGGGATCACAATGAAGTTCGTGCCCTGGTCGCTGAGACCATCAACGATGTCATCGAACCACTCATCTACGCTGAGGCCCTCGAGTTGATCGACCATCACCTGGGCCAGGGTGACGAGGTCTGGCTCGTCAGCATGTCCCCCGCCGAGATCGTCGAGCCCTTCGCTGAACTCCTCGGTATCACCGGCGCAATCTCTTCTCGCTCAAAGATCGACGAATTGGGCAAGTTCACCGGCGAGATGGAGTTCTTCGCCCAAGGTGCCAACAAGGCCGTCGCGATGCGCGAACTCGCTGATACGCGTGGCATCGACCTCGACGCGTCGTTCGCGTACTCAGACTCAGAGACCGACGTTCCCATGCTCCAAGCCGTCGGTCACGCTTTCGCGGTCAATCCCGATCGCCAATTGACCAAGGTCGCTCACGAAAGCAACTGGCCGATCCTCAGCTTTTCGCATCCGGTGCGTGCCCATGACCGGGCTCGCTCGCACACGCCGTTTCTCATCAGTGCGATCATCATCGGTGCCGCCGCGGTGGTGGGTCGCTCGCGATTTCGCCGCGTGTGACGGGTTCGACGCCGAGGCCCAGGCGTGCTGAAACTGGTCGGGGCCGAGTCGTTGAACGTCACCGAGGAGAGAGTGCCGCCGAGAGATCCCCCAGCGCCACCCACTTAGACCTCAAAGTAATGTCCCTGATCAAGGTCAGCAAGGAGACCGACCTGCGTGGGCTCCCACTTCATCAACTCACGCGTGAAGTCGCTCGACGCTGGACTGTCTGCACCAATGAAGGGGGCCATCCACGTGAAGTGACTCGCGATATCCTCGGGCGCGATCGACGCCGTTGGGACATTCAAGTGACGCGCGATGACCTCGCTGACTTCGCCAATCTTGACCCCTTCTTCACCCACTGCGTGCAGCGTCGACGCTGGTGGCGCTGATTCAACCGCCAGACGAAAGAGTCTCGCGGAGTCGAGCCGGTGCACCGCTGGCCATCGATTGGAACCGTCACCGACGTAGCCTGCGACACCCTTGTCACGCGCGATAGCAACGAGGGTGGCCATGAAGCCGTTGTCACCTCGTCCGTGATTGGTCGGGGGGAGTCGCACGACGCTCGAGCGAATCGCGCGAGACGCGAGCGAGAGCGTGAATTCGGCGGTGGCACCTCGAAGCGTCGGGCCGTTCAGTGTCGTCTCGTCCAGTGACGGCGCATCGTGGCCGTCGTGCTCGGTGACTGGACGTGCGAGCGCGTATCCGAGAGTTCCCGACGCGATGACGAGCGGCTTGTTGGAGCCCTCAAGAGCGTCCGCCAAAGTCTCGATCGCACGGCGGTCCACGGTCGCTGCGCCAAGGAAGTCTCCCGAGAAGGCAATGTCGTGTTTGAATGCGAGATGGATCACGCCGTCGCAACCGCGCGCGGCGCTCGACAGACTGTCCAGGTCGTCGAGAGATCCCTCGTGGACTTCGGCGCCAAGAGATGTCAGCTTCGTAGCCGACGACCCACTTCGCGCGAGCCCGACCGGTTGATGTCCATGGGCAATGAGATCTGCGACAACGGCAGAACCAATCCAACCCGAAGCACCAGTGATGAAAATTCGCATAGATAGACCTCCTGAGTAGCTCGCTGCTGATGCATCGAGGGCATTGCGATGTCATTCGCTGCCATCACTCTACCATGTGACGTCACTGACTGCCATCAAGTACGATCGTGGTGGTGAGCCGGTGGGAACCTAACGCGCGTGGACGCCTTGTCGAAGCGGCGATGGACCTCTACATCGAACGGGGTTTCGACCAGACAACGGTCGCGCAGATCGCTCAGCGAGCGGGGTTGACCGAGCGGACCTTCTTTCGCTACTTCGCCGATAAGCGTGAGGTCTTGTTCTGGGGATCGGCAACCCTCCAAGAACTGCTCGTCGAGACGCTCGAGGGTCTGCCGCCCTCGCTCGCTCCGATCGATGCGGTCGCTGGAGCGCTTGACGTCATCGCACATGGCTTCGAAGAACGTCGTGTATTCGCGCTTCGACGACAGAGCGTCATTGCCTCGAATCCAGAACTTCAGGAGCGCGAACTGATCAAACTGGAGTCACTGACTGTCGCAACCGCTCAAGCGTTGCGCAGTCGTGGTGCGAGCGACCTCGTGGCCACTTTGAGTGCGCACGCGGGGATCGCGGTGTTCAAGGTGGCGTTCGAACAATGGGTCAAAGATGATGGCCAGATCACACTCGCCCAGTTCATCACCGCCTCATTCACTGAACTCAAATCCGTGAGCGCCGGGGGGAGCTGAACGCGCGCGGCCATCTCTCGATCCCCGCTTGCTCAACGACCTCAAGGCTGCGGCCCTCGACGAATTCAGCGCGCGAGACCGTGGTTCTGCGCTGGAGCAAGACCGTCAGAGACCGCTTGAAAATGAGTTCCGAGACGGCGCAACTCCTCAAGATGCAGCGTTGACAACTCTTCGAGTCGGCTCGCCCCATCGACCGTCAGCGCTAGACGGACTATGCGGTGGTCATCCTGGTCTCTCGTGCGAACGAGCAATCCGGCGCTTGCTGCGCGATCGATCAGTCCGACTGCAGAGTGGTGACGTAGCAACAAGTAATCGGCGACCTCACCAATCGTGGGGCCTCGAGGATCACCGTGACCTCGAATCGCGAGCAGGAGTTGGTGTTGTGCGGTCGTGAGACCGACCGCCGTCGCTTGCTGTTCGCTCCAGCGTTCAAAGAGTCTCATGCCGGTTCGAATGTTCAGAAGTCGAGCGTAGGTCTCGTCGGAAAGTTCCACTTCCTGAAGTATAGCATCGTATTACGATAACATCGTGCAACGATATAAGTCGTGACCTCGTCGCACGTGGGGCCGACTGAAGCCAAGAAACGGTCATCCATGAGCACACCATCACATTCCTCGACCTCTCAGGCGGAGCTGGCCATGGGCGACTTCACGATGACCCGCGACGTCCTCGTCCTCGTCCCCCTAGCCATCGTCATCGGCGTGATTGGAGCTGGCGTGTCGCTCGCGTTGCTCGACATGATCGGTTTTGTCACCAACCTGCTCTACTACCAGCGACTGAGCGTGCATCTGGTGTCGCCCTACGCGAACACGTTGGGTCCTATCGCAGTCCTGATTCCGATCGGTGGTGGTCTCATTGTTGGTTTGATGGCCCGCTTCGGTTCAGAACAGATTCGTGGTCACGGTATCCCCGAGGCAATGGAGAGGATCCTCATCAACGGCAGTCGCGTCGATCCACGACTCGCAGTGTTGAAACCCATCTCGAGCGCAATCAGCATCGGCTCCGGCGGGCCCTTCGGGGCCGAGGGCCCGATCATTCTCACGGGTGGCGCGATCGGCTCCATCATTGGCCAACTCTTCCCCCTCACCGCCGTCCAGCGACGCAGCCTGCTCGTCGCGGGAGCGGCGGCGGGGATGAGTGCCGTCTTCGGTACGCCCGTCGCGGCGACGCTCTTCGGTGTTGAACTACTCGCCTTCGAGTTGCGACCTCGCTCAATGGTGCTCATCGGCGTCGCGGCCGCGACCGCCGACGCGATTCGCATGGCCTTCGCGTCATCGCACCTGGTGACCCCCCAACCGATCTTCGTCATCCCATCGCACGCGCCCCTCGCCGGATTCGACATCCTCGGTGCAGCGGTGATCGGTATCGCGTGCGGACTCGCAGCCTGGTTGTTGACCAAGGCCGTGTATCTCTGGGAGGACCTCTTCAAGAAGCTCACTGGCCACCTGCACTGGATGTGGTGGCCCACAATCGGCGGCGCCTTGATCGGCCTCGGAGGTCTCGTCGACCCTCGAGCCTTGGGCGTTGGCTACGACACAATCCACGCCGAACTGCTGGGGCAACTCAGTGTTGCGGCGTTATCGCTGCTCTTCCTCGTCAAACTCATCATCTGGTCCGGCGCACTCGGCGGTGGCACGAGCGGCGGCATTCTCGCGCCGATCCTCATCATGGGGGCCGCCGTGGGTGGGGTCGTCGGCCACATTCTTCCGGGCGCCTCACCCGGCGAGTGGGCGCTCATTGGACTCGCGGGCGCGCTCGGTGGAGTGACGCGCTCGCCCTTCACCGCCATCGTCTTCGCCTTTGAGTTGACCTACGACCAGCACATCTTGCTCGCGCTCTTGATTGCTGCGACACTCGCCCATCTCGTGAGCGTCCTCGTACTCAAGCGATCGATTCTGACCGAGAAGGTCGCCCGGCGCGGATTTCACGTCATGCGCGAGTACTCAGTGGATCCCCTCGAAGCGACTTTCGTGCGAGAGATGATGCAGACAAGCGTCGTGACCGTCGAGCCGGCCACTCGACTCATCGATCTCTACACATCACTCCCCGAGGGATCACCTGAGCGCAAGCAGCGTCTCTATCCGGTGTTGGACGAGAAGAGCCAACTCGTTGGCAGTGTCGCGTGGTCGCTCGTGCTCGCTGCGAAGGACGCGCCACAACAGTGCGTGAGCGACGTGATGCTCTCGAGTCCGGTGACCGCCTACCCAGACGAGATCTTGCGAGCGGTCGCTGATCGAATGGTGCGACGTGCTGTGGGCGTGGTGATCGTGGTCAACCGCGACGACCCCTCGCGGATCGAAGGTCTGGTCAACCAGTTCGACATGCTCGCTGCTCGCGAGAAGCTTCTGGTCGAAGAGCGCCACGTCGAGCGAGTGCTGAGTCTTCGACGAGTCGTCGGACGTCGCGCATCCGTTCAACCAAACCCGCTGGCGCAACCCGCGTCGGAAGCGAGACACCCCGGCGACGACTGAGAACGCCGTCGTGCGAGCTCGCGCATCTGGTACTAGGCACGATCGAGCGCTGAAGCAACGACAGCGACGATCACGACCCGCCCGCATGATTCAACCCGGAGTGGTCAGTCCGGTCTCGTACGCAAGCACCACCAACTGGGTACGATCACGTGCGCCAAGTTTGGCGAGCAGTCGACTCACGTGAGTCTTCGCGGTGGCGGCGCTCATGTGGAGCTCGTCTCCGATCTCGGCGTTTGATCGTCCGCGCGCCACGAGCAGTAACACCTCACGCTCACGAGGCGTGATGACATCAAGGGCGGCACCATCGAAAGCCGGGGGCTGCGCGCGCCGCGCGAATTCCTCGATGAGCGTTCTCGTGATGCTCGGCGACAGCAGCGCGTCACCCGCCGCAATCACCCGAATCGCCTCGAGCAGGTCCTCGGGTGGCGAGTCCTTCAACAAGAATCCACTCGCGCCCGCACGAAGCGCGCTGTAGACGTATTCGTCAAGGTCAAACGTGGTGAGGATGAGGACCCGCGGCGACGTCACATCACTTGCGCCAAGAATGAGACGAGTCGCCTCGATCCCGTCCATGGTGGGCATGCGAATATCCATGAGGATGACGTCGGGTCGGGTCGCGCGCGCGACGTGGACCGCCTCAAGACCATCGGACGCCTCACCCACCACCATGAGATCGGGTGCAGAGTCGACGAGTACCCGAAAACCCGCCCGCACCAGGGCTTGGTCGTCAACGACCAAGACGCCGGTCACGCTGTTCCGAGTACATCAACGGGGAAGCTTGCCTTCACTCGGTAACCGCCTTCGTGACGGTGCCCCGCGCTCAGCGAGCCGCCAAAGATCGCAACACGTTCCCTCATCCCCGCGATTCCGTGATGCCCTTCTACGACGTCACCTACGGTGCTCTTCGCGTACTTGAGTGACCCGAGTCCATCGTCGGTGACCTCAACAACGAATGCGTCGACGTCGTCTCTGATCTCAATGACCACCGACGCGGGGCCAGCGTGCTTCACAACATTGGTGAGCGCCTCTTGGACAATGCGGTACACCGTGAGATCCACACTGGGCGGCAGTTCTCCAGCCACGGCACTTCTGCACTGAATAGAGACCGCGATGCCGGCTGCGCGCACTTGATCCGCGAGTTGCTCAAGGTTCCCAACGCCCGGAGCGGGAGTCAACGACGGCGCACCCTGGTCGTCGTGGCGAAGCACGCCAAGCATCCGCCGCAACTCATCAAGGGCCGAGCGACTCGTGGTTTCGACGGCCGCCAGTGCAATCTTCGCCTGGTCGGGCTGCTCATCGATGACGTGACGCCCGACTCCTGATTGGACTGCGATAACGCTGAGACTGTGCGCCACGACGTCGTGAAGTTCGCGCGCGATGCGCAGTCGCTCTTCAGCCACCGATCGTTGAGCGCGCTCGATGACTTCGCGTTGGCGCTGCTCGGCTTGTTCGGCCAGCCCCGCGACGTAGGTTCGCCGCACCCGCACGCTGTCGCCGATGAACCACGCGGTCACCGCCGCCACTGCGCTGCCGATGTTCAAGGTGCCAGGAGCGAAGCTGAGGAACTGAATGATGGAACCTCCGGTGACCACTACGAGCACCACCGCGAGCGCCGAGAGTGATCGTCGTCGCTCGAACCCCGACGCCACCTGATACATGGGAAAGACAATGAAGATCTCAGGTGCGAATGCGTCCCCCTCGATCGCCGCGAGTGCGGTGATCGTCGCCATAGCCATCAAACTCGCCATCGGCGCGTGACGGCGTACGGCAATACACACACAAGCACTGATCATCAGAACAAAGGTCAGTACGCGATGGTTCGACACCGGCGCGTGTCGAAAGGCGTAATGAAGACCTGAGAGCATCAACAACAGCGTGGCGATGGCGTAGTCGACATAGGTGAGTTGACGAGTGGTGACCCGGTGCAGGAGCGGCGGTCGAAGGGATCGCTCTTCAGTGGCGAATACAGTCACGACTTGACGTTACCCAGCCAACGGCGCAGTGACATCAGGCTCGAGTCGAGAACCCCCTACACCTTCAGATGTACGTCACGAGTCCACCGAGGTGGCTCGTTGCGCCGGGCGGAGTAGGGAAAATACCTCCCAGGCGCCGATGCGATGTCACAACTGCACTGGAAGACTTTCATCAGCTTGCGAGTCAGGCACTTAACGAGGAGGGGTCTTCGCATGATTGAAGTTGAAGGTTTGACCAAACGCTACGGCGACAAGCTCGCCGTCGATCAATTGAGCTTCAACGTTCGCCCCGGAGTGGTGACTGGATTCCTCGGTCCGAACGGTTCGGGCAAGTCCACCACCATGCGCATGATCATGGGCCTCGACAAACCCAACGCCGGCACCGTCACGATCGATGGGCACCAATACCACGAACTCACCTGGCCGCTTCGCCAAGTTGGGGCACTCCTCGAAGCCAAGGCCATTCACCCCGGACGCAGCGCGCGCAATCATCTGCGCATGCTCGCCGAAGCGAATCGAATCGACTTGAGTCGCGTCGACACCGTTCTTGACATCGTTGGTCTCTCGGGCGTGTCGGGCCAGCGCGCTGGCAAGTACTCACTTGGCATGGGCCAGCGTCTCGGCATCGCCGCGGCTCTCCTCGGCGATCCACAGATACTGCTCTTCGATGAACCGATCAATGGCCTCGATCCCGACGGCATCCGTTGGGTGAGAAACCTGCTCAAGGGTCTCGCGCGCGAAGGTCGTACGATCTTCGTCTCGAGCCACTTGATGAGCGAGATGGCCCTCACGGCCGACGAGGTCGTGATCATTGGCAAAGGTCGTTTGATCTCCCAGGTGAGGATCGAGGACCTGCTCGCCCAGAGCTCACAGCGTTCTGTACGCGTGCGCTCACCTCAGATCAAGGACCTGAAATCGGCACTTGAGTCCAGTGGCGCCACGACGACCCTCGAAGAGGACGGGTCACTCAGCGTCCGAGGCGTCGACGAAGTCGCCATTGGCGACCTCGCCGCGCGTTTGTCGATGACCATCCACGAACTGAGCCCCCAATCGGCCTCGCTCGAAGAGGCCTTCATGGAACTCACCGAAGACAGCATTGAATATCACGGGGAAGGGTCTGCGGCGCCGACCCACCAGACGAAGGGGGCAAAGTGACGAGCGTCACAACCACAACCAAGCCCGAGGGATTGGCCTCGGGCCACTACGGACTCACCGATCTCATTCGCTCCGAATGGACGAAACTTCGAAGCGTGCGCTCGACCCTGTGGGCCTACGCGGTCACGGTCATCATTGGCATCGGTGTGAGCATCCTCGCCACCGCTGAGACCAGGGCTCACTGGAACGCGACGTCGCACATTGGCTTCGATCCGATCTCGTTGAGCCTGGTCGGCGTGTTCTTCGGCCAGTTGGTCATTGGAATCCTCGGCGTCATGATCATGAGTGCGGAGTACAGCACGGGCACGATTCGCGCGACGTTCGCCGCCGCGCCTCGACGACCCCTCGTGCTCGTGGCCAAGGTCATCGTCTTTGTCGTCGCGACGACGATCATCGCCGAGATCTTGACCTTCGTGTCGTTCCTCGTGGGCCAGGCCCTGCTCAGCGCGCCCGCGATCCACGCGACCTTGAGTACGCCCGACGCCCTTCGATCGGTGTTCGAGACGGGGCTCTACCTCGTTGTCATTGGGCTCTTCGCAATGGGTCTGGCGACAATCATTCGCCACACCGCGGTTGCCATCAGCACCTTCGTAGCGATCCTGTTGGTGCTACCCGCGATCTTCCAGGCCCTGCCGTCATCGATCTATGACAACTACGCACGCTTCTTGCCCTCTCGAATCGGCAGCACGATCATCTCGCGCCATTTCGCGAATCCCTTCGTGAAGTCCTTCGGGCCATGGACGGGCCTGCTCGTACTGTGCGCGTACGCGGCACTCGTCTTCATCGTGGGTGCGATCCTCCAGGTACGTCGCGATGCGTAACTGAACCCAGCCCTGCGCTGAGAGCCGTACAGCACTACTGCCCGCGATTCGCGGGCAGTAGTGTCACAAGACTTTGGATCTCGCTGGGAGATCACTAGGGCGACTACAGCGTCAACAGGTCGCGCGCGCCAGTGTCAGACGAGGGGTGTCGCAACTTGCTCATTGCGCGCGCCTCGATCTGACGAATACGTTCGCGTGTCAGGTTCATCTCGGCACCCACGTCCTCGAGGGTACGGATCTCGCCCGCGCCATCAAGCCCGAAGCGCATGCGCAGGATCTTCTGCTCGCGTTCGTCGAGGGGCTGGAGCAACTTCTCGATTGCGGCGGGCATCATCTTGACCGCGGCAACATCAAACGGGGACTCGGCCGAGCGGTCCTCGACCACGTCGCCGAGCTCAGCGTCGCCATCTTCTCGAAGGGGCTCTGAGAGCGAAATGGGTTCAGAACGAAAGCGCAGGGCCTCGATGAGCTTGTCTTCGGGCATCTCACACTCATCACAGAGTTCCTTGATGGTCGGGGGACGGCCGAACTTGAGCTCCAGTCGCGACTGGGCCTTTTGCACGCGCGCCAACGTGTCACCCGCGTGCACGGGCAGACGGATGGTGCGCCCGGTATTGGCAATACCGCGGGTGATGGCTTGGCGAATCCACCACGTGGCGTACGTCGAGAACTTGAAGCCCTTGCGCCAGTCGAACTTCTCAACGGCGTGCATCAGACCAAGGTTGCCCTCTTGGATCAGGTCGAGCAACGGCAGCCCCGAGGCCTGGTACTTCTTTGCAATGGAGACAACGAGGCGCAGGTTCGACTGAACGAAGTCGCGCTCCGCCTGGTCGCCACGGTGAATCGTGCGCTTGAGCGACTGCTTTTTCGTAGGCGTCAACTTGACTTTCTTGTCATTCTCCGCCGCCTCGAGTTCCGCCTTGGCCTCGCGCCCCTCTTCGATGGTCTGAGCGAGGTGAACCTCGTCGTCCTTGGTCAACAGCGTGTACTGGCCAATGTCGGAAAGGTAGAGACGTACGAGGTCCTCATCATCCCTGTCAACGCGGTCCTTAGCCATGATTCTCCCTTAAAACTCCGACCCGGATATCCCGGTACCTCTAGTTATACGGGGGTGCGCAACCTAGTGCGTCAACCCGAAACTTTCGGCATTTCCTGCGGATTCCAGCGTAGTGGTGAGATCCCTCGCAGCCGCCTGCCAACTCGGATCCTCAAGTGGGGCCCGGTTCTTCACGACTTCACCAACCAGGTGCATCTGCGCGACACAGATCTCTGCGGCCCTATCGAGCTGCGCCAGGGCCGTGGCGTCATCCCCCATGAAGGGTCGTGCATCCACCATGGTGACGAGCAGTCTCGGCCCGACCACCATTGCCACTGCGTACAAGAGCATGGCGCCCGTCTCGTCGGCGAGCACCGCGTGCTCGAGCAGCGCCGCGATGATGGGCAGTGGCTCGGGCTCCTCTCGACCAATGAGCGTGCGAAGTTCGAGCGACACCTCTCCAAAGGAGCGCCCCATCTCATAAACGCAGACCACGAAGGCATCGTTGCTCAGGTGCGGCGCACTCTCTCCGAGCGACCTATAGAGCGCGTCAAAGCACGATGTGACGTGACCAAGTACCTCGTCGCGGTCCATCAGATGGTCTCAGGACGAAACGAGTTCGTGATGGGCATGCGCCGGTCACGACCGAAGGCCTTCTTCGAGATCCGCACCCCGGGGGGCATCTGGCGCCGCTTGTATTCACTTAGGTCAACCAGACGCGTGATGCGAAGCACCAACGCCTCGTCGTAACCGCTCGCGATCATCTCCTCGGCGGTCGCGTCGCTCTCTACGTACAATTCGAGCAACGGATCAAGCTCCTCGTAGGGCGGCAGCGACTGGTCATCACGCTGGTCGGGACGAAGTTCGGCTGAAGGAGCTTTTTCGAGCACTGAGAGAGGTATTGGTTCAGGATCACCGAGCTCGAGGGCCAGTTCGTTACGGTAACGACAGAGCTCGTAGACGAGCGTCTTCGCCACATCCTTGATGACGGCGAATCCACCCGCCGAGTCCCCGTAGAGCGTCGAGTAGCCAACCGCCATCTCGGACTTGTTGCCGGTCGTCAACACGATCGATCCCGTTGCGTTCGAGACCCCCATGAGCAGGACCCCGCGGATCCTCGACTGCAGGTTCTCATCGGTGAGCCCTACCGGCTCACTCGCGAGCGCGTCAGTAAGCATCGAAGAGAAGGCCTGGTGGACTTCTTCGATGGCGATGGTGGTCACCTCGATATCGAGCCTGCGGGCCAGTTCGTAGGCGTCTTTCACGGAGTGTTCTGAGGAGTAGCGACTCGGCATCGCGAAACCCCTCACCGCACTCGACCCGACGGCGTCGACCGCGATGGTCGCCACGAGCGATGAGTCAACGCCGCCCGAGAGTCCGAGGATCGCCGTGCGAAAGCCATTCTTTCGTAGGTAGTCCCGCGTCCCCATGACCAGCGCCTGATAGATCTCTTCGATCTCACTGGGCGGTTCGGCGACGTGATTGACGTGGACCGCTTCGGCGTGTCGCTCGTCACGGGCGTAGCGCGAAACAAGGACGGTCCCCGACGTCGACGCGCGCGCCTCGATCTCGACCACCAGCAGTTCCTCACTGAACGCGCTCGCGCGCGCGGTCACGTCCCCGCGAGCGTTCACCACGACACTCTGGCCGTCAAAGACGAGTTCGTCCTGGCCCCCGACGAGGTTGACGTACGCAATCGGACAGTTCGTCTCGAGGGCGCGCTCCTTCAGCATCGCCTCGCGCTCATCGCGACGCCCCCTCGCGAACGGAGAGGCATTGGCGACGACCAGGAGCGTGGCCCCCTCTCGCGCGAGCTCACTGGCGGGTCCGTTGATCGTCCACACGTCTTCACAGATCAAGAGCCCCACCGCGACGCCCTTGACGTTCACGATTGTTTGAGGCCCGATACCAGGGTGGAAATATCGCAATTCGTCAAAGACGTCGTAGTTGGGCAACAAGCGCTTGGTTGCGGTGGCGACCAGACCCTCCTCACTCACCGCCACCAGCGCATTGGCGATATGGCGCGGACTCGGCTCATTCAACAATGAGCGCGTGACGTCACGGCCGTCGCTCGAAGGTGCGAGGGTGAGGCCCCTCGAACCCTCGCTCACCACCGCCCCAACGAGCAGCGGCGGCACGTTCTCGGCCCTCGACAGGTCCATCAAGGCGACCTTGGCCGACTCGATGAATCCCTCTTTCAACAACAGATCCTCTGGCGGGTAGCCAATCAGGGACAGTTCGGGCGAAAGTACCAGATCAGCGCCTACGAGGGCCGATTGGGCGCGAAATCGCTCGAGGGTGGCCACGTTCTGCGCGAATCCACCAACGACAGCATTCATCTGGGCCAGAGCGAGTCTGATGACGGGCACCCACTGAGCCTATCGGCGTTGACATAAGCCACTTCGAGCAAATGTTTCACACGCGGTTAACAGAACTGCGGGTGACGACAAGGGACCAACCGGCAGACTTGTGGAGGTCGCGTGAAGCACGTGATGACATTTTGAAGGAGTGACCCTTGTCGTATCAGGCTGAGTACATCTGGATTGACGGAAGCGAGCCCACGCGAAAGCTGCGCAGCAAGACACGGATCATCGCTGACGGCAAGAAGCCAGTCATCTGGGGCTTCGACGGCTCGAGCACGAACCAGGCGACCGGCCACTTCTCGGACTGCGTCTTGATCCCCGTCTACTCCTGCCCGGACCCGCTGCGCGGTCCAAAGGACATCCTGGTGATGTGCGAAGTGCTCAACGCCGACATGACCCCTCACGCCACCAACACCCGCGCGGCGTGCGCCGAGACCGCGAAGAAGTACGCGAGTTTCGAGCCGATGTTCGGCATCGAACAGGAGTACACGTTCTTCCAGGACGGCCGCCCTTACGGCTGGCCCGAGGACGGCTATCCCGCGCCACAGGGCCCCTACTACTGCGGCGTCGGTGGCTCAAAGATGCCCGGTCGCGACATCGTTGAGGCCCACACGCTCGCTTGCATGCGCGCCGGCATCTCCATCGAGGGCACCAACGCCGAGGTGATGATGGGCCAATGGGAGTTCCAAGTCGGCGTGCTCGACGCGATCGCCATTGGCGACCAGCTCTGGGTCGCTCGCTGGCTGCTTGAGCGCATCGCCGAGGAATTCGACGTCGAGGTGAGCTTTGACGCGAAGCCCGTCAAGGGCGACTGGAACGGTGCGGGTGCGCACACGAACTTCTCGACCAAGCAGATGCGCGCAAACGGCGGGTGGGACGCGATCATCGCTGGGTGCGAAGCCCTCGGCACTCGGGTCAACGAGCACATCGCCGGCTACGGTGTGGGCATCGAGGACCGACTGACGGGCGCCCACGAGACTGCCCCCTACACCGAGTTCTCCTACGGCGTCTCGGACCGAGGATCCTCGATCCGTATCCCTGGCGGAGTAGCCCGTGAGAAGAAGGGGTACCTCGAAGACCGTCGCCCCAACGCCAACATCGACCCCTACGTCGTCTCTCGTCTGATGGTCGAGACGATTTGTGGCTCGGCAGCAACCAAGCCCGCCGCCGCGAAGAAGGCCGTGAAGAAGGCGGTCAAGAAGGCTCCCGCGAAGAAGGCTCCCGCGAAGAAGGCCGCGAGTCGTCGCTAGGTGAACGACAAAAGCCCGCCACTCGAGAGGGTGGCGGGCTTTTGTCTTCCTAGCCCGGGTGCGCGAACAGTAAAGGTGCGAGAATGACTCCCATGCAAAGTCAGGCGCAATACGTACTACGAACCGTCGAGGAGCGAGGGGTTCGCTTCGTCCAACTCTGGTTCACTGACGTCCTCGGTCGCCACAAAGCCTTTCACGTCACCCCCGCGGAACTCGAGGACGCCCTCGACCAAGGCATGACCTTCGACGGCAGTGCCATCGATGGGTTCTCGCGCACCCAAGAGTCCGACGTCCTCGCTCGCCCCGACCTCACCACGTTTCAGTTGCTCCCCTGGTACGAAGAGGGTGCCGGAGTGGCTCGGGTCTTTTGTGACATCGTGAACATCGACGGCACGCCATTTGACGGCTGTCCTCGCCAGCAACTGCGACGGGTCCTGAGTGAGGCACGCGAACAGGGCTTCACGTTCTTCGTGGCCCCTGAGATCGAGTACTTCTACTTCAAGAATCTGGATCCCTCGAGGTCACCCGAGCCTTTGGACCAAGGCAGTTACTTCGACCTCTTGCCCGATGACACGGCCAGTCAAGTGCGTCGACGCACAGTACTGATGCTCGAAGAGATGGGCATCGGCGTCGAGCACGCTCAGCACGAAGACGCCCCCGGTCAGCACGAGATCGATCTTCGCTACACCGACGCGCTCACAATGGCCGACACGGTGATGTCGGTTCGCCACGTCGTAAAAGAACTCGCTCGCCAGTCGGGTATCGCGGCGAGTTTCATGCCCAAACCCCTCGCGAGCGCCCAGGGGTCGGGGATGCACACCCACCTTTCGCTCTGGAACGACGAACGAAACGCCTTCATTGGTGACGGCCCCTACGGACTCAGTGACGTGGCGCTTAAATTCATCGCCGGTCTCGTCCACCACGCGCCAGAAATCACCGCGATCACCAATCAGTGGGTGAACTCGTACAAGCGCCTCGTTCCCGGCGGTGAAGCGCCCGTAGGCGCGGGCTGGGCGCGCCACGACGCCGCGGCGCTCGTGCGTGTGCCCTCAGTCAAGCCCGGTCGCATTGACTCGACGCGCGTCGAGTACCGATCACCCGACCCCGCCGCCAATCCCTATTTGGCCTTCGCGGTCATCCTTGCGGCAGGGCTTCGCGGCGTGACCGGCGACTACGAACTGCCCAAGGAGGGTGCTCGCACCGCACCGCTTCCCCAATCGCTCGCCGAAGCGGTCGACCTGATGGCAAACTCGAGCCTTCTGCTCCAAACAATGGGCGCCCACCAGGTCGAATGGTTCCTGCGCAACAAGCGCGCCGAGTGGGACGCGTACCGGGGCCAAGTCACGCCCTTTGAGTTCGAAAGATACCTCCCACTGCTATGAAGATCGACGTCGTCTTGTGCGTTCCTTCTTGTGATGGTCCGGTACGCAAGGCTTTCGACGTCACGGGTGTCACGCCCGCTGTGGCGGCCTCGGGTCGCCTGAATGAGATCACGAGCATCGAACCCACCGACGGTTTCGCTGGTGCAGTGATCAACGCATCAGCGTTCCCCTTCAGTGACGCCATGAATCTCTGTCGCCAACTACGTGGTCGTGAACGAGGGGTCGGGCCGATCATCTTGTTGCTCGACCACTACCAGCTCGACGACCTCACGTTTCGAGAAGACCTCTTCGACGACTTCGTCGTAGGGCCCTACGACGTGAGTGAGCTCGCCACGCGCCTTCGCCATCGACTCCGTCGAGCTGGCAACGAGAGCGTCGCGCCGCGCATCGAACACGGTGGGCTCTCAATGAATCTCGAGACCTACCAGGCATCCATCGCCGGGCGCATCATGGACCTGACCTACATGGAATACGAGCTACTGCGTTTCCTCGCGACCAACCCCAACCGGGTGTTCACCCGCGAGACGCTACTGAGCCGGGTTTGGGGCTACGAGTACTACGGTGGCGCTCGAACGGTGGACGTCCACGTGCGCCGCCTACGGGCCAAACTCGGCGAAGAGCACGCCCACTTGATACAGACCGTTCGTTCAGTTGGCTACAAGTTCGGCCTTGCGCCGAACGACTACACGCCTGGTTGAGGCGAGTGGGCCCAGAGTTCCACCTCGGCGCGAGCGCCGAGCGGCAACTGGGCAACAGCAACGGCCGACCTCGTCGGACGCGGTGCGTCGAACGCTGCCATCCAGACCTCATTGCACGACGCGAAATCGCTCATGTCGACAAGAAAGAGGGTGCCCTTGATGACGTCCTCGAAGCGGGCGCCCGCTTCGGTCAAGACGGCGCGTGCATTCACGAGGGCTTGTCGTAGTTGATCAGCTGCGGAACCCTCGACCATCGTGGGCGCATCGTGACCTGGGAGCAGACCGAGCTGTCCCGAGATGACAACGAGATCACCCGCGCGACGCCACGGCGAATAAGGACCTACTGGTGTGCTCACGACGTCGACTTCTAGCTGAAGGAATTGCCGCAACCGCACGTGCGCGTCGCGTTGGGGTTCGTGATGTGAAAGCCCGCGCCCTGGAGGGTGTCGGAGTAATCGAGAGTCGAACCCATGAGCATCTCGGCACTGGCCGAGTCGACGACGACCTTCACGCCATTGAAGTCGCTCAGTACGTCGTCGTCAGCGAACTCCGAGTCGAAGAACATGTCGTAATTGAACCCCGAGCAACCACCTGACTTGACAGACACGCGAAGCGCCAGCACCTCGTCGGTTCCCTCGGCGGCGATCAACTCACCGACCTTCACAATCGCGAGATCGCTCAGCGTGATTGGCTCGGTGGCCTTTTCGCTGATGTTGACGTTCGTAGTCGTGGCGTTTGACATGTGGCTCCTTCGAAGTCCCTTTATTCATGCTAGCGAAGGTTCTCTGCGATGAACACCCTAAATTATTCACCGGTAACGTCGCTCCATGAACGTCGTTGAGCACTTGCGCGATCGCCTCAGCCAGGTGAGAGACCCCGAACTGGGCGCATCCATCGTTGAACTCGGCATGGTGGGTGAGATCAGTGTCGATTCTGCGGGCCACACCACTGTGCAGGTGGCGCTCACCACTGCTGGCTGCCCCCTGCGCTCCCAGATCGAACGCGACGTTCGAGAAGCCGCCCTCTCTTTGAGTGAGGTGTCGAGCGTCGAACTCGTCATGGGAGTGCTCGACGCGCGTGCGAAAGCTGATCTCATGAAACGCGCGCGCACCATCGCCCAAGAGCGCGCGCCGTTCACCTCGATCCCCTTGCAGACGCCAGTTCTCATGATCGCCTCGGGGAAAGGGGGCGTCGGCAAATCTTCGGTGAGCGCCAATCTCGCAGTCGCCCTCGCGAAAGAAGGTCTGACCGTGGGCGTCCTGGACGCGGACATTTGGGGATTCTCACTCTCTCGCTTGCTCGGCATTGAAGGTGAGGTGCAGGCGCGAGGCGGCAAAATGCAACCGCTCGAACGGCGCTTCGGTGACGGCAGTATTCGACTCCTCTCCATGGGACTGCTCGCGAACGAGGACGAGGCACTGATGTGGCGGGGCTTGATCGTCCAAAAGGCCGTCGCGCAGTTCATTGAAGACGCCGACTGGTCAGGTATTGACTACATGCTCATCGACACCCCACCGGGCACCGGCGACATCGTCATGACCCTCGCGCGTCTGCTTCCCCAGATGGGCCAGGTCGTCGTCACGACTCCCGCGCGCGCCGCGCAACGCGTTGCTGCACGAAGCGCGGATTTCGCGCGCAAATCGAATATCCGAGTACTGGGCGTGATTGAGAACATGAGCGCTTTGACCTGTTCGTGTGGCGAGCGTCACGCCCTCTTTGGCAGTGGAGCCGGACGCGCCCTCAGCGAGGAACTCGGAGTGAGTTTCCTCGGCGAGATCCCCCTCAGTCCCGCGATAAGCGCCGCCAGCGACGAGGGTGAACCGGCCGTGGTGCACGAAAATGGGGATGGGCCGTTCACCCGACTTGCGCGACGAATTGTCGATGACGTCGCTCCGCGTGCTGGCGCGCAGGGCTGCAGCGCGCGGATGCTCGATTCGATCAACCGCGCGCTCCGCGAAGCACCTCAGTCGTAGCCGGGGTCCCCGGGCACGACAATCGTGAGCGCACCATCGCGTTCGATGATGCGAGGCTCGGTACGCGGGATCGACACCTGTGCCCTCGCGTACGAGAGGACCTCACTCGCGCTTCTCAGATGAGCGATCGCCTCGAGATTTCGAATCGTTGGAAAGATCATCTCCAGTTCTCCGCGCTCACACTGCGCCAGCGCATCTACTGGACGGATCCACGTGTCCGCGACGGTCTCGCCCGCGTCGTGCGCGGCGATCTGGCCCGGTGGTGCCTCCACCACGAAGAACCTCGTGTCGTATCGACGAGGGGGGCCGACTGGGGTGACCCAGTGCGCTAGGTATTCAAGTCCTCGAAGGTCCATTCGAAGGCCCTCACGCTCGAGCATGTCAACGAAGCGGAGGGATCCCTCATTGACCGCGCGGCGATACTGCGCCATCCGCAGTCGCAGTGCGTGGTCCTCGGAGTGGAAACGTTCTCCGTCCGCGCCACACGCGATCAAGAGGCCAGCCTCTTCGAACAACTCGCGAAGGCACGCCACGTAATAGGCGAGGCCACCGCCCTCAAGCCCGAGACGCCGCGACGCTTGCTCTTCATCGAGCCCCTGCGCTAACGCCAACGTCTCGGGAGCTGCGTCACTCTCGTCCACCCCACCACCGGGAAACACGTAGGCTCCGCCCACGAAATCGCTGTTCAGATTGCGCCGGAGCATAAGAATTTCGTAACCATCGACACCGTCACGCACCGTCAAGACCGTGGACGCCGGTCTGGGTATGAGAATTTCGGCCATAAGGCAAACTACCCACGTCGCCGCACCAAGATGTGACTGCAGTCAGTTCCACTAAGTTTGTTGCTTGTACGGCACAAGGAGCATCGTGGCTAATAAATCATCCGCTAAGAAACCACCCGCTAAGGGAACGAATGCCAAAGCGTCGAACGGGCGGCCCGCGGGACTGTTCACGTGGATAGCGGTTGGGCTCGTCGTCGTCGTGGTCGCGGCATTAGTGATCATCAAGGTAGTGAGTGGTCCCGCCACCACCACGACAACCGGCGCCTTCCAGCCAACCGACGCGACGACCGTGTCCGAGCTGACCACCATCCCCTCGAGCGTGTTCAACACCGTGGGTATCACGTCGCCGGTGGCGCCGGTCTCGCCTCCGGTCCAGCTGAAGGGTCAGCCCCTGCTCACCGGTACGTCTTCAACGGGAACCAAGGTCCCAAAGGTCCTCTACGTCGGTGCCGAATACTGCCCGTTCTGTGCAGCGCAGCGTTGGTCGACGATCATCGCGCTGAGTCGCTTTGGCACGTGGAAGGGTCTCGGGAACACGACCAGTTCCTCCATTGACATCTACGCGAGTACCCCGACCTTCACGTTTGTAAAAGCCTCGTACTCATCGAAGTACTTGGCCTTCACGGGGATCGAGGAGCTCAACAACGTCTACAACCCAGCCACCAAGACCTACGGCCCGCTCCAGACGCCAACACCGGCCGAGCAAGCGGTGTTCTCTAAGTACGACACCCCCAAGTACATCAAGACCATGACCGCAGCGGACACTGGAGCCATCCCCTTTGTCTCCTTCGCCAATCAGTTCGCCCAATCCGGCGCCAGTTACACGCCAGCGACCCTCGCGGGACTCACTCGTAGCCAGATCGCCGGCGCGCTCTCTGACCCGACGAGCCCGGTGACCGCCGCGATCATTGCATCGGCGAACTACCAAGTCGCTGCGCTGTGCAAACTGACCAACGAACAACCGAGCAACGTCTGCACCTCCTCAGGTGTCGTCGCGGCGAAGAAGGCAATGAAGCTCTAGATGGACCGCAGCGTGCGTCCAGTTGCCCGGTGGGCGGTCATTGCGACGTTCCTCTTGAGTCTCATTGGCCTCGGTCTCTCGATCTATCTCACGATTGGCCACTTTCGAGGTGCGCAGTTCCTCGCCTGTTCGGACTCGGGCGTCGTCAACTGTGCCGTCGTCACGACTTCAGCCCAGTCCTACTTCCTCGGCATACCCGTGGCCGTACTCGGACTGATCAACTTTGTGGTCATGGTCGTACTGACCTCACCGTGGGCCTGGCGGGCAAGGAACTACTGGGTGCACGTCGCACGATTCGTTCTCGTGCTCGCTGGGATGGCCTTCGTGCTGTGGCTCGTGAGCGCGGAACTGCTCATCATCAACCACATCTGTCTCTACTGCACCGGAGTGCACATCGTGACCTTTGCGTTGTTCGTCGTGCTCGTGAACGTCAGCCCTACCCAGTTGGGTTGGACGAGATCAGCGTCGCAGGAAAGCTCGGCGCTCTAGCTCGTTGAGCCCGCCCCAGATGCCGTAGGTCTCGTGGCGCTCGAGTGCTGCTTCTAAACACTCCTCACGCACGGGACAGCCCGAACAGAGTCGCTTCGCCAACTGCTCTCGCACCACCCGGTCATCTTTACGCTCAGTCACCTCAGGCGAGAAGAACAGCGAACCCTCACTGCCACGACACGCCGCCAAGTCCGACCAGTCCAGTTGTGCAATCGCCATAGTCGCTCCCCCGATTCGGCCCCGAGACGCAGGCTATCGACTTCACTCACGTGATAGCAAGGGCACGCCGAGGGAGCCGATTTACACGCGAAATCTCCGCTTGCTACGCTGGCGGTTGTGGCAACTGTCCTTCTCGCGAGTGATCTCGCCCCTCTACGTCATGAACTTCGCACGATGCTCGAAGGGCCCGATCTCATCATTGAAGAGTTCGCCAATGGTCGTGACGTGCTTGAGCGTGTCAAAGACGGCGACGTCGACCTCGTGATCCTCGACATGCAGATCGGGACCATGGGGGCTATGGCCATCTGTATGGACCTGCGCCACGAGGAGTCCTACGGCGCGCTCGAGCCGGTGTCGGTGCTGATGTTGCTCGACCGCCGGCCCGACGTGTTTCTCGCACGGCGAAGTGGTGCCGAAGGGTTCGTCGTCAAGCCGCTCGATCCGCTGCGAGTGCGCAGTGCGGTGCGGGCGTTGCTGCGCGGCGAGGGTTACGAGGACGAGACATTCCGTCCCGCGACCGTGCGCGCCGCCAGCGCCGGATGAACGATCAACCTCCCCCGACCTCGGGACTCGCGCGGTTCCGCGCTCGTATCGCTGGTCGTCCGGAGTCCAAGGTCGAATCCCCTGAAGCCCTCGCGATTCACGCACGCGTCGATCAATTGAGCGAACTAGAACTTCGAGACGTCATGACCCCGCGCGTCGACGTGGTCTATCTCAACATCCCCGTCACGCCTGAAGCCATCGCTGAGGCCGTCCGTGACACGGGTCACTCGTGTTTCCCGGTCGTGAGTGGGGACCTCGACGAACTCGAGGGAGTCCTCTTCGTGAACGACCTCTTTCGAAGTACCGCAATCAAGCGTGCCATTGGCGTCTCGCTGCCCACCGCCAACGAGATTGCCCGCAAGATCCGTCGCCCCCTGATCCTGCCCGAGACGCTCAACTTGCTCGAGAGCTTGAAAGAAATGCGAGAGCAACGGCGCACCTTCGCAATCGTGCTTGACGAGCATGGCGGCGTGGCCGGTGTCATCTCGATTCGTGACATCCTCGAGCAGTTGGTCGGTGACCTGAGTGACGAATTCGACGAGGACGACGAGCCCGCAATCCTGCGCATCCGCGATGACCGCTGGCTCGTGGATGGCCAAACCCACGTTGACAAGGTTGAAGAAGAGCTGGGTGTCGTCATCCCCGAAGGAGAGTACGTCACCATCGCGGGTTTCATTCTCGACCTCGCGGGCGAGATACCAGCTGCTGGGACCACGTTCACCTTCGGCGACTGGACATTTCGAGTCCAGTCGGTCGAGCGACGACGAATCAGCGAGGTCGTGGTCGAATACCACCCACCCGTCATCTCTGAATCAACCGCCATTTAATCGCTCTTTGTGGACGACACTCCGCGCCGACTAGGATTATCGGGCTGCGGGGTAACTCGCTGCGGGCTGTAGCGCAGCTTGGTAGCGCGCTGCGTTCGGGACGCAGAGGTCCCGGGTTCAAATCCCGGCAGCCCGACCACCACAGTGCGGTACGTGGTTTGCAACAAGGCCCCCATCGTCTAGCGGCCTAGGACACCACCCTTTCAAGGTGGCGGCACGGGTTCGAATCCCGTTGGGGGTGCTGAGGAATTTTGGCTAAACGCCGAAATTTCCAGGGTGTTTCATCCAAAGAAAATTATCCGATAGCGGCCATGATTGACCTGCGGTAGACGACCACGGTGGGCGAACGTGCCCAGCCCTTTGAGATGACCTTCGCCGCCGTATCGAAACACTTAGGTGTCCTCGAGGGTACAAGATTGGTCAGTCGAGGTCGAGACGCTCAGTGTCGCTGCTCACCCACTTCGTGCTGCCGCTGCGTGGAGTGACAAGTACCAGCAGTTCTGGTCGGATAGCTTCGACGTTCTTGATGAGCACCTAACCACCCCCGATTCCGAAAGAATAAAGAACGTAGTGAAAGGCATAGCCATGACCAAGATCACCTCCGATGGAATAGAGATCGATCGATCATTCTCCGCACCTCCCACCAAGGTTTTCGACGCTTGGACGACACCACAGCATTTCGCACGATGGTTCGGCGGAACCAGCGTTCGCGTGCCAATTAACCACCTCGATTTTGTCGCAGAGCCCGGGAGGTCATGGACCGCTCAAATGGTCCTACCAGATGGAAATACGATTGACTGGGCCGGCAGCTTCGTCGAAGTCGTCCCTCACCAGCGTCTCGTCTTCACCATCACCGATCGCCCCTCCGAGCCCAGCCGCGCCACAGTCGTCATCGTGCTAACTGCCACCACAGATGGCACGCAAATGCACTTCACGCAAGAGACCCCATATTTCACTGCCGAACAGCAAGAGGAGGTCCTCGCCGGCTGGCAGTCCTTCATCGACGAGCTCGAACGAATCGCCATTTCGTAAACGCACCATCGAGGCTATCGATGCCGTACCGTGCCCCGATAGGTGAGACTTACGAGATGCGATTCATCGCGCGCGCGAAACCACTCGTTGTTGCTGGAGTCATCGTCGCATGTGGCCTAGCGCTCAGCGCGTGTAGTGAGACATCGCAACACGCGACGTACTCGGCGTCTCGCGGCAGCGGTCGCACGATCTTCGAGACCCATGATCGAAGGACCGCGAAAGTACTCCTCCAGATCGCTCGGGTCTTCAACAACGACTACCAGCAGAACAAGGATGCGGCCGTCTATCAACGATGGGACGCCTCCAGTAGGGCCATCATCTCAGGACCGGAGTATCTTCGCCGTCACGAAGCCTGCCCCAACGACGCGAACGTGAGAGTGAACACGTGGGAGGTCACTCGTGGGCCGGGTGGCGCCTGGCTCGTCCACTATTCAATCGACGGCCAGCAGCTGACCGACTGGTGGTACTTCGTGCACCGCCGCTTCGTCTTCGACCTCGCCAGATCAAACCCCTCCGCCGTCAGTCTCTACCGGGACTCGCCCGCTCAGTACATGAAACAGACGGGATGCGGGGCCTGACTTCGCTCGCAGTCTCATATGCTCAGGTGAAATGAGCCCAAGAGGCCGCACTTCATCGCATGAACAATCGCGCAAGACTCTGGGGGTCTATGCAGATCGCAGTTGGGCAAAAGTTGGCAGTCGAGAAATTCGTTGCGCAGGAATTGCCGTTGATCCAATTATCAATAACTGAGAAGTCTTCATCCAAAACTCTCGGGCATCTGAATGGCGACCACGTGACCTCGCACTGTCACCTCGCCATCGACATAGACGCTCGACACGACCGTGACCTTTCGTCCTCGAATTTCGTCCACTTCGCCACGAATCTGAAGCTCGGGTCCGAGCGTGGTCGGCCTTAGGTACTTGACCTCAAGTGAGCCCGTGACGAACCTGAATGCGGGCAGCGTATCCATCTCGCGCTGCTGGGCGCGATACATGGCCGCGGCGGCCGTTCCGGTGCTGTGACAGTCGATGAGCGACGCCAGCAGGCCCCCGTAAACAATCCCCGGCACGGCGGTGTGAAAGG
>DAIEHI010000012.1 GCA_027355725.1 Acidimicrobiaceae bacterium
CAGGAGGAATAGGAATGCATCAGCGGCGCACACGATGACGGCCGCGGATGCGAGCAACAAAAGGAAGCCCGAGGCGGTACCGCGATGCTGGTGTAGGTCTCCTCGGTGAACCGCAGAGACCAGACTGGCCGAGACGGCGACGGCGAGCGAGAACATCAGAGTAAGGAAGAAGCCGGAGAGTTGATCGATGTGTAGTGAACTATGGCCAACTCCGAGAAAGTTACTCAGATCAATCGAGATCGCCGTCGAGGTCGTGGTGTGGATGCCGACGAGCACGAGGCACACACTGCCGGCGATGGCGAGCAGGTAAGGCAGTGGTCGCACAAACGGTAATCGCACCCCGACGGTGACGTCAACGACAATACCCAGCAAGAAGCACGCGATCGCTACCGTGAATAGGTCGCTCATGGTGCGGTTCCAGTCAACGGACCAGTTCGTGCGATTCTCGCTGGAAGCAGATTGATAGCTAACAGAATCCCATGCAAAAGGGTAAAGGGCGACGCCGGTGCGCCGGGAATGAACACGTCAACGGGGACCAATGAACCGACCCCGCCGTTTGACGCGTACCCCTCGCCAATGAGTCCGCCGCCAATCGCGTCGACGCCCGCGGCGATGACAACTTTGGGGTTCGGCATTGCGTCAAAGGTCCGGCGCAGCGGCTCGGCCATACCGGCAGATCCTAGGCCGGTGACGAGAAGTATGTCTGCGTGGCGGGGGCTCGCCGTGAAGTAGATACCCAGCCGCTGCACGTCGTAGACCGGATTGGTGAGTGCTGCAATCTCCCATTCATCGGAACCATCGGAACCCGCGTCGACGTGGCGCAGATGCACTGAACGTCGCAACGCTCTCACCCGACTCGCCAATTCGAGTCGGGTCGCTTCGAGAGAGTCATCATCTTCGGGCTCGGGTACCACCAGCTGCGCTCGCTGGTTCGTCGACGTCTCGATAGTCGATGAGAACTGGAATACCCGTGGCAACATCTGCACGCAACGACCGCACAAGATGCACCTCGCGCGGTCTACTGACCCACCCTCGGTGGTGACGGCGATCGCACCGGTGGGACAGGAACGCGCCGCGGAATCTAACTCATCGCGCGTTGTCGGCGCGCTCGATACGGTGACCGCAGCTCGAAACCCCGAACCGTAGCCGTCGGAGCGCTGCGGGTAGTGGGAGGTGACGATGCCGTCACGCAGTCCGCGTGGTATCCAGGGCATCAGCTCGACACGCCGGCGATCGAGAGGCCAAAACTGGCCTCGATGAATGCGAAGTCCGTGAGGATGTCCTTTGGAAACGCAATGGGAAACAGCGCCATGTTGTGGAACGACGCCGAGCGCGGCTTCACCCGAACGAGTTGCCCGTCACGAACTTCTATCAGGTAGAGAACTTCACCTTGGGGCGCTTCGGCCCAGCCAACGGCCCTGCCACTCACGGTGCCCACTCGACGGCGCCACCCGTGATCCGACAGATCAGCGCGCGTGTTGAGTTCTTCGATGACCTCACGAAGGAGCGAGAACGAGCCGGTGATTTCCTGCGTGCGAACACGTTGACGCGCGAGCGCGTCACCGTCGGGGCGAATCTCGAGAAGTTGCTGGCCGAGATGGACGTATGCGCCATACGTTCGGTCGAACCGGGTGTCTTCCATGAGACCCGAGCCTCGGGCGACGGGACCAAGCGCGCCGAATCGACGAGCGAGGTCGGTGGTGAGTACGCCAGTGCCTCTGAGTCGATCGAGAAAGGAGGGCGTACTCATCAGCAGACGCGTGTCGACGTCGATGGACTGTTCGAGGAAATCGATTGCGGCGAGGGTCTCCACGGCACCGAGACCGAGCCCCCCCGACACACCCCCCGGCACCACGACGCCGCGACCGAACCTGTTTCCGCACAATTGTGCTCGGAGTCGTTGAACTCGCTCTTTGTGCAGTGTGAATCGCGCGAAGGCCACGGCTTGTCCCGAAGCCTCGCAGTGTCGGACTATCGAGTCAAGATGGTTCGCGATCCGTTCAAGCTCAGCGTGCAGTACTCGAACCAGCCCGGCCTGGAACGACACCTCGACGCCAGCAATATCCTCGATTGCGCTGCAGTACGCAATGGCGTGGGCGACCGACGCGACCCCTTCGCACCGCTCAGCCAGCAACACGCCATCCTCGACGTCGAGGGATTCGAAACGGGTCTCCACACCTCGGTGTTTATAGAAGACGCGCGTGCGTAGGTGTGGGATGTCCTCGCCGGGCGTCTCGACGAGGTACTCGATGGATTCGAATACTCCGGAGCGTACGGGTCCGTACGAGATCGTAAAGACACCCTCGCCCCCTAAGTGTGCGGGGAGCGGCGATGGTTCGAGCTGGCCTTCGGGGACGACGGTACCTGACCCTAACCGGGGCCGGAGAGCCGTCGCGCTGAAGGGGAAGACCAACGGGTCAAGACGAGTGAGGCCTCGCGGGATTAGGCCAAATAGGTCGTGAATTTCACGTTCATACCACGCCGCCGCTGGTACCTGATTCGACAACGTAGGGAAACTGTTCACACTCACGGGCACCACCGTCTCTCGAATGTTCAGCGATCCCGATTGAGAAAGGAGCGCAATCAGGCGAGTGTCTGGACTAGCGACACATGCGAAGAGTCCCGCAAGTCGCGCGCCGTCGGCTATGTGACGTGCCACTTCGTCGCCGAAGCGATTGATCGACAACGTGTCACTCCGCGGAACCAGGTTCATCGTGGTGGCCTCAATTCGTTGGTGGCGCGGTGCAATAACTCGTTCAGCTGTGATGGGAGGTGTAAGCCGAGGAGTACGAGCGCCGCGATCCCGATCACCATGGACGCGACGATCCATACGCTCACCTCGCCCCGCGCCACGACGACTGCACCTGGTGCGGTCTCGAGCGAATCCTCCGAGGCGGGACTGAGCATCGTTTGGGTGGTGAACCACGACAATCCAAAGAAAGCCAACGTGACGAGCACAACGAAGATTGCGGCAACCACATCACGAGAATCGGAAAGTCCGCCATAGACAATGAGGAATTCGCTGCGGAAGATGCCGAACGGGGGCATCGCCGACAGCGCTAGCACCGCGGCGACCAGCATCGGTCCACTCCACGGGAGTACGCCGACGCCTCCACGAATCTTGGTCATGTCCTTGGTACCGAACTTGCGAACCACCGAACCCACTCCGAAGAACGCGGTCCCTTTCGCCGCCGCGTGTGCGATGACGTGCAGTAGCACCCCAAAGATTGCTATTGGCGCGCTGAAGCTCATGCCAATCGCGAGGACCCCCATGTGCTCAACACTTGAGTACGCCAACAGACGCTTTAGATCGCGCTGACTGAGTAGGTACAACGAGGCGAGGAGCAATGTCGCGATGCCGAAGACCAAC
>DAIEHI010000018.1 GCA_027355725.1 Acidimicrobiaceae bacterium
CGCCGCTGACGTCGCTGGTCGCGTCGCGCAGATCAAGCGTGAGATCGAAGACACCGACTCCGACTGGGACCGCGAGAAGCTCCAAGAGCGTCTCGCGAAGCTCGCCGGAGGCGTTGCGGTCGTCAAGGTTGGCGCCGCGACTGAGGTCGAGCTCAAGGAGAAGAAGCACCGCATCGAAGACGCGCTGAGCGCCACGCGCGCGGCGATCGACGAGGGCATCGTGGCCGGTGGTGGTACCGCACTGGTTCGTGCTCGCGCGAGTGTCGACGCACTCATCGCAACCCTCAGCGGTGATGAGGCAACGGGTGCTCGCATCGTTGCGAACTCGCTGGAGTCACCACTTCGCCACATCGCGGCGAACGCCGGATACGAAGGTGCCGTCAAGGTGCGCGAAGTGGCCGATGCGAAGGGTTCGATTGGACTTAACGCCGCAACGGGTGAACTTGTCGACCTCGTCAAGGCGGGCGTCATCGACCCCGCCAAGGTGACCCGCTCTGCGCTGCAGAATGCAGCGTCGATCGCGGCGCTTCTGCTCACCACTGAAGCCATCGTTGCCGACAAGCCCGAAGCGGCTGGCGCCGCGCACGGTGGCGACGGCGGTATGGGTGGTATGGGTGGTATGGGCGGCATGATGTAGTTCGTTGTTCGTGTAACGCTGAGAAGCCGGGTCCGCGAGGACCCGGCTTCTCTGTTTTCATGCGACTCGCACGTAGCCACGCAATTGAAGAGGAACGGCGAGCGCATTCGGGAATTACGAGTGGTGCCCCGAAGATTGTTCGTGGTCCAAGTCCGTGGCGAGCTGCGGCCAGCTCTCTCGAACAAGCGAGCGTGACGCGTCATACGTTCTCGAGTTCGCCGGAGTCTGGCCGAAGCTGGGCAATCCCAGAAGCACTCTTGACGCATTGATGTGATCGCGCTTGAAGTTCCTCTTCTTAAGGTCGGTCGACTGTAATTGCTGAGGCCGAAGTCATTGCACGAAATTGCTTGAATTCAATTCCTGAAACGCACGAACATAAGGGTTCGAGGTTGAAGGTGAATGTGCCTACGAGATGCGACCGCTGAAGGATGGGCTTCGGTCACCTTCACGGCTGGCCCGGTCTTCATCGTGACGGCGGCGAGCGAGACGACAACCACGACGACACCATCGACTTCGAAGTTCCGTGCGACGAGGACTGTCGGGTTCGCGGTAGATGGCAGGATGACGACGTTGACGAACCTTGGCTCGGACTTCTACGCACTGCCACGAATCTTCGGTAACGACCGCGGCACGAGAGACGGCGTGTTGCACGACTAGGGGATCGACTGATTGATCGAATCACTACTCCAGCGAACGACCCAACTGGTTGGCACGTGCTGACCATTCGACTCGCAGATGGAATGACCAGCGAGGTCAGGTACCTGGTAAAGAAGTAGGACACCTCTGAAGTGAGACTCAATCCCCTCAGCCGAGGGGATTGAGTGCATTAGGACCACTTTCCAGGAGCGATCTGGACGAATTCTCCATACGACACCGTTGAAGTATCTCCGGACGTCATCTCCTGGTACATGTCCTGGAGCCAAGGTTCTTGATGTGTAAATCACCGCAGTCGCGGGTGATCGACGATGGGCCGTTCAAAGATTCGGCGTGCACCAGACCTCCTCGCTGACCCTCGAACTGTGACTCGCTAGTTCTTCACCGCTCGCGTTGATTCCTCGCCAATGATGTGCTCTTCGATCTCAGCGCGCTCATTGACGTGAAAGATTCGATTGAACACGATGAGCTTGAGGACCCAGAAGACAGCGAAACTGATGAGATTGGCTCCGTCGACGATGCCGGTGTTGAGGAGGTGGCTCCAGTGGTGCGAATGAACGACGCTCTTGGCGTAAGAGGCACCCACCATCGAGAACGCGATGCCGAGGACTGCCATGGTCCAAAAGGGAAGCAGTTCCTTTCGCACGTGACTACGTCCTGTCTTGCCCCAGGTCCAACGGCGGTTCAGGCTGTACGAGGGGACTGCGCCAATGATGTTGCCGATGAGCGTTGCTTCGACCTCACCCTTGATGATCTTCAGTCCATAGACGAGTGCGATCACCACGACCGACACGGCCGTTGAGACCGCAGAAACCGCGGTGAAGCGAATGAGTTTTCTCCCCTGGTGGCCCTTGGCCCACGCAATGAGTCTGTCTACCCGTTCGAGCACGGTGTCCAACCTAGTCCTCGTGCGCGTGGCGGGCGCAGGGTCCCTTAGGCGACCTCTTCGCTGGCCTCGACCGCGACGTGGGGGACGATCCGGTCGAGCCACGCGGGCATCCACCAGTTCGCCTTACCGAAGAAGTGCATGAGCGAGGGCACGAGGACCGTTCGGATGATGAACGCGTCCATGAGGACCGCACCACCAAGGCCGATGCCGAACTCGGCGATGATGCGCTGTCCGCCAAAGGCGAAGGAGAAGAACACACAGACCATGATGAGCGCGGCCGCGGTGATGACGCGCCCGGTGTTGGCCTGACCGTGGACGATGGCGCCTTCGTTGTCTCCGGTGTTCACCCATTCCTCGTGCATTCGAGACACCAGGAAGACCTGGTAGTCCATCGAGAGACCGAAGAGGATCGCGATCATGATGATGGGCAGATAGGACTCGACGGGTCCGGTGCCCGAGCCAATGAGTGAACTACCCCAACCCCACTGGAACACTGCGACGACGAGACCGAACGACGCCCCAACGGCGAGCAGGTTCATGAGAGCCGCAGTGAGTGGGATGAGGATGCTTCGAAAGGCGATCATCAACAACAGACAACCAAGTATCACGATGACCGCCAAGAAGAGGGGGATCTTGGAGTCGAGCACGGTCGCGAAGTCGTGTGCGAGTGCGGTGCTGCCACCCACGTAGACAGCCGTATGCGTTGTAGCGGTGGCTGCAGGTATATAGGTGTCGCGAAGGCGTGCGATCAGTGCCGAGGTCTTGGTGTCCTGGGGGCTCGTGGTGGCGACCACGGTGATGAGCCCGACGTTCCCTTGTGGGTTGACAATGAGTGGTCCGACCTCAGCAATGCCCTGCTTGTTGTGTAGGGAGGTATCGAGGGTCTGCATGGCTGTCTTATCGGCGGCGTTGTGCAACGAGCCGACGACGACGAGGGGGCCTGAGAACCCCGGTCCGAAGCCCTTCGCCAAGAGGTCGTAGGCCATGCGAGTGGTCGAGCCCGCGGGGTCCGAACCCTGGTCGGAGATGCCGAGGTTGAGTGACAACACGGGAATGGCGAGTGCGAGGATCACGAGCAGCGCCACGGCGGACAGTGTGCGCGGTCGGCGACCGACGAATGCGGCCCAGCGCTGCCATCCACCTTCGAGGAGCGCTGGCTCGGGACCGCTCTCTTTGAGACGACGTCGCTCGCGGCGACTCAATACGCGAAACTTCTGAAAGGCGAGGAGTGAGGGTAACAAGGTGAGAGCCGCCAGCATGGTGATGAGCACCGTGACGGCTGCGGCGATACCGAGACCGTTGAGGAACGAGAAGCCGAGCACCAACATGCCGAGCAGCGCGACGACGACCGTGGCGCCGGCGAAGAGGACCGCTCGACCCGAGGTGTTGACCGCGGTGATGATCGAGTCCTCGACGCTCATGCCCTGCTTCAGGTTCTGGCGACTTCGAGTCACGATGAAGAGGGCATAGTCGATGCCCACGCCGAGGCCAATGAGTGAGCCGAGGATCGGCGCGAACTGCGCGATCGAGAGTCCATGACTCAGCAGCGTGGTCGCCGCAGACGCGATACCGATCGCGAAAAGCGCGACGCCGAGGGGCAAGAGCATCGCGAACAGCGAGCCAAAGGCGAGGAAGAGGACGATTGCGGTCGCCAAGAGACCAAAGCCCTCGCCGGGACTGCCCGTGGGCGCACTCAGCTGGCCAAAGGCGTTACCGCCGAACTCGACCTCAAGGGAACTCGAGCGCAGCGTCGCGCCCACGTTGTAGACGTTTCGGATGTCGTTCTTGCTGAGCAGGTTCGCCTGGGTCGAGAAGTGGACGGTGGCGTAGGCAATGGTGCCGCTCTTGCTCATCTGAGCCGCGCCGGGGCAGTACGTCCCCGAGGGCGTTGTACAGAACGGCGAAGTGACCCCGCTCACCTCGGGGAGTGCGGCGATGCGGGCGAGGGTCTTGTCGATCGTTGCCTGGTGACTCGAAAGGGTGCCGCTCTTCGTCGCGAAGACGATCTGGTCCGTGTCGCCTGATTGCGCCTTGAAGCCCGTCTCGAGCAGGTGCAGCGCGCGCGTCGAATCGGTGCCGGGCAGGCTGAAGGAGTTCGAGTAGGCGGAGCCCGCGACTTGGGAGATTACATTGATGCCGATGAACAAGACAATCCAAGCGAACAGCATCAGCCATCGATGGCGGACGCTCAAGCGGGCGAGACTCTTCATGTGGCACTTCTCCTGAGGGGGATTTGGGGGGACCTACTAAAATTGCTTTGTGCGGATCGCACGGCCACACTAAGGGAGATTCTATGGGACGCAGCGCCGGTCGGCCCTCGCGCTTCGAGGATCACGAGTACCCCCAGGTCATTCCCGAGCCCGACGACGTGCAGCGCGGTGGCCCGGCCCCGTGGGCGCACCTCGACTCGAGCGTTAAGACACAGCGCACACTCTCGGTGGTGACGCAGTGTCTGCACGAGAGAGGACGCACGTTTGACGTCGCGTCCATTCCGGACATGTCGAGCGACCTCGAAGGGATCTCGGAGGCCAATCGTCGATTGATAACGAGGAAGTCAGCCGTTCTCGTCGCGCTGTTCGAAGAGGACGGCGAGACCCACGTCGTGCTCACGCGCCGCTCGTTCTCGCTTCGAAGTCACCGAGGCGAGATCGCCTTTCCCGGCGGGAGGAGCGACATCGATGAGACCCCCGTCGAGACGGCGCTTCGAGAGGCGCACGAGGAGGTCGGCCTCGAAGGTTCGTTGGTTTCGCCCGTTGGATGGCTCAGTCCCATCATCACGTTCGCGTCGGGCTCTGCGATATGGCCCGTCGTTGGCGTGCTGGAGCGGCGCCCGACTTTGACCGCCGATCCCGCCGAGGTCGAGCGAGTCTTCACAACGCCCCTCTCGGCGTTGCTCGAAGAGGGGGCGTTCCTCGAAGAGCGTTGGCGCAGAGAACGTCGCCGTGGTGGCGACGAGAACGGGTACCTGCCCATTTATTTCTATCGAGTACCGGGTGACGTCATTTGGGGGGCGACCGCTCGTGTGCTCACTGAGCTCTTGTGCTGCGTGACGGGCGTCGCGTGGCCCGAAGCCTACGGACTCGGAGTGTGACCACCAGAACCATTGCTCGCGAGAGCCACATACGCATGAAGGATCGACGAGGACTGACCTAACCTTCACTGTCATGGCTGACTTGACCGACTCGATCGAATCACCGGGCGCACGCTCGAACCGATCGCGGGTCGCGGTGGTCTCACTCGGTGGCACCATTGCCTCGACGGGCGACGACGCATCGTTGCCCGGGGTGACGCCGCAATTGAGTGGCGACGACTTGGTGGCGTCTGCGCCCGTCCTTCGTGAGATCTGCGATATCGAGACGATCGAATTTCGAAAGGTCCCGTCGGGCGACCTCACCCTTTCGGACATGGTTGAGCTCGCTCGCGCCATCGAAAGACTCTTTGCCGACGGAGTCGACGGGGTCGTCGTCACGCAAGGCACCGACACCATGGAGGAGACCTCCTTCGCACTCGACCTGCTCGTCAACGATTCGCGGCCCGTCGTCGTCACGGGCGCCATGCGCAACCCCACGACACTGGGCGCCGACGGCCTCGCCAACCTGGTCGCGTCGGTGCGTGTCGCAGCGTCCGCGGGTGCGCGCCACCTGGGCACGCTCGTGGTCTTCAATGACGAAGTCCACGCAGCGCGCTTCGTTCGAAAGACCCACACGTCGAGCACCGCGACGTTTCACTCACCGAATTGCGGTCCCCTCGGGTGGATCATCGAGGACCGGGTTCGCATCGTGGCGCGAGTGTCCCCCCTGGCCCCACTCGACAGCGTCCTTGACGGTGAGATGCCCGCGGTGGCTCTGCTCACGATGTCACTCGGTGACGACGCGAGACTGTTGGCACGGGTGAAAGAGGTGGGGTACGCGGGCGTCGTGATCGAGGGATTCGGCGGTGGCCACGTGCGAGCGGCGAACGTTTCGATGATCGAGCAATTGGTGTCGAGCATGCCCGTTGTTCTCGCGTCGCGCACTGGGAGAGGGGAGTTGCTGGAGAGCACCTACGGGTTCGCGGGCTCCGAGCGGGATGTGTTGTCACGAGGTGTCGTGAGCGCTGGGTCGCTCGATGGTCGAAAGGCCCGGGTTCTCTTGAGTCTCATTCTGGCGACCACGGCGCAGCCAGCGGACGTCGCGTCGAGATTCGAGCGCGTCGTCGCTTCAATGTGGTCCGTCGCGTCTGAGAGCGAGCACTGATCGGTCGCACCCGCGGCGCTATTCAGGTGAGACGGACTCAGACCTCGAGATCGGCGTTGGTGCCCAGCAAGAGTTTCTCGATCTCCTCGGCGCTGCGCGGCGGGCCCAGATGGTAGCCCTGGGCCATGTCGCAGTTGACCGATTGTAAATGCGCGACTTGATCGCCATGCTCGACGCCCTCGGCAATCGTTGCCAGCCCCAACGAGTGTGCCAACGCGACCACTGCATTACTCAGGTCGGCGTCGTCGCCGTGGCCGAGCGCCTTGACGAATGACGCGTCGATCTTCAGGTAGTCAATCGGTAGTCGCCCCAGGTGGGCGAGAGACGAGTAGCCCGATCCGAAGTCGTCGATGGCGACGCGAAGTCCGAGGAGTTTCAGCGCGCGAAGTGCCTCGAGAGCGGCCTCGGGGTCGGTCATGAGCGCTGACTCGGTCACTTCGAGGACGAGTTGGGAGGGGTCGAAACCTGTCGCGGTGAGCGTGTTATGCAGCTCGGTGACGACGCGCGCGTCCAAGAGTTCGTGAGCGGAGAGATTCATGCCCAAGAAGTGCTGGTCACTCGCGAGGCCTCGCTCGCGCCAGGACTGAAACTGCGCGCAGGCCGTGGCGAGAGTGTGGGCGCCGATTGCGCGCACGAGACCGATCTCCTCGGCGAACGCGATGAACTCGACCGGGGTGAGCAGTCCCTTGGTCGGATGTACCCAACGCACGAGCGCCTCGAGACCGACGATCGATTCGCTCCTCAGGTCGATGATCGGCTGATAGTGGACGACGAATGCCTTGTCGATGTTGGCACGACGCAGTTGGGACTCCATCTCGAGGCGCGCCGCCGAGTTCGAGTACAGATGATCCTGAAACTCCGCGTAGCGGTCGCGCCCCTGTGCCTTGGCGAGGTACATCGCGAGGTCGGCGTTGTGGACGAGTTGCTCGCTGGTGTTGCCGTCGACCCCGAAGGTGATGCCGATACTCGCGGTGACCAGGACCTCCTCGTCCTCGATGACGAGTGGTCGTCGCAGTTCACTCATGATGCGAGTGGCCAGGGCGATGATCTCTTCGTGATGGTCCACCTCTTCAATGAGGACTGCGAACTCGTCGCCGCCGAGGCGTGCGGCGGTGTCGGAGTGGCGAAGGCATCCGCGCAGGCGCTCGGCGACGGCGCGCAGCACGAGGTCGCCTCTCGAGTGTCCGAGACTGTCGTTCACCCTCTTGAAATGGTCGAGGTCGACGAAGAGGACCGCGACGGTCTTGGTCGAGCGTTCGTTGCGCGCCATGGCCTGGTTCAAGCGGTCGCGAAAGAGGGCTCGATTGGCCAGTCCCGTGAGGACGTCGTGAAAGGCTCGATGTGACAGGTCGTCTTCGAGTTGTTTCTGCTGGGTGATGTCGCGAAAGCTCCACACGCGACCCACCACGACGTCGTCGACGTACTGGGGCATGGACGAGCGCTCGAAGACTCGGCCGTCTTTGAAGTACAGCGTCTCGTAGCTTTCGGCCTCGGGTTGGGAGTACAGCTCTTCGACTCGTTCGCGAAATTGCTCAGGGTTCTCGAGTTGCGCATCGATGAGTTCGAGGAGATTGACGTCGTTGTCGAGTTCGGCGACTCTTCCCGGCACGCCCCACATCGCGGTGAACTGTTTGTTGAAGCTCGTGATGCGCCGCTCATTGTTCACCACGAGAATCCCGTCGGGCGTCGAGTCGAGCGTGGCTTCGAGGAGTGAGTACGTGTTGTGCAGTCTCCCGAGCGCACTCTGCAGCCTCTGCTCGGTTTGGACTCGCGCCGAGATGTCATTGGCCGAGACGACGAGGCCCTGCACCGTGGGGTCGTCGATGAGATTGACGAACGACAACTCGTAGGCCGTGGCCCCCGCGCCGTCGTATTGCACGAGGCGAACCGTCTGGGTGACCGGATGTGAACTCGTTGCTCGAAGCGCCCTCTCGAGCGCGCGCGCCAGAGCGGGGCGATCCTCGGCGACGACGAGATTCGAGAGGGGGTGCTGTTCGACCACCTCGGGGTCGTGACCGAGCAGGCGGGTGAGTGCGGCCGACGCCGATTCGACGACGCCGTTCGCCGAGAGGAGCAGCATGATCGTCGACGCATTCTGCACCAACGAGCGAAAGCGCGCGATGTCATTCTGGGCGACTTCGTAGCGACGACGATTGGTGAGGTCGCGAAAGCTGAACAGGACGGCGCCGGGCTCGTACCAACTGACGGGCACACCCACGGTCTCGAGCAGGTGCCACTCGCCCTCGACATTGGCGCGTATCTCGATGGGGTCGCCTACGCGCTTTGTCTGCACGGACTCGAAGGAGCGAAGGACGAGCTCGAGGTCGTCGGGGTGCACGTAGGAGAGCACCTCGATACCCAGCGCCTCCTCGAGGGACTGATTGAAGAACTTCTCCGCGGTGTCATTGGCCCATAACAAGCGGCCCTCGTCGCTGATGACCAGGACAACGTCAGGCGATTCGCGTACGAATCGGGCCAGGACGTCGTCGTGGAGCGTCATCGTGGTGAGACCTTCACCCGTCGCGATCCACGACGGGGTGGGCTCGTGGTCGCCAGAGAGCGTGCGCGCTGCATGGAAGTACCGTAATTCAGAATCTCGATGCTGTCGCCAGCGCCGAACCGAGGCGGCGAACATCGCCTCGGGGGCGGTTTTCTCGCCACCGAGCAGGTGAGACGTCATAGGTGGCGCGAGGCACTCGTGGCGTCGAGGCCTTCGATGAAGGGACGTGCGCGCGCTCGCGCGCACGTCACCGGCGTCGCGACGTCGGCTGGTGGGCCGCGCGGGTCAAGTAGATTGGGGTAATCGCACACTCGTCTTCGGGGTGCAATTTCTTAAGCGGAGGTCACAATGGCGGAAGTAGAGATTGGTATCTACAAATCGGCGCGACAGGCGTACGGCTTCGACGATATCGCCATCGTGCCCTCGAGGCGCACCCGTGACCCCGAGGATGTGGACATCTCGTGGCAGATCGACGCCTATAAGTTCGAGCTTCCCCTGCTCGGCTCTGCCATGGACGGTGCGATCTCACCGACGACCGCCATTGAACTCGGTCGACTCGGTGGACTCGGGGTCCTCAACCTCGAGGGACTCTGGACCCGCTACGAAGACCCGACGCCGCTCTTTGAAGAGATCACCGAGCTCGCTGACGACAAGGCGACCGCACGCATGCAGCAGATGTACCTAGAGCCGATCAAGCTCGAGCTGGTCGCAGAGCGCATCCGTCAGATGAAGGCAGCGGGGATCACGACCTCGGCGTCGGTGACTCCGGCGCGCACGGACTGGATGGCTAAGACCATCCTTGACGCGGGTCTCGACATCCTCGTGATCCAGGGCACCGTCGTCTCGGCCGAGCACGTGTCCAAGACCGTCGAGCCGCTGAACTTGAAGAAGTTCATCCGTGAGTTCGAGCTTCCCGTCATCGTCGGCGGGTGCGCGAGCTATCAGGCGGCCCTGCACCTGATGCGTACTGGCGCAGCCGGTGTGCTCGTTGGCGTTGGCCCCGGTAACGCCTGCACCTCGCGCGCTGTGCTCGGGATCGGTGTGCCCCAGGCCACGGCCATCGCGGACGTCGCTGGTGCGCGCATGCGCCACCTCGACGAGACGGGCGTCTACGTGCACGTCATCGCCGACGGCGGCATGAGCAAGGGCGGCGACATCGCCAAAGCCATTGCCTGTGGCGCGGATGCGGTGATGGTGGGTTCTCCCCTCACGAGCGCGGTCGAAGCACCGGCGCGCGGATTCCACTGGGGCATGGCGACCTTCCATCCCACGCTGCCTCGCGGGACGCGCGTGCGCACGCAGGTTCGCGGCACCTTGAAGGAGGTCCTGCTCGGACCAGCGCACGAGAACGATGGACGACTCAACCTGTTCGGCGCGCTACGCACCTCCATGGCTACGTGTGGCTACGAGACCCTGAAGGAGTTCCAGAAGGCCGAGATCATGCTCGCCCCGTCGCTCCAGACCGAGGGAAAGCAGTTGCAGCGCTCCCAGGGCGTAGGCATGGGCCATTGACCTCGAGCGTCCTCGTCGTTGATTTTGGAGCCCAGTACGCCCAGTTGATCGCTCGGCGCGTGCGCGAGGCGCACGTCTTTTCTGAGATCGTCCAGAGCACCATCACCGCCGAGCAGGTGCGTGCGAAAGCACCTTCGGCGATCATCCTTTCGGGTGGACCGAAGTCCGTCTACGAGACGCCCGCACCATCGCTCGATCCGGCGATCTACGAGCTGGGTATTCCGATCCTCGGCATCTGTTACGGCGCACAGTTGATGGCGCTGCAGCTAGGCGGCGACGTCGCGCGCACCGGAGCTGGTGAGTACGGACGCACTACCTTGCGCCGAGTGAGCACTTCACGGGTCATGCAGGAGTGGCCCGAGACATTGTCGGTGTGGATGAGTCACGGTGACGCCATCGCGGCACCACCGGCCGGGTTCGTGGTGACGGCCTCGTCACCCGAGGCACCAGTCGCGGCGATGGAGGACGTGTCGCGAGCACTCTACGCGGTCCAGTTCCACCCCGAGGTCGCTCACTCCGAGCGGGGCCAGGAGCTCATTGCTGACTTCTTGCACCACGTCGTGCGCATCCCCGCCACGTGGACCAACACCTCGATCATCGAAGACCAGGTCGCCGCGATTCGCGCCCAGGTCGGCGAGGAGCGGGTCTTGTGCGCTCTCTCGGGCGGTGTCGACTCCGCGGTGGCGGCGGCGCTCGTCATCAAGGCCGTCGGCACCCAGTTGACCTGCGTCTTCGTCGACACCGGTCTGATGCGAAAGAACGAGGGCGAGCAGATCGAAGAGACGTTCACCCGCCAGTTCGGCGTCGAACTGATCCACGTGAAGGCTCAGGACCGCTTCTTTGACGCCTTGGCCGGGGTCACCGATCCCGAGCGCAAGCGCAAGATCATCGGTGAACTCTTCATTCGAGAGTTCGAAGCGGTGGCGCGCGAGCTCGGCGAGGGCGGCGACGGGCCGCGTTTCCTCGTCCAGGGCACCTTGTACCCCGACGTGATCGAATCGGGTTCGGGCCACGCGGCCAACATCAAGAGCCACCACAACGTCGGTGGTCTGCCCGAGGACCTCTCGTTCGACCTCGTCGAGCCGCTGCGCAGTCTGTTCAAGGACGAGGTGCGCCACGTGGGCGAGGAGTTGGGGCTGCCCGCCGAGATCGTCTGGCGACAGCCGTTTCCAGGCCCGGGCCTCGGCGTTCGCATCGTCGGCGAGGTCACGCGCGAACGCGCAGAGATACTCAGAAACGCCGACCACGTGGTGGTCGACGAGATCAAGAAGGCGGGACTGTACCGGGACCTCTGGCAGAGTTTCGCCGTGTTACCAGCGGTGCGTACTGTCGGGGTCATGGGCGACGGACGAACCTACGCGTACCCGATCATCATCCGCGCGGTCACGAGCGACGACGCGATGACCGCCGACTGGGCGCGTCTGCCCTACGACGTCATCGAATCAATCGCCAATCGGCTCATTCGAGAGGTCGAAGGCGTCAATCGCGTGGCGCTCGACGTGACGAGCAAGCCACCTGGCACCATTGAGTGGGAGTGAGATCCTCGTTCTCTGACGAGTCATTGTGGGCGAGCCCCGCTCCGTCGAACCGACTGGATCCGTCAGACCTCCTCGAAGGGCTCACCGAACCCCAACAACTGGCCGTCACCCAACGCGGTGGTCCTCTGCTCGTGATCGCGGGCGCGGGCTCTGGAAAGACGCGGGTGCTGACGCGACGCATCGCGCACATCCTCGCATCGGGTGACGCGCGCGCCTGGGAGATCATGGCGATCACCTTCACGAACAAGGCCGCCGATGAGATGCGACGCCGTGTGGTCGACCTCGTGGGCGAGCAGGCGCAGCGCATGTGGGTGTCGACCTTTCACTCGGCGTGTCTTCGTATGCTGCGCGCGAACGCCGATGTCCTCGGTTACGAACGAGGCTTCACGATCTATGACGCGGGCGACGCCGAGAGTGCGGTCGAGCGCATCATGAAAGAGCTCAACCTCGACACCAAACGACTCTCTCCTCGCAGTGTGGCGAGCAC
>DAIEHI010000054.1 GCA_027355725.1 Acidimicrobiaceae bacterium
CCAGATGCCCGTACCGGGTGCCAACTCGAGCACGTCCTTATCATCAAGGTCGAGACGGCTGAGGACGTGGCGAACCTGTTCGACCTGTTCGAACCACCTTCTTGTCGCGTCTTCACCCCGGTCGAAACGACCACGGCGCAAGAACCAGTCGTCGTATTCGCTCGCTCGCGCGCGGTAGTACTGGATCTGTTCGCGTAGGGCCTCGTCGTGGTCATCCGTCACGGTCGCCACCGTATTCGAATTCGAAACCACGACGCGGTTCTGCGTGAATGACGTGACCAGTTGCTCAACTTCAGACGACTGGGTGATGCGATGACGGCACGATCCGGTGGGGGATCCGAGATCCCCCATCCAAGGTGATGCTGGACGTTGAATCCCTCGCCCAGACGGATTCTGCGATCAGATGCCTCTTGATCAGGACTTGAAATTCTTAGAAGTAACTCAGATTTAACACAAATAATGGCCTAGATACCCCATGGGGTATCTAGACTCGCCGAATGATTTTTTCTAGAACTCCAATACCAGTAATCGAAAATGTTGTCTATGACGACCCTGAACCGAATCCGGGTCCCCTCGGCAAACTTGGCATGTGGTCGGTGAGCCACCGAAGGACGGTATTGCTGTCCTGGATGGTCGTGGTGATTGTCCTTGGCATCTTCGCGCCGAACGTCGAAAAAGCGCTGAGCGGTGCCGGCTGGCAAGCCAATGGCACCCAATCGGTGGCCGTTCGAAATCTCGCCCAAGCTGATTTCTCGGGCCAAGCGAGTTCTTCGATCGAGGTCGTTGTCACGTCGGACCACTCACTCACCTCACCCTCGGGCCAGAAGACCCTGCGCGAAGTCGAATCGTTGCTGAGCAAGGACCCTCGCATCAGTAAGGTCATCGCACCAATGCCGGGGGTGACGCTCAGTCGCGACCAGAAGACCGGCATCGTGCTCGCGGGGGCCGGGGCCGATCCCAACACGATGGTGAGGGCGGCCGATGATCTGAAGGGCCCGCTCGCGAACCTCGCCTCACCGGGGATCACCGTCACCGCGACGGGTGCGTCAGTGCTGTGGTCGGACTTCAACACCGCTAACCGCACCGCCATGATGAAGTCCGAGATGTTCTCCTGGCCGGTGACCCTGGCGATCCTCGTGCTGGCCTTCGGTTCACTCGTGGCCGCGGGTCTGCCGCTCTTGTTGACCATGGCGGGGTTGTTGAGCGCGGCCGGGATGCTTGACTTGTTGACCAAGTTGACGCCAATCTCGATCTGGGCCATGAACTTCGCGCTCATGTTCGCACTGGCTCTCGGAATTGACTACGCCCTCTTCATCGTGGTGCGTTTTCGCGGTGCGCACTTCGGTCGTCACCGCGACGTTCGACACTCGGTCGCTGAGACCATGGACTCAGCCGGCAAGGCCGTGTTGTTCTCGGGTCTCACCGTGTTGATCTCGCTGTCGAGCGTGATGGTTGTGCCGTCTCCCGCGTTTCAGTCAATGGCTGGGGGCATCATGCTCGCGGTGACCTTTGTGCTCGCGGCGTCGCTCACCTTGCTGCCCGCCGTCCTTGGGAAACTCGGTGATCGCGTTGACGCGCTCTCGTTGCCATGGGTGCACGCCGGCGAACACCGCTCCAAGCGCTTTGCCGCGTGGGGTGAACTCTTGTGGCGCCGTCCGGTGCTCTTTGGATCCCTCGCACTCATTGCGCTACTCGCACTCGCCGTTCCCGTCATTGGCCTTAAGACCGCGATGCCCTCGATCAAGGTCGTCCCCGCGACGGCCGCGTCGCGCACTGGCTATGAGCAGGTGCAAAGAGCCTTTGGCGTCGGGGCTCCGGGTCAACTTCAGATCATCGTGCCCGCTTCAGAGGCGGGTGCCGCTCGGCGAGTCCTCGAACACGACACAGGGATTGTCGGTGTGATGCCCACCCAGTTCTCAACCAACGCCACGCACCTCGCGATGCTCGAGGCCGTGCCGAGTGTCGACCCGTCGAATCCGGCGCTCGGAGTGACGATTGCGCGCCTGCGCTCCGAACTGCCTTCAAAGAGTCTGGTCGGGGGCGCTCCGGCTGAGAACTACGACCTGCAACAGGCGCTCTCAGCCAAGACGCCCGTCGTGATCGGTCTGGTCCTACTGCTCGGATTCTTGTTGCTCGTGGTCGCCCTGCGCGCGCTGCTCATCGCGGCACTCGGGGTACTGACGAGCCTGCTTGCGACGGCGGGTGCCTTCGGGGTGGCGAGACTGGTGTTCCAGAATGGTGACGGCCACACATTGCTCGGTTTCGTACCCCAGGGGTTCCTCGATGCTTGGGGGCCGGTGTTCTTCTTCGCCATGATCTTTGCGATCTCCATGGACTACACCGTGTTCCTGCTCTCGAGTGCGAAGGAGCACTATGAGGTGTCCGGCGATGCGAAGGACGCAATGGTGAATGGCGTGGCGCACTCGGGTCGAGTGATCTTCTCGGCCGCGGCGGTGATGATCGCGGTGTTCTTCACCTTTGCGCTCTCGGGCCCACTCCCGCCAAAGGAGATGGGGATCATCTTGGGCGTCGCGGTCTTCTTAGATGCATTCCTCGTGCGCTTGGTCCTCGTACCGGTGCTGCTGCGTCTGAGCGGCGACGCCGCGTGGTGGCTCCCCGGGTGGCTTGACAAGGTGTTACCGCGGGTGAGCTTCGCCCACGGTTGATCCCAGATTGACTTGCGTACCCCCTAGGGTGGTGATACCCTAGGGGGTATCCAAAACGGAGCCGTCGCGATGACGTCAGTAACCGTGGCGGAGGAAAGAGGTGTGTGATGGCACGAGTCGTGGTCCTAGGAGCGGGCATCTCTGGTCACACAGCTGCGCTGCATCTTCGACGCCTGCTGCCACGAGAGCATGAGGTCGTCGTGGTCTCTCCAAATTCCAAGTGGAATTGGATCCCCTCGAACATCTGGGTGGGTGTGGGCAAGATGGACACTGAGCAAGTGACCTTCCCGCTGGCGCCGATCTACAAGCGCAAGGGCATTGTGTTCCACCAAGCCCTGGGCATCGAGTTACACCCCGAGGGGACGGGCGAGAAGGCGCACCCCTACGTGCGCGTGCGCTACACGGATCCCACCCGGGCGGGTGAGGAAGCGAATCTTGAGTACGACTACTTGATCAACGCAACCGGACCCAAGTTGAATTTCGCCGCCACCCCGGGACTCGGTCCCGACGCCAACACTGTCTCGGTGTGCACAGCGGGTCACGCGGTCGAAGCCTCCAAAGCCCTCAACGAAGTGATCGAGAAGATGAAGAAGGGCGAACGTCAGAGTCTCGTGGTCGGCGTGGGTCACGGCACCTGCACCTGCGAAGGTGCGGCGTTCGAATACACCTTTAACGTCGAGCACGAACTTCGTGCCGCGGGTGTTCGCGACATGGCCGATCTCACGTACCTCACCAACGAATACGAACTCGGCGATTTTGGTGTGGGCGGGATGACCTTCAGCCAGGGTGGCCTCGAGACGAGCAGCAAACTCTGGACCGAATCACTCTTTCGAGAGCGCGGCGTGAAGGCGGTCTTGCAGTCGCACGTGGAAAAAGTCGAACCGGGTGAGATCCACTACGAGCAACTCGATGGGTCGAAGAACACTCTGGCGTTCGACTTCGCGATGCTGCTGCCGCCGTTTCGTGGTGCTGACTTGAAGGCCTTCAACAACGCCGGCGATGACATCACCGCTGACATCTTCGCGCCGAACGGCTTCATGCGCGTCGACGCTGACTACACCGCCAAGCCCTACGACGAGTGGCGCGCGGGCGACTGGCCCCACACTTACGAGAGCGCCCTGTACGCCAACGTCTTTGGGGTGGGGATCGCCTTTGCACCTCCGCACGCGATTTCACGTCCGCGTACCAGCCCGAACGGCACCGTCATCTCGCCCGCGCCCCCGCGCACGGGGATGCCCTCAGGCGTCATGGGAAAGACCGTGGCCCTCACGATCGTGTCGCGCATCAAGCTGGGAACGACCACTGCCACCCACCGCGCCTCGATGGCCGACATGGGCGCGTCGTGCGTCGCCTCGGCCGGTACCGGTCTCTTGCACGGCTCCGCCGCAGCGATGACGATGTACCCGATCGTGCCCGACTTCGAGAAGTACCCCACGGGTCGTAGCCAGAAGGACACCTTCGGTGAAATCGGCCTCGCCGGACACTGGATCAAGTTCATGTTGCACTTCTTGTTCATCTACAAGGCCAAGGCACGCCCGTTTTGGTACTTGATCCCCGAATAGTCAGCCCGAGCGAAGAAAGGACATCACATGGACAACGCTGAAGCCAGTATCGCCAGCGCGCCGCTGCCGACCCCGGGGACGTTGCGCCGCCGCAACAACCTGATCTTTCAGTTGTGGAGGTTCATCGCGCTCAATGTCCGCATGGCCTCGATGATCTTGAAGGGTGACCACTGATGGCATCGTGCGCTACACCCCGGGGGGTACCTAGCATTAGTGGACCCGACGAAAGGCCAGCCATGAACGAATCCAACATCACCCACGCACTCAATGACGAGCAGCAACTCAACGCGATTGTGAAGCGCGTGAAGCGCGCCCACGGACAGATGGGCGCCGTCGTGCGCATGCTCGAAGAAGGGCGCTCGTGCGAGGAGGTCGTCACCCAGATGGCCGCCGTGAGCAAAGCCATCAACACCGCCGCATTCACATTGATCTCATCGAGTCTGAAGGAATGCATTTCGGACCCGACGTCGAACAGTGACGAAGTCACACAGAAACTACAGAAGCTCTTTTTGAGCCTGGCGTAAGGAGAAGCATGAAAGTCATCATTATTGGGGGCGTCGCTGGAGGCATGTCTAGCGCAACTCGACTTCGACGTCTGATGGATGATGCCGAGATTGTTGTCTATGAAAAGAGCGGGTTCGTGTCGTACGCGAACTGCGGTCTGCCGTACTTCGTGGGTGGCGTGATCGAAGACGAGGCCTCTCTGCTCCTGCAGACGCCGACGTCGCTCTTTGAGCGCTTTCGTATTGATGTTCGCGTGAACCACGAGGTGACCTCGATCAACGCCACCGATCGCACCGTGACGGTGACAGAACTCACGACGGGACACACCGAGACGACCGGGTACGACGTGTTGGTCTTGAGCCCGGGCGCGTCGGCCGTGGTGCCACCCATTGCGGGCATCGAGCGAGCGATGGCGCTGCGCACTGTGGAGGACGTAGAGAAGATTGTCGCGGTCGCTGACGAAAATCCCACCAACGCCGTGGTGATCGGGGGCGGTTTCATCGGTGTTGAGATCGCTGAGAATTTGGTGCACCGAGGTATCGCCACGAGTGTGGTCGAGGCGTCGGGTCAAGTGCTCGCACCACTCGACCTCGAAATGGCCGAGCTGGTCGCCGACGAGATGCGAAAGAAGGGTGTCTCGCTCTACCTGAACGAGTCCGTGGTGCGCATTGACGAGCGCGGTGTCGAATTGTCCTCGGGAGACTTCGTCGAGGGCGAGCTCGTGATCGTCGCCATTGGCGTTCGCCCCGAGACCGGTCTCGCGAGAGGCGCGGGACTCGACATCGGCGAGCGCGGGGGTATCGCGGTCGATGAGTTCAATCGCACGAGTGTCGCTTCCATCTACGCCATTGGTGACGCGGCTGAGAAGCGCGACGCTCTCGACTCGAGCGCGACCCTGGTGCCACTCGCCAACATCGCTAACCGACAGGGTCGCGTCGTGGCCGACCACATTGCGGGCCTCGACGTTCGACCCCTTCCAACGATCGGCACCGCCATTGTGAAGGTCTTCGACCTCACGATCGCGGCGACGGGTTGGAATGAGAAGCGCCTTCGCGCCATGGGTCGTTCGCCGCTGATCATCCACACGCACCCCTCGTCGCACGCGGGCTATTTCCCCGGCGCGAAGCAGATGGCGCTCAAGTTGTTGGTCGATCGTTCCACCGGAGCGATCTACGGCGCTCAGGGCGTTGGCACCGAGGGCGTGGACAAGCGCATCGACGTGATCGCCACCGCCATCCGTGCGGGCATCACCGCGCCGGAGTTGGCCGACCTCGAGTTGGCGTACGCGCCACCGTTCGGTTCAGCCAAGGATCCCGTCAACATGCTCGGCTACATCGCGGAGAACCTGTTGAGCGGTCTCGAAGAGAACGTGCAGTGGTACGAACTCGACGAGTACCGCGCGGAGGGTGTCACCATGATCGACGTTCGCTCGGTGAGTGAGTTCGCGCGAGGTTCAATTCCGGGGACGCTGAACATCCCCTTGGACGAGCTTCGCGTTCGTTTCGACGAGATCGAGACCCGCGAGGTCATCGTCAACTGCCAAGTCGGTCAGCGCGGCCACGTGGCGACCCAATTACTCAACCAACACGGCTTCAAGGCAAAGAACCTCGACGGTGGTTACCTGACGTGGAGCAAGTCTCCCGCGTCGCGCCCGCTCGAGCTGGCCGGCGTATCTCACGACTGATCAAACAAAACCAACAGAAAGGCAGTAACTATGTGCAGTAGAGCAACATGTAAGAAGTGCGGCAAGCCGACGTGGCGAGGCTGTGGCAACCACATCGAGCAGGCCCTCGCGGGTGTGCCGAAGAACCAGCGTTGCACGTGCGCTTCGAACCCTCCCGCCGAGAGTGCGGACAACGGCGGCGGCTTCTTCGCACGCATGCGCGGCCGCTAGAGGTGGCTTCGCACGTAGAGCACTGGTCCCAGGCACTTAAGGAGTGGGCACTCCCGAGCGAGATTGAGAACAGCGCTGAAGAGAGCCCCTGGATTCACCCACCGGTGATGTTCACGGTGCCCGAGCACATTGCCTCTACGCCCTCGCACGATCGCGCCCGTGAAGCGCTTCGAGCGGGTGACACGGTACTTGACGTTGGGTGCGGAGGGGGCATCGCGGCTTTCGCGCTGACCCCTCCCGCCACGTCAGTGATCGGTGTCGATCATCAACCCGAGATGCTCGCCATGTTCGAACGCAACGCGGCGATGCGTCATCTCAACGTCCAGACTTTCGAAGGTTTCTGGCCCGAGGTGGCGAGCGACGTCCCCAGTGGTGATGTCGTGACCGCCCACCACGTCGCGTACAACGTGAGTGACATCGAGCCCTTCATTCGCGCACTCGATGCTCACGCGCGCGCTCGTGTCGTCATTGAAATTCCTGACCACCATCCACTCTCGGACATGTCTGAAGCGTGGCGTCATTTCTGGAAGCTCGAGCGGCCGAGCAAGCCAACGTCGCGTGACCTTTACGAGGTACTGCTCGAACTTGGACTCGATGCGCACCTCGAGCAGTGGACCGGCGAACTTCGTCGTGAACTCGACCCCGACCTCGCCGCAGAGTTCCTGCGTATCCGACTCTGCTTGCCCGCGTCACGGCTCGTCGAGGTTCGAGAGTTCCTCGATCAGCAACCCGCTCACTCGGGTCGTGCGCTCTCCACATTGTGGTGGGACACCGCGTCAAAGAAGTAGTGACCTAAGACCCCATTTCTCGCGGGTCATTAGTGCACCATATTTCTAAGGTGAGTTCATGAACTCACTAGTCGCTGGCATATCAACCTTGTCACTCGCGCGTTGGCAGTTCGCGGTGACGACGGTCTTTCATTTCTTGTTCGTACCGCTCACGATTGGTCTTGGATTGTTGGTGGCGGTACTGCAGACCGCCGCCTATCGAACCAAAGACTTGGCCTATGACCGGATGACCAAGTTCTTCGGCAAACTCTTTCTCGTCAACTTCGCCATCGGCGTGGTGACCGGCATCGTCCAAGAGTTTCAGTTCGGCATGGACTGGTCGCGCTACTCAGTCTTCGTCGGCAACATCTTCGGTGCCCCCCTCGCCATCGAGGGGTTGCTCGCGTTCTTCATGGAGTCAACGTTCCTCGGTATCTGGATCTTCGGACGTGGTCGCGTCAGCCAGCGCGTGCATCTGTTCTCCATCTGGATGGCGAGCCTCGGCACGATCCTGTCGGCAGCATTCATCGTGGCCGCGAACTCGTGGATGCAACACCCCGTTGGTTACACGATCGATCCAAAGACCCATCAGGCGGTCATGACGAACTTCTGGGCCGTGATGACCAATTCCACCTTCATCGCGGCGTACGGCCACGTTCTCGCGTCGGCCTTCTTGACCGGGGCGGTCTTCATGCTCGCCATCGCCGCGTGGCACCTTCGAAAGGGTCACGACCTCGGGGGCTTCGCCAAGGCGGCGCGCATCGCGATTGTCGTGACCGTGCTCGCCGCCGTCGCGACGATGTTCCTCGGTGACAGTCAGGCCAAGCAGATGACCAAGCAGCAGCCCATGAAGATGGCCGCTGCCGAAGCGCTCTACAACACGACCACCGGCGCGAGCTTCTCACTGCTCACCATTGGCGACCTCTCGGGCAACGCCGTCTTTCAGGTTCGTCTGCCGCACTTGTTGAGCGTGCTCGCGACCAATTCGTGGAACGGCAAAGTCGAGGGCATCAATCAACTCCAGAAGCAGTACGAGAAGCAGTACGGACCGGGTAGTTATGTGCCGATGATCTGGCTGACCTACTGGTCGTTTCGCATCATGGTCGGCCTCGGCATCCTGCTCTTCGCCCTGGGTGGAGCGGCGCTCTGGCTGGTGCGAAAGCGTCGTCTGGAGAAGTCGCCGCGGTTCCTTCGCTTCGCGACTTGGATGGTGCTGGCGCCGTTTCTCGCCAATAGTTTTGGATGGATCTTCACTGAGATCGGTCGCCAACCTTGGGTCGTGTACGGGCTCTTGAAGACCTCCAACGCCACCTCACCGATCTCCCCGGGATACGTGGCGACGAGCCTCATTGGATTCACCGCGATCTACACGCTGCTCGCGATCGTCGAGATCGGTCTGATGCTTCGCATAGCCAAGGTCCCTCCGGCCATTGAGACGCCCGAAGAAGCCGACCGCGCTCCCGAGCTCATCTACTAGGAGGACTGGACATGCTCGCCATCCAACAACTCTCGCCCAGCGGCCTCGATCAACTGTGGTTCTATTTGATCGGCGTGCTCTGGCTCGGGTACTTCTTCCTTGAGGGATTCGACTTCGGGGTCGGCACGCTGCTGCCCTTCGTGTCGCGTGACGACGTTGATCGTCGTGTGGTGATCAACACCATCGGTCCGGTGTGGGACGGCAACGAGGTGTGGTTGCTCACGGCCGGTGGTGCGACTTTCGCCGCCTTCCCCCAGTGGTACGCGACCGTCTTCAGCGGCTTCTACCTGGCGCTCTTCGTCATCCTCGCTGCGCTCATCTTTAGGGGGATGGCTTTCGAGTTCCGCCACCGCAGCGACGACCCCGGCTGGATCCGCTGGTGGGATCGGGCACTCTTTTGGGGCTCAGCACTGCCGGCATTGCTGTGGGGTGTGGCGTTCGCCGACTTCGTGCACGGGGTGCCGATCGGGGCGAATTACACCTGGACGGGAACCTTCTTTGACTTGGTGAAGCCCTACGCGCTGCTCGGAGGTCTCAGTACGTTGCTGCTCTTCACGCTGCACGGTGCGACGTATCTCGGTCTCAAGTCTGACGGCGACGTCCGTGTTCGAGCCCAGGCCATGGCGACGCGGCTCGCCCCCTTGACGTTCATCGTCGTCACGGCTTTTCTCGCCTGGACCTACCAGACCGCCCACACGAACCACCGCATCGGACTGGTGCCGCCGCTACTGCCGATCGTGGGTCTGCTTGCGCTCGCCGCAGTCGGGTGGTTGGCGCGAGAACTGCTCGAGGGCTGGGCGTTCATCGCGACCGCAGTCGTCATCGTGGCGTTCTTTTCAACCTTGCTCTTGAATCTCTATCCGAACGTTCTCGTCTCGTCACTAGGGGCCAACTACAACCTCACCATCGCCGCGGCGGCGTCGCATCGTTACACGCTCGAGGTGATGAGTTGGGTCGCGCTCGCCTTCACGCCCTTCGTGCTGCTCTATCAGAGTTGGACGTATTGGATCTTCAAGAAGCGCGTGAGCCGCCCGAGCGAAACGCCAGCTGAATCCAGTACCACGAGCGCGTGACTCAAGCAACGGAGCGACCGTCAGCGCTGCTCGGTCGCCTTCGTCGCGCCTCGCCATTTGTGTCGAGGGCGCTCGCCTTCGCCGTCGCGCTCGGTCTGGTGAGTACCGCGGCCATCCTTGCCCAGGCCATGACCTTGGCGACAATACTCGGCGCACTCTTTGATCGAGCGAGCGTGGGCATTGCCCACGAGGTGCTGCTCTTCAGCCTCGCGAGCCTGGTTCGCATTGCCGCAGTGGCGCTGGGCACGCCGATCACTCAGCGCATCGCCGCGCCCCTCAGGCGTGACCTTCGCGCGCGTGCGCTCGCCCGTGTGCTCGACGCAGGCCCCATTGGAAGCGTCGACGCCACCGTCCAGCTCTGCACGCGCGGCGTGGACGCGATTGAGTCGTACGTCTCGTCCTACGTGCCTTCGATGGTGCTCGCGACGCTCGCGCCGATGGTGCTCGTTGCGTGGTTGGCGCTGCGCGACACGCTGAGCGGCGTGATCGTGCTGATCAGCGTGTTGTTACTACCGGTGTTCATGGTGCTGCTCGGCCTCGAGGCCAAAGAGAAGATGGAGCGGCGCTGGCGCGAGCAGCAATCGCTCGCGGGTTACTTCGGCGACGTGGTGCGCGGCATGACGGTGCTCAAGGCATTCAACCGATCGAGGGACGCGGTGGCGAACCTGGACGAGGTCGGCGCGGCGCTGCAGCGAACCACCATGGGTACGCTGCGCGTCGCCTTCTTGTCGAGTTTCGCCCTCGAACTTCTCTCGTCGCTCGCCACTGCTCTCGTCGCGCTCGTGCTCGGACTGCGGCTGCTCGATGGCTCGCTGCACCTGACGACCGCACTCGCGGTGTTGTTGGTGACCCCTGAAGTCTTCTTGCCGCTTCGTCGCTCGTCGGCGCAGTTTCACGCCTCGGCGAGCGGTATCGCTGCGGCGAGTGAGTTGCTCGACGCCCTCGCGCCGGTCTCGCACGGCGTGTCGCTGCCCGCTCCAGACGCACCGCCGTCGATTGAACTGCTCGAGGTGATCCTCGCCCACAGCGCGCGTCGACCGACCTCGCTCGAAGCCTTGAGCGCAGTCGTGCCCGCAGGCAGCCTCGTGAGTGTGACGGGCCCGTCGGGGTCGGGCAAGACCTCACTGCTGCGCGCGCTGTGTGGTTTGAGTGAGCTCGGTGGTGGCGAGATACGCGTCAATGGCGTGGCGCTCGGAGTGATCGAGCGAAGGGAGTGGCAACGAAGAGTTGCCTGGTTGCCCCAGGAACCGACGCTGCCGGGCGACACGGTGCGCGACGTGGTGACCCTGGGCCAAGCATCGATCGACGATCAGCGCATCAGGCGTGCGATGGCCGATCTCGACTTGGACCTTGATCTCGACCGCAGTCTCGGTGAGGGATCGAGAGAACTCTCCGCCGGTGAGCGACGACGCCTCGCTCTGGTTCGCTGTCTCGTGCGCGACCCTCTGGTCCTGGTCCTCGACGAGCCCCTCGCGCACCTCGACCTTGAATCGGCTCAACTCGTGGAGCGTGCGATTGAGCGGCTCACCATGACCCGCGTGGTGGCAACGCATCGTCCCCTGCGGGCCGACTCGACCATCAACCTCGAAGCGACGGCGAATTATGCGTAGGGGACTCGTCGTTGATGCGCTCGCTCGAGAAGCGCGGTCAATCCGCCGAGCGATCTACGCAGGGCTCTTGGTCGGACTCTCGAGCGTGGGGTTGGCGGGGACGTCGGCGTGGCTGATCGTGCGAGCCGCCCAACAGCCCGTCGTACTGTCACTGACGGTGCCGATGGGTCTCGTGCAATTGTTCGCCCTCGCCAAGGCCTCGGGTCGCTACCTCGAGCGAACCCAGACCCATCGCGCCGCGCTCGGGGTCATGGGTCACGTGCGCGCCTCAGTGGCGCGCGAACTCGAACCCCTCATTCCCGCAGGTCTCGGTCCTCGCAGTGCTGAGGTCGTTGATGTGGCGCTCGGTGACGTCGAGCGAGTGCAAGACCTGCTCACCGCGGTTGCGGGACCACTCATCACGAGCACCCTCGCGAGTCTGGTCACCGTGGTGGTGCTGGGTTTCATCGACCTCGCGGCTGCGGTGGTGTTGTTCGCGGGGGTTCTCGTGAGTGTGGTGGTGCTGCCCTGGATCGCGACGCACATGGGCGACAGGAGCGAGAACGAGATCGAAGAGATACGAGCGGCGATGACCTCACTCTTTGACCGCGCGAGCCAGAGTGGCGACGAGTACGTGATGGGGGGTGCAGTTTCACTCCTCGAGCGCGAACTCGCGGACCTCGAGGACCGGCTCGATCTCGCTCTCGCACGCCGCAGTTCGGTCAAGGGGACGACCAGCGCCCTCTCGACACTGGTAGCGGCGGGGACGACCGTGGGTGTTGTAGCCCTCAGCGCAGTCGCGCTTCGAGAGGGGGCGCTTGGCGTCGCCCTGGTGGCGGTTCCGGCGCTGCTGAGTGGCGCGACACTTGAGCTCGTGGGCACGACGGCACTGTCGGTCGTTGGTCTAAGGGGCGACCGTGCGGCGCTCGAACGACTTGAAGGAATCAGATCGTTCAGGGCGCCCGTCTGCGAGCCACGCGATCCGCAACCCCTGGCACCCCAAGGGGAGTTGGTGGCGAGTCACTTGAGCCAAGCATTCGACGGTGCGGCGATACTCGCGGATATCAGCGTGTGTCTCGAGGCCGGTGACTTCGTGGTGCTCGCCGGTCCGAGTGGCGGCGGTAAGACCACCTTGGCGCGCCTCTTCGCCAAATTCCTCGATCCCGACGCGGGCTCGTTATCGCTCGGCGCGAGCGACTACGCGCGGCTCACCTCGCACCAGGTGCGAGAGCGTGTGGGTTTTGTTGATGACGCGCCGCACGTGTTCGCGACATCGCTCGCGGGCAACGTGCGCATCGCCAAGCCAACGGCGAGCCGTGACGAGATCCTCACCGCATTAGATCGCGCCGGACTGTCGACCCTCGTCGACGCCATGCCCGATGGCATCGACACGCCTCTCGGCGGAGCCACGACCGGTCTGTCGGGGGGAGAGCAACGACGTCTCGGTGTGGCGCGTGAGTTACTCGTCGAACGGCCCCTCGCCATCTTCGACGAACCCAGTGAAGGTCTCGACGAGGTGACTGGCGCTTACGTCATGGCGTCACTTCGTCACCACTACCTCGGTCGCTCCGTGTTAGTCATCTCGCACCATCACTCGGATTATGCCGTGGCGACCAAGCACTGGGAACTTCGTGACGCGAGGCTGTACGAACGTGACGACCACGCGGGCGCCAATGAGATGGACGCGGATGTGACGGTGCGATAAGGTCACAGTGCCTCGTGGCAGCGAAGTTGGTGTGATTCCAACGCTGTCCCGCAACTGTAAGTGGCCTTCGTGAGAAGCCCATAAAGCCAGGTCGCCTTCTGCGAGGAGATGTGAAGACAGCTCTCGAGGTAAGGGGCGGTCGTTCGGATATCTCTCCGTCGTCCAAATCTGACTCGACGGACACTTAGGAGATATCCATGAAGAAATCCCTCCGGTTCGTCGTTGCACTGACACTCAGTGCAGTGGCGTTTCCACTGATCAGCGTCGCCGCGGCGTCTGCGGCTGCGCCGCCGCAGTGCATTGTCTCGCTCTCACCGAGTGCGACCGAGACGCTCTACGCCATCGGCGCGGGTGCGCAGGTGCAGGCAGTGGACCAGGACTCCAACTACCCCGCGCAGGCCAAGCGTCTCGCGGCACTGCACGTGATCAATCCGCTTTCACCGAGCGTCGAGGCACTGCTTGGCGTGTGTGCGACGACCCCGTCTCACCCTTCGAGCAAACCCGACCTCGTTGTCATTGCCTATGACGCGAACTCGATCCAACAAGACCTCACCGCCCAGGGCGTCAAGGTCGTCATGCAGGATGCACCGACGACGGTGAGTGGCGCGCTCGCCCAGATCCGCCAACTCGGTCAGCTGAGCGGTCACGTCGCTCGAGCGAACGCCCTCGCGGCATCAATGCAGCGTCGCATCAATGCCGACATTGCGTCGGTGAGCGCCCACCCGACCAAGAAGATTTCGGTGTATTACGAAGTCTCGACGAATCCGTACTACTCGCTCACGAGCTCGACCTTCGTCGGTACATTGCTCAAGTCACTCGGCCTCGTGAACATCGCTGACGCCGACGCCACGACCGCTGATGCGGGTTACCCGCAACTGAACGCGGAGTACATCGCGAGCGCCAACCCCACGCTGATCTTCCTCGCGGGTGACGCCAAGGTCTCCAGTGTTGCATCACGACCCGGCTTCGCTCGAATCAGCGCCGTCGTGCACCACAACGTCGTTGGTTTGAGCGCGGACATTGCCTCGCGTTGGGGACCACGACTGACGGTACTGATGAATGAGATCGCCTCGTCGGTGAAGCGAGTCCTTAACGAGAAGAATCTCTGGGTCAAGTAGTGCTGAGTACCCGCCCGCCGACGCGCCGTCGCATCGTGACGGTGGCCCTGTTCTGCGTTATCGCGCTGATCGGTGCAATCGTCGCGGGCCTGGGCGTCGGCCCGACCCCGATCTCGACGACGCGCATCATCGGCGCGCTCGCGAGCGGGGTCGGCCTGGGCCACAGCACCCTGACGCCCCTGCAGTCGACGATCGTGTGGCAGTTGCGTGCACCTCGTCTCGTACTCGGGCTCGTGGCGGGCGCGATGCTGTCGGTCGCGGGCGGCGCCTACCAGGGCGTGTTTCGAAATCCCTTGGCGGACCCTTATCTCTTGGGCGTTGCCTCGGGAGCGGGACTGGGCGCGACGTTCTCCATCGTGTACGTCGGTCACGGCCTCTCAACACCGTCGTGGACGCCGTTGATCGCCTTCGCGGGTGCGACAGTGGCCGTGTTGCTCACCTGGGGTCTCGGGGGCAGGGGACTGCGATCGACCGCGTCGACGCTCATACTCGCGGGCGTCGCGATCTCGGCGTTGCTCACGAGTCTGCAGACCTACTTCCAACAGCAGTCCTCGATTGGATCGATCGCCCGGGTGTACATCTGGCTCTTGGGTTCGCTCGCGACTGCGAGTTGGTCGTCGGTGTGGATGGTGCTGCCCTACGTTGTGCTCTGTGTGGTCGTCTGTGTCGCCGCAGGTGGCGCGCTTGATGTTATGAGCGTCGGTGACGAAGAGGCGCGTTCGCTCGGTCTCCCCGTTCGAAAAGTGCGTCTCGTGGTCGTGGCCGCTTCGTCGCTCGGAACGGCGGCGGTGGTGTCCGCAGTTGGTCTGATTGGCTTTGTCGGGATCATCGTGCCGCACATCCTTCGCCTACTCGTCGGCACGTCGTATCGAAGGATCCTGCCGCTCAGTGTGGTCTTCGGTGCGGCATTCCTCGTCCTCGCCGACACCATTGCCCGAACGGTCATGGCTCCGAGTGAGTTACCGCTCGGCGTCGTCACCGCCATCCTCGGCGCGCCAGTCTTCGCATTGATCCTCACCGTTCGAAGGCAACTCACCACATGAACGCCGTAGAGATCAACGAGCTCAGTGTGCGCGCGCAGTCGCGCGATCTGGTCTCGAACGTGACCTTGCACGTGGAGGCTGGGACGTGGCTCACGGTGATCGGACCCAACGGTGCGGGAAAGACATCGCTCGTAGAGACGGTGGCGGGTCTTAGACGCATTGCGCACGGGAACATCTCAATATCGGGTCAGCCCCTCGCGTCGCTCAATGAGCGAGAGCGGGCGAAACTCGTGGCGCTCGTTCCCCAGCGACCATCCGTGCCGAACGGTATGAACGTGAGGGACTACGTCGCGCTCGGTCGAACGGCGTATCACGGTCTGCTTCGCGCACCTAGTGCCGGTGACCGTGCGATCGTCGAGTCGGTCCTCGAGCGTCTGTCGCTGCACGACTTTCGTGAGCGCGACGTCGCGACCCTGTCGGGTGGTGAGCGTCAGCGCATGGTGCTCGCTCGTGCGCTCGCGCAGTCAACGATGGTCATTGTCCTCGACGAACCGACGACCGGTCTCGACCTTCATCATCAGATGGAACTGCTCGAGCTACTTCGACAAGAGGTCACCGACTGCGGGCTCACGATCATTGCCACATTGCACGACCTCACGCTCGCCGGTCAGTTCGCCGATCGGCTCGTCCTGCTCGACGCGGGACGGGTGCTCCTCGATGGCCCCGCGCGCGACGTCATTCGACGTGAAGAGCTCAGTCGTTGCTACCAGATGGATCTTCGCGTCATTGAGATCGACGGCTCGGATGTGATCGTTCCCGTGCGCGGCGTGGGTCAGTGAGCGCTTGGACCTGAGGTGACGAGTCGTCACCGGTGCTGAGCGCGACGTGTTCGAGCAACGACCGCGCGGCGCTCTCGCGGATTCGAGGTACGCGAAGGTGCCGACTCGCGGCGACCCACCGGCTCTCACGTCGGATTGAGAACGAGCATCCCTGTTCGAGGCCTGACGCAATCGGAGGGTGGCCCCTTCTCACCGCCTTGCCAGAGAGGCCGCGTGACGTTTCCCATAGACTTAGCAAAAGCAGCGAAGGGAATATCGTGCGACGCACGCGAATCGTAGCCACTATCGGGCCAGCCTCGGACAGTGATGAAGTTCTATTGAAGCTCGTCGACGCGGGGGTTGACGTCTTTCGTCTCTCCTTTGCGCACGGCGACATTCCTTCAGGCATCGAGCGTCTTCGACGAGTGCGTGCCCTCGTGCCGCACCTGGGCATCATGGTCGACATCCCGGGACCCAAGATTCGTGCCGGCTCCTTCGGCACGTCTCCGGTCGCCTTGACGATCGGGAGCACGATTGAATTGTTCGAGGCGTTCGGTGAGACCTCAACGTCTGAGCGCATCGCCATTGAGCGCAACGACATCCTCGCTCAGCTCAAGCCTGGTGATCGTATCCACATCGGAGACGGCGGCGTCTCGCTGCAAGTGACGGCTTCTGGAAAGAACACCAAGACCGTTGTCACCTCGGGCGGAGCCGTGATGGGTAAGCCCGGACTCTCGCTGCCGACTTCAATCCTCAATGACCGACTACCCACCGAAGAGGACCGTGCTCGACTTGAGGCCCTTCGAAGTGAGGAGTTCGAGATCCTCGCGGTCTCGTTCGTTCGCTCGGCGTTCGACATGGTGTCGGTGCGTACGGTGCTGTCGCGCGACGACGTGATGATGATGGCCAAGATCGAGACCGGCGAAGGCGTCGAGAACCTCGATGAGATCATCGCGGTCTCGGACGCGATCATGGTCGCTCGAGGCGACCTCGGCGTTCGAATGCCCATTGAAGAGGTACCGCACCTGCAGAAGTTGATCGTGCGTCACGGAATTCGCTACGCCCGCCCGGTCGTGGTGGCGACTCAGATGCTCGAATCAATGACGCACTCACAAGTACCCACACGCGCAGAGGTGACTGACGTCGCCAACGCGGTCTTAGACGGGGCCAGTGCGGTGATGTTGAGCGGCGAGACGGCGATCGGCGACGACCCCGTTGGCACCGTGAAGACCATGGACCGTATTGTCACGCGCGCTGAAGAATCGTTCGACTACACGAAGTGGGGCTCGTCATTGGGCGTCCAGCAGATCGTCGGCACCGGCACCCAGTCCACGCGTATCACGGCCGCGATCACGGGAGCGGCGTGGCGAGCGGCGATGGAGGAGAAAGCGGTCGCGATCGTTGCGTGCACGCGTTCGGGCATGACCGCACGCGCGATCTCTCGCTTTCGACCGCCCATGCCCATCATCGCAATCACCCCCAGTGAGTCAACGGCGCGCCAGTTGACCAGTTCCTGGGGTGTCCAGGACGTGTTCATGTCGCCCTCGAGTGACATCGACGAGCTCTGTGACTTCGCCGTGGAGCAAGTGGTGAAAGCCGGCATTGCCCAGTCCGGCGACCCCATTGTCATCATGGCGGGTTCCCAGTCGGGTGGCGCCGCCATCACCGACACGGTTCGAATGGTGATTGTTCCTTGATTCTCCTGGTGCCCCCGGCAGGAATCGAACCTGCGCACATGGCTTCGGAGGCCAATGCTCTATCCGCTGAGCTACGAGGGCATCAAACTCAGCCTACCGGACCTCGCCGCGATTCCTCGAGCCGCCACAGCGTCAATCGATAGCCAGACGTGAGCGCGGAGCCCTTTCAAGCATCACTGCTGGCCGATACCGGCGTCGTGAGCGAACTCGACGTCACGATCGGTGGAGTCTCACTGCACGACCTCGCATCCACCTACGGCACGCCGCTCTTTGTCTATGACGAAGCGACGCTTCGCTCGCGTTGTCGAGAGGCCGCGAGCGTTTTCGATGACGGTGTCGCGTTCGCGTCCAAGTCCTTCCTCTGTGGGGCGATGGCGCGCATTGCGTTCGAGGAGGGTCTCTGCATCGATGTCGCGACGGGTGGCGAACTCGACGTGGTGCTGCGCGCGGGTGTGCCCGCGAACCGGATCATCATGCACGGCAACAACAAGTCCCACGACGAACTCGAGCGCTGCGTGGCGATCGGTGTGCACCGGCTCGTCGTTGACAACTTCGATGAGATAGAGCGACTTCGCTCGCTCGTCACGCCCAACGCACCCCTCAATTGTCTCGTGCGCGTCACCCCGGGCGTGGAAGCCCACACCCATGAGTACATTCGTACGGGCCAAGAGGACACGAAGTTCGGATTTTCGGTGGCGACCGGCGACGCGCGTCGCGCGATCTCGACCCTCGGTGAGATCCCCGGCGTCAGCGTGCACGGCGTGCACGCGCACATCGGCTCGCAGATCTTTGAAATGGCCGGCTACGCCGAGACGCTGTCGATACTGGCTGACTTCACGCGTGACGACGACTTTGACGAGTTGTGCGTCGGCGGAGGGCTCGGGGTTGCCTACGTGGCCGGAGAGATCGCACTCAGCCTGACCCAGTGGGGCGAGGCGATTCGAGCCGCCGCACGTGAGGCGGGTCTGGGGGAGAACGTACGACTGCTCGCAGAACCCGGTCGTTCCATCGTTGCCCAAGCGGCGCTGACCTTATACCGAGTGGGCGCTGTGAAGAAGGTGACCCAGCGCACGTATATGGCAGTTGATGGTGGCATGAGTGACAACCCTCGCCCCGTGCTCTATGGATCGGGCTACGAAGCCTTCGACGTCGACCACCCCCTCGCCCCTCGGGTGCAGAGCGTGCGCCTGGTCGGTAAGCACTGCGAGAGCGGGGATGTCTTGATTGATGAGGCGTGGCTCCCGGCTGAGACCGGAGTCGAGAGCATCATCGCGACCCCGGTCACCGGTGCCTACGGCTATTCGATGGCCTCGAACTACAACCGGGTGCCGCGTCCCGCGGTGGTGTTCGTGAAGGACGGCGAGGCTCGTCAAGTGCTTCGCCGCGAGACCTTCGACGACCTCGCTCGCCTCGAAGTCTGAGTTGGCGGGCTTGTGCGAGCGGTTAGCCTTATTCAATGAACACGCCGAAGATTCGCGTCGGAGTTATAGGGGCGGGCAATGTCGGCCTCGCACTCGTTGACCTGATCAACGACGAATCGCGTTCGATTGCCCTCGTGGACGCCGCTACCGCGACCCTCGAAGTCGTCCAGGTCGCGGTTCGAGACACTGAGAAGGCTCGTTCGGGCATCGATGCATCACTGCTGACGAGCGATGCATTGGCGCTCGCGAACCGCGAGGACCTGGACATCTTGGTCGAAGTGGCCGGTGGCATCGAGCCCGCGCGCACCTACATCGAGGCGGCTCTCAGCCGTGGGGTGTCGGTCGTGAGCGCCAACAAGGCGCTCATGGCCGAGTGTGGGACTGAACTCAGCCGCCTCGCCCACGAGAACGGCGCGGACCTCTTCTATGAAGCGGCGGTCGGTGGTGGCATCCCCATACTTCGTTCCCTTCGCACGTCGCTCGCGGGCGAACGCATCGAGCGGGTTCTTGGCATCGTGAATGGAACGACGAATTTCATTCTCTCCAAAATGACCACGGAGGGTGCCAGTTACGCTGACGCGCTCGCCGAGGCCCAGGCACTCGGTTACGCCGAGTCCGACCCGAGCGCAGACGTCCAAGCGTTCGACGCCGCCGCCAAGGTCCAGATCCTTTCGTCGCTCGCCTTCGGCACGGAGCTTCGCGCAGAGCCGATCTCGCGCGAGGGCATCACTGGCGTTCGAACCGTCGACGTGGAGTTCGCCAAGCGAGCGGGCTACGTGATCAAATTGCTCGGCATCGCAGAGCGCGTGGGCGAGCACGGGATTTCGCGCCGCGCCCACCCCGCGATGATTCCCCTCGAACACCCACTCGCCTCGGTGCACGGCGCCATGAATGCGGTCTTCGTCGAGGGCGCCAAGAGCGGGCCACTCATGTGGTTGGGCCAGGGTGCGGGCGGTGTGCCAACGGCGACCGCAGTGCTCGGCGACGTACTGCACGCTGCGCGCAACCGGGTCAGTGGCCGCCACGACGTGCCCTTTAGCGTGGACGACCGGCTCACCAGTGTTGAAGTGGGCGAGATCCCGAGTGTCTTCTACATCAGTCTTGACGTCATGGACGAGCCGGGCGTGCTCGCGAGCGTGGCGAACATCTTTGGTCGCCACGGTGTCTCGATCCAATCAATGGAACAATCGGGATTCGGCGACGAGGCCCGTCTCTCGTTCGTCACCCACACGGCGTTGACCAAGTCGGTGAACGCCACGATTGATGATCTTGCCAAACTGGAGTCGGTTGACTCCATTGGCGCATGTATTCGCGTTGTCGATGGAGGTGTCGCGTGACGGGCTGGAACGGCTTGATCAAGGAGTACGCAAAGTGGTTCGATCTCGAGGGGGTGAATGAAGTCGTCACCCTCCAAGAGGGCAACACTCCGCTCATCTACGCCGAGCGGCTCTCGGAGCGGCTCGAAGCGGACGTGTACCTCAAGTACGAGGGGCTCAACCCATCGGGGTCCTTCAAGGACCGCGGGATGACCATGGCCATCACCAAGGCCAAGGCGAACGGGGCCGAGACGGTCATCTGCGGCTCGACGGGCAACACCTCGGCCGCCGCTGCCGCGTACGCCGCCAAGGCCGGTATGGAGTGTGTCGTGCTCGTACCCGAAGGCAAGATCGCCATGGGCAAACTCGCCCAAGCGATCGTTTATGGCGCTCAGGTGATCCAGATCCGGGGCAATTTCGACCAGGCGCTCGATCTCGCACGTGAACTCACCCAACACCTGCCGATCACCATCGTCAATTCGATTAATCCTGATCGCATCGAAGGCCAAAAGACCGGCGCCTTTGAGATCGTCGACGTGCTCGGCAAGGTGCCAGACATCTTGTCGATCCCCGTTGGCAACGCGGGCAACATCACCGCATACTGGCGAGGTTTCACGCAATATCACGAAGCGGGCGTCACCCGGAACCTGCCAAAGATGTGGGGCTTCCAGGCGGCCGGCGCCGCGCCCATCGTGCTCGGACACCCGGTTGCGAACCCTGAGACGATCGCGACCGCCATTCGCATTGGCAATCCCGCGAGCTGGGTCCCCGCGCTCGAGGTCATCCACGAATCACTGGGTGACATCCGTGCGGTCACCGACGAGGAGATCCTCGACGCCTACCATTTCGTGGCGCGCTACGAATCGATCTTCTGTGAGCCGGCGTCGGCTGCATCAGTGGCGGGCATCTTGAAGTTCGGCGTCCCCAAGGGCTCGACGGTCGTGTGCGTCCTTACCGGCAACGGCCTAAAGGACCCCGATACCGCGGTCGCCAACAGTGACGCCCCAGTCGTGGTCGACGCGACCCTCAACGCGCTGCTCGGCGAACTCTCCTAGGAAGCCTGCGCTTGCGTTACGTGCGCGGTCGGCTACACTGCTAATTGTCGTACGCGTCCGGCCTCTCGCCGACGTGCGGAACTCTTCCTAGGACGACATCTCTTGTTTTTCTTCTCCGTCACACGAAATTGTTGTGGGCGGTGAGAAAGGAACACCAATGGCTGCAAAGCCCACCCCAGACCGTTCAGATCTAGAGTCAAAGACTCGCGAAGATCTCCAAACCATTGCCAAAGTGAAGGGCGTTGAAGTCTCAGCTCGAGCGAGCAAGGCTGCCCTCATCGAGTCCATCATGGGCGAGTCGACCCCCAAGGTCAGCGCCGTCAAGGCGAGCGCTCCAAGCTCGGCGGCGTCAAGCTCCTCAGAGCCGGCCCCGAGCTCGCGAGCGGTTCGTTCGCGACGAACGGTGGCCACCCCGGTCGACGACTTCGACGCGCTGTTGAGCGAGTTCGTCGCCGAGCCGGCCGCGAAGGCTACCAACGGTTCGTCCTCGAACTCGACGCCGAGTGCGGGCGAGTCGAGCGTCACCACCGAGCCAGCGCCCGAGCGTCAGCCCTCGTCGAACCAACCCCGCCAGAACAACCAACCCCGCGAGCGTCAGCCGCGCGACTTCTCCAATGAGACCGGCGGGCGCAACCGCCGCAACCGCCGCAACCGCAGCGGCAACGGCGCGGGTGGCCGCGAGAGGTTCGGCGGCGAGGCCATGCCCAACGCCGACCAGCCCTACTCAGGGGAACTCGTTGAGATCGAGGGACTGCTCGATCTGCGCGACGACGGCTACGGCTTTCTTCGAACCAAGGGCTATCACCCCTCGCCCAACGACGTCTACGTCTCGATCAACCAGGTCCGTCGCTATCACCTGAGAAAGGGTGACGCAATCGTCGGCGGCTTTCGGCCGGCGGCGTCGAACGAGAAGTACCCGGCGCTGTTGCGCGTGGACTCGGTGGCGGGCCTCGACCCCGAGGTCGCACGACTGCGACCTCGCTTTGAGGACTTGACGCCACTGTTCCCCGACGAGAAGCTCAAGTTGGAGACCAACGAAGGCAAGACCGATCTCACGCCGCGCATCGTGGACCTGTTGTCGCCCATCGGCAAGGGCCAGCGCGGACTCATTGTCTCGCCGCCCAAAGCCGGTAAGACAACCGTGATGAAACAGATCGCGCAGTCCATTGAAGCGAACAATCCCGAAGTCCACTTGATGGTCCTACTCGTCGATGAACGGCCCGAGGAGGTCACCGACATTCGCCGAAGTGTCCACGGCGAGGTCATCTCTTCGACCTTCGACCGTCCCGCTGAGGAGCACACCCACGTCGCCGAACTCTGCATCGAGCGCGCCAAGCGACTCGTTGAGCAGGGTCGTGACGTGGTGATCATCCTTGACGGCATCACCCGCCTCGCGCGCGCTTACAACCTCGCAGCTCCCGCGACCGGGCGGATCATGTCCGGAGGTGTCGACTCTGGAGCGCTGTATCCACCCAAGAAGTTCTTCGGTGCCGCACGCAACATCGAAGAGGGCGGTTCCCTCACGATCCTCGCGAGCGCCCTGGTCGAGACCGGCTCGAAGATGGACGACGTGATCTTCGAGGAGTTCAAGGGCACCGGCAACATGGAGCTCAAACTCGACCGCCGCCTCGCCGAGCGTCGCCTGTACCCGGCGATCGACGTCAACGGGTCCTCGACCCGTCACGAAGAGCTGCTCTTTACCCGTGATGTGCTGCCCCAGGTGTGGAAGCTTCGCCGGGTCCTGAACGGTCTCGCCTCCGAGGGTCGAGAGGCCGCCGGACTCGAGTTGTTGATTGACAAACTCAAGTCCACACGCAGTAATGACGAGTTCTTGACCGAGATCGCGCGCGGCCCGGCACCGACCAGCTGATTTTCCTGTAAACTCTCTCTTCGCACCAAGGAGCACTCATGAAGACCGACATTCACCCCCAGTACGGCGAAGCGACCGTCACCTGCTCGTGCGGAAACACGTTCACGACCCAGTCGACCAAGTCCTCGATGACCGTTGAACTCTGCAACGAGTGCCACCCGTTCTTCACCGGCAAGCAGAAGCTCGTCGACACCGGTGGCCGCGTTGAGCGCTTCCAGCGTCGTTACGCGCAAAAGACCAACAAGGCGCGCGCTCCTAAGGCGTAGGCCTCCGAGCGCTCACCACTTTTCGTGCGCTCCCTCGACGAGACCCTGAAGGTACTTCAGGACGAACTGCACACCGTTGAAGCGGCTCTGGCCGCCCCGGACATCGCCAGTGACCTCACGCGACTTCGTGACCTGTCGCGTCGACACAAGGAACTCGCTGAAATCAACGTCGCGTGGCAACAGTTAAAGGCCGCCCAGGAGGACCTCAACACCGCCAAGGACATGTTCAATGACTCGAGCGGCGAGGAACGAGAGCAGTGGCGCGAGGAGATGAACAATGCCGAGGCGTTGATCCCCGATCTGGAGATGAACCTCGAGACACTGCTGCTACCTCGCGACCCCAACGTAGGTCGTAACGTCATTCTCGAGATCAGGGGTGCCGAGGGTGGGGAAGAGGCGAACCTCTTCGCGAGCGACCTCGCCGAGATGTACCGCCGCTACGCGGCCCTTCGCGGTTGGAAGCTCGAAGTTATTGAAGAGCGCGATTCAGAGCAAGGCGGCCTCGACGAAGCGACGTATCTGATCAAGGGCGAGGACGCCTGGTCTCGACTGGAGCACGAAGCGGGCGTACACCGCGTCCAGCGAGTGCCCACTACCGAGGCCAAGGGACGGGTCCACACATCGTCAGCGACCGTCTCGGTCCTTCCAGAGGCCGAAGAGGTCGACGTCGCGATTGACACCAATGACCTCAAGATCGACGTGTATCGTTCCTCGGGCCCCGGAGGTCAGAGCGTCAACACCACCGACTCGGCCGTTCGCATCACGCACCTTCCCACCGGCATTGTCGTGTCGATGCAGGATGAGAAGAGTCAGATACAGAACCGAGCGAAGGCGTTGATCGTCCTGCGTTCGCGTCTCTTGAAAGCGGCCCAGGACGCCCAGGCGAACGAACTCGGTGATCTGAAGCGCTCCCAACTCGGCAGCGGCGGTCGGAGCGAGAAGATCCGCACGTACAACTTCAAAGAGAACCGGGTCACCGATCACCGCATCAACCTGACGACGTACACGCTCGATGCGGTGTTGAACGGCGACCTCGACCCTTACGTTGACGCGCTGCTCGCCGACAAGCGAGCACGTCAATTGGCCGAGAGTGACGGACGTTAACAGCGACCTCGTCGACGAGCTCGTAGAGCTGGGCATCGAGCGTCGTGAGGCGCGATGGCTGGTCGAAGAGTTTGTTCCAGGTGGGGAGCGCGATGCAGTCGTAGCCCTTCACCTCGCGGCCACACGCCGACTCGCGGGCGAGCCACTGCAGTACATCATCGGGCACTGGCCCTTTCGCGCCCTCGACCTTGATGTCGATCAACGGGTGCTCGTGCCCCGGCCCGAGACCGAAGAACTCGTCGGGGTCGCACTGGGCGAGTTGGCCCGTCGCGACCTGAGTGCTCCGGTCATCTTGGACCTCGGTTGCGGGTCGGGGGCGATTGGACTGGCGCTGCTCGACGAGCTTCGATCACGGGGCATTCCAGCGAGTCTGGTGGCGGTTGATGAATCGCTCGATGCGCTGGCCGTCGCTCGGCGAAACGCCTTGAAGCACCGCCTGCATGCGGTGTCCTTCGTGCACTCGAGTTGGTTCGAGGGTCTCGATACCGCGCTCGAGGGTCGTTTCGACCTCATCGTGTCGAACCCGCCGTACGTGGGTGACGAAGAGATGGGTGGTCTCGATCCGGTACTCGGCTACGAACCAGAGGGAGCACTCGTCGCTCCCGATGCCGCGGGCGTCACGGGCTTTGGGGACCTGTCGATCATCATCGCCCAGTCGCCTCGATGGTTGAAGCCTGAGGGAGTGCTCGTGTGTGAGCACGCGAACCATCAACGGAACGCGGTGCTCGCGGCGAGCGCGGCTGCGGGCTTTGACGCCCATGACCTCGATGACATGGCGGGCCACCCTCGAATTTTGGTGGCGCGCCGATGATCCCGTCCCTCGACATCGAGAGCGCCCTCAGCGCCCTGAGCGAGGGCCGGGTGATCGCCGTGCCTACTGACACCGTCTACGGCGTCGCGGCTTCGCTCGGTCACCGCGAGGCCATTGCGTCACTCTTTGCGTTAAAGCAGCGTCCCACTTCGGTGGCGCTACCAATCCTGGTCGATTCGATCGAGCAGATCGAGGCGTGCGGGGTCGACTGGCCACGCAGCGCGACTCGACTGGCCACTGCATTCTGGCCGGGGCCACTCACCATTGTCGTTGCGGTACCCGAGCACCTGGCCACGCTCGTTGGTTCGACGACGTCGAGTGCGGGCTTTCGCATCCCCAACGACGAGGGGCTTCGTGCGATCTTGTCTCGAAGTGGACCACTCTGTGTCACCAGCGCCAACAACCACGGCGACCCACCGTGTCAGAGCGCGTCACAAGTTCGCGCGGCGTTCGAAACGTCGACCCAGTTGGCGGGGATCGTCGACGCGGGCGATCGAGCGGGCACGGTCTCGACTGTGGTCGAGCTCAGTGAACGGTCGTGGCGCGTGTTGCGAGAAGGGGCAATCGACGCTTCGCGGATTGCGGCGATCCTCGGCGACGACGGTACGATTTCGCGCTGAGCGAGTGCCGGCCCTCCAAGCGACGCTGGCCTCAGTGAGGTGGGTTGTCTAGGTGCATCACCCACGACGCGGGGCGCTTTTCCAAGAAGGCGGTCATCCCCTCGCGCGCGGCCTCACTCGCGAACAACGTCGCCGACAACTGGGTCGTCCAGGCGAACGCTTCCTCGACGGGCATGGTGGTCACGGTGGTCGTGAGCAGCTTCGCGGTCGCAATCGCCGTGGGTTCGCCCGCCAGGATGTCGTTCACGATCGCACTGACCACGGCGTCGAGATCCTCGCCTGAGGCGACGTGGTTGATGAGACCGAGGCGCGCGGCTTCCTCGGCGCTGAAGCGGTGCCCCCGCAGGAACGCCTCACGGGCGTCACCGAGGCGCATCTTGGGTAGACACACCACCGAGATCATCGCGGGAGCCACGCCAATTCGCACCTCGCTGAAGCCGAAGAGCGCCGAGTCCAGCGCGACTGATATGTCCATCACCGCCGCGAGGCCAACGCCGCCCGCGACGCAGTGCCCATTGATCCGCCCAATGAACGGCAGTCGCGAGTGGCGAATACGTTCCAAGAGCGTGCTCAGTTCAACGGGCGCCTGAGGTTCTGGAGACGACGTGTCCTTCGTCGAAGATCGTTCAGCGAGATTCGCTCCAGCACAAAAGACCTTGCCCCGATTGGTGACGACGACCACACGCACTGCTCGATCACTCTCGGCGACATCAATGGCGTCTATGAATTCACGAAGCATCTGCTGGCTGAGGGCGTTGCGGTGATCCTGGTCGTCGAGCGTGAGGGTCATGACTCCCTGGGCGATGGAGGTGTCGATGATGTTCACGTGGAACCTCGGCTCGCGGGACCCAAGGTGGCACCCCCGGCGAACGCTTGGGCGCGAAGCATCCAGTGACGACCCAGTTCGCCCGTGACGAGCGAGGTGTCGTCGAGATGGCGACGTTGGCTCACCACGAGACAGAAGTCCTCCATCGAGCCGGTGATGGTGTCCTCACTCGTCTCGTCACCGCGTATCCACGTGGTTCCCGAGGGACTCGTCAGCACCACGCGCACTTCGCCGGGTGGTGGCGTCTCACCTCGCACCGTGTAGGACCACGTACGCGTGATGAAGCCCAGCTGGGCAATGTGGCGAAGCCGATCAGCCGCGATTCGTCGAATACCAAGCGCATCTGCAACGTCGGTCCCGTGGGCCCACGCTTCCATGAGACGCGCAGTGAGAAAGGACGTGGCGCTCATCGAGGGTCCGTACCAGGGGACTCGGTCACCGTTGTCGAGGGTGCTCGCGGCGCGTTCGAGCTCCGCTCGCGCTCGGCGCCAGCTGGCGAGCTGCTCCGGCGCTGGCAGTGCTCGAAATCTCGCGAGCGTGTAGTCATCGAGCCCGCTCGACACTGCGCCTTCGATGAGTGCGTGAACATGCGCTTGAAAGGCCTCGGGGTCGTCGATGGCGAGGGCGGCCGCGACATCGAAGTAGGTGAGGTGACCGATCTGGTCGGCGATGTTCCATCCCTCGCTCGGGGTTGCGAGTAGCCAGCGTTCGTTCGAAAGGGGACTCACGAGCTCATCGAGCGAGCGTTGTTCGGCCACGAGATCGGCGCGAACTTCGTCGAGTTCACTCATGGTTGTCCAAGAGTGCATTCGGGATTTGAACGTAGCGACTGCGCAGCCACTCACCCAGACCCTTCGCTTGGGCGTCTTGGCGCGTCGAAGCGGCGACACCTTCTTCGAGCAGGTCATGGATGACGAAGTTAAGCGAGCGAAGTCCCGGTAATCGGTACCGATCGACCCTGAGTGGCGCAGTCTCTGGTAGGAGGCGCTTTAGTTCGTCCACGCTCAAGAACGCATCGAGCCAGGCCCACGCTTGGTCACTTCGAGCAAAGATCCCCACGTTGGCGTTACCGCCCTTGTCGCCCGAGCGAGCACCGAAGACTCGACCGAGCGGCGCGAGTGTCGTTGGTCCCGTTGGCACTGATGCACCGGGACCGGGCTCGGGGGTGACGTTGACGGAACCGGGTGGCGCCACCGAGTCGATTACGGTTCGCGCCCCGCCTCTCAGCACCACGTGCTGGGGAACGAGGTCGGCGGGCACAACGGCGGGTCGATAGACCCCAAAGGGCGTGCCCGCTGACGGACTCCCGCCGACGATGAAGAATCCCGGTGCACTCGAGAGCGCTATCTCGACCACGGCGTCAGCGAGTGCGCGGCCGACCTTTCGTTCGTCGTGGTCTTTGATCGAGATCCGCCAGATCGCGACCGCCTCTTCGTTGGTCGAGGGGTCGGGCTTGTCGGTGCGGATCAGGCGGGTGGTCACACTCTCGAAGTCGTCGCGGCCATAGGGGCAGGCCACCCAAAAGGCGTCTTCGACGAGGCGCGCCTTCTCTTCGATGTCGAGTCCCGTCAGTGCCACGTTGAGGTCCTTGCGGTAGCCACCGATCTCGTTCATGGCGACCTTGAGGGTGCTCGGAGGTGGCTCACCCTTGACGTTAGAGATACGAACCCGGTCCGCAGCGACCTGGTCGAGTCGAATGGTGTCAAAGCGAGCAGAGACGTCGGGACCGAGGTACGTGGGGCTCGCGATCTCATAGAGGAGCTGGGAGGTCACCGTGCCAATGGAGACTTCGCCACCCGTGCCGTCGTGCTTGCCGACCACTGACGTGCCGTCCTCGGCGATCTCCACCCACGGGAATCCCACTCGCGCCATCCCGGGTACCTCATTGAAGAATGAGTAGTTGCCCCCAGTGACCTGGGTGCCGCACTCGATGACGTGCCCCGCGACCACGGCGCCCGCGAGAGCGTCCCAGTTGTCGCGCGACCAACCGTGATGCCACGCGGCCGGACCACAGACGATCGCCGCATCGGTCACGCGTCCGGTGATCACGATGTCCGCACCGAGGCTGAGCGCCTCGACAATCCCAAAGCAGCCGAGATAGGCGTTGGCGGTGATGAAGCGAGAGACGTCACCCACCGCCTCGCCGGTTTCGAAGTGTGAGAGATCGATGCCGGCGCGTTGTAGTTCTTCGAGCCGCGCGAGCAGGTCGTCACCATTCACGTACGCAATGCGTGGCGAGAGTCCGAGTTTGTCGCCCACCTGAGCGATGGCTTCTGCACAGTGTTCGGGGTCGAGGCCGCCCGCGTTCGAGACGACTTTGATGCCTCGATCAAGACAGGTCCCCATGACCTGCTCCATCTGGGCGACGAAGCTCTTGGCGTATCCACCTCCGGGGTTCTTTGCGCGAGAGCGCGCGAGGATGAGCATCGTGAGCTCGGCCAACCAGTCGCCGGTGAGGACGTCTATGGGACCACCCTCGACCATCTCTTTTGCTGCAGAGAGTCGATCCCCATAAAAGCCAGAGCAATTGGCGATACGGATGGGAGAGGTCATGACGGCTCCTCGCTGTCGTTGGTCACCTCATCATCGGGTTCGATCGTGAGCAGCGGCTCGCCGTTTTCGACCTGTTGGTTCGCTGCGACGAGCACGCTGCTGACCATGCCCGCCCTCGGGGCGACGATGACGTGCTCCATCTTCATTGCCTCCATCACCATGAGCGTGTGGCCGACGTCAACGTGTTGGCCGACCTCAACGCGAACGTCAATAATCACCCCGGGCATCGGCGCGTTGAGACCGCCGATCGCTGCCTCGACCCCGGGTACGACAAAGCGCGGCTCAACGTTGAAGCGCGCCGTCCCACGTGGGGTCTGGATCATGAGTGCGTCACCCGAGTGTGTTACTCGTGACGTGGCGCGCCGGTCGTTGAGCTCAACGTCGATGTCGCACTCGCTCCAGTGATACACACGCGCGAGCCCGACCTCACCCACCTTGAAGGACCCATCGCGCAACGAGTGGTACGCGACGTTGATCGACTGGTCGTTCCAGCGAAGAGTGACGCTCTGGCTAGGCAGTCGGGCATTGCGCCATCCGCTTGGAATGTCCGCGAGTACCGGTGCGTGAGCACGGTTGCGACCCTGGAGCCACAAGGCTGCGGCGGTCGCGGCCCAGGTGAGCTCCTCGGGGCTCAGTTGTAGTGAGCGCGCTGGCTGGTAACGCTCGATGAAGTCCGTTGTCGTGTCGCCCGCGAGGAACCCAGGGTGTCGAAGGGTGGCGGCGAGGAAGTCAACGTTGGTGCTCACACCGCCAATGTGCAGTCGTTCGAGCGCGAGCGCCAGGGTCGACGCCGCTTCGACACGCGTGGGCGCGTGGGCAATCACCTTGGCGAGCAGCGGGTCAAATGCAACACTGACGAGCGAGCCTTGTTCGACGCCGGACTCCCAGCGCACCCAGGGTGAGAACGCCGGTTCGAAGGCCACCAGTGTCCCGGTCGCGGGCAGGAAGCCTGCACTCGGATCCTCCGCACACAGACGTACCTCTATAGCGTGACCGTCGAATTCAATGTCGTCTTGGTCGTAGCCGAGCGGCTGATCCATGGCAATGCGCAACTGCTCACGAACCAGGTCGACGCCGGTGACGGCTTCGGTGACGGGGTGCTCAACTTGCAGTCGCGTGTTCACCTCGAGAAAGAAGAACTCGCGAGAATCATCGTCGACGAGGAACTCAACGGTGCCCGCCGAGTCGTAGCCAATGGCCTTGGCGAGATCGAGCGCCGCGTCGCCCATGGCTCGGCGCATTTGTTCATCGACAATCGTCGACGGCGATTCTTCGATCAGCTTTTGATGGCGGCGTTGGATCGAGCACTCACGCTCGCCCAGGTGCACGAGGTTGCCGTGGTGGTCACCGAGGATTTGGATCTCAACGTGACGCGATGCGGCGACGTAACGTTCGAGAAAGACCCGATCATCACCGAACCCGCTCTGGGCCTCTCGCCGGGCTGCGGCCACTGCTTCATCGAGTTGCGAAGGGTCATGGACAATACGCATGCCCTTGCCGCCGCCGCCCGCGGCGGCCTTGATCATGAGTGGATAGCCAATGTCGTCGGCGTTCGAAGGATCGTTGCTCGAGGTCAAGATGGGCACCCCGGCGGCCTGGGCCAACTTCTTCGCTTCGAGTTTGTCGCCCATGGCTGCGATGATCTGAGGTGAGGGTCCAACCCAGATCAGGCCCGCCGCCTGCACCTGGGCGGCGAAGTCCGCGTTCTCTGAAAGAAAACCGTAACCCGGATGAATGGCCTCAGCGCCGGAGCGTCTCGCAGCTTCGATGATGGCTGCGCCGTCGAGGTAACCGGTCTCAAGGCACAGGGCCTCATCACATTCACTGATAAACGCAGCACCGGCGTCGGCGCGCGTGTAGACGCCTATTGATCGCAGCCCCATTTCGTTGGCGCCGCGAATGATGCGCCGCGCGATCTCGCCGCGGTTCGCAATGAGCACGGTGGAGAACGTCATAGGCGAAACACGCCGTAACTGGTCGATCCCTCAATGGGGCGACTTCGAACCACCGAGAGGCACATCGCGAGCACCGTGCGCGTGTCGCGAGGATCGATGATCCCGTCGTCACTGATCGCGCCGGTGGCGGCGAGGGCGAGTGAGCCCTTCTCCTGGGCCTCTTCGACCATGGCCACGATCTTTCGATCCTCTTCCTCGTCGAAGGGCTCGCCCTTTCTCGCCGCCTGACCCCGACGCACCTGGGACATGACGCCGGCGATCTGCTTGGGACCCATCACCGCAATCTTCGCGGTCGGCCACAAGAAGGTGAATCGATTACCGAACGCGCGACCCGACATCCCGTAGGTGCCCGCGCCGTAGGAGGAACCGACGATGACCGTGAGGTGGGGCACGTTCGAATTCGCCACCGCGTTCAGCATCTGGGAACCCTTCTTGATGATGCCCTCGGCCTCAGCGTCCTTTCCCACCATGTAGCCAGTGATGTTCTGTAAGAACACGAGTGGGACGTCGATCTGGTTGCAGAGCTGGATGAACTGTCCAGCCTTCTCCGCGGCGTGGGGGTAGATGACACCGTTGTTGCCGAGGATGCCCACGGGGTACCCGTGGATACTCGCCCATCCGCAGATCATCGTGCTCGCGTATCGCGTCTTGAACTCCTCGAAGCGCGAGCCGTCGACGACACGCGCGATGATGTCGCGTACGTCAACGGCCTGGCGAAGGTCGCGCGCCACGATACCGAGGAGTTGTTCGGGGTCGTAGATCGGCTCGTCACTGGTGAGTGAAGGTCCGGGTCCGCGCTTTCTCCAGTTGAGGTGGGACACGACTTCTCGGCACATGCGGATTGCCTGCATCTCGTCTTCGGCGAAGTAGTCGCCGAGTCCCGAAATCTCGGCGTGCATCTGGGCGCCGCCGAGGGTCTCGTCATCGGACTCCTCACCAGTCGCCATCTTGACGAGTGGGGGACCGGCGAGAAAGACCTTCGACTGGTCTTTTACGACGATGTTGTAATCCGACAGTCCTGGTTGGTAGGCACCACCCGCGGTTGACGAGCCAAAGACCACGCAGACCGTCGGGACACGCATCTTGGAGAGTTCGATCAGGTCATAGAAGAAACGGCCGCTTTCGGCGAAGTGGCTGGTGTGCATGCGTCCGCCGCCGCCACCACCCACTCGTAGGTCCGCGCCCGCGGATTCCACGAAACTGACGTAGGGGATCTGGTTGTCGCGAGCGATCTCGAGTGCCCTCTCCCATTTCTTCGCGGAGTATGCGGTGAGCGCACCTCCCAACACTGTTGGGTCATTGGCCATCACGACGCACTCGGTGCCGGCGATGACGCCGATGCCGACGATCATCCCGCCACCGAGCGTGTAGTCCGAGTCGTAGCCCGCGAGGGCGGAGATCTCGAGAAATGGCGTGTCGGGATCGAGCACGAGGGCGATTCGTTCGCGAACGGGGAGCTTGCCTCTCGAGCGCAAGCGCTCCATGGCCTTCTCGCCACCGCCCGCCTCGGCTTCGTCGAGCAGCCCGTCGATCACCGAGAGTTGTTCGAGCATGTCAGTACGGTTCTTGTGGAATTGCTCGGAGGTGACATCGAGCGAAGAAGGCAGTGGCGGCGCGAGCAGAACTTGCTTCATGTGCTGATACTAGTTACCGGCCAGTTACCCGTCGGGCCCGGGTGATCAGGCGCTGAAGGTGCTCAACGCGCCACTACCGCACAACCATGGGCGCTCGAGCATCAACGCGGACTCGAACTCGCGCGGCTTGGGTCAGCGGGGATGCGGCCAGTAGGGTGGTGTCAATGCGTATTGCCCTTGGATCTGATCACGCGGGGTACGACCTCAAGGCGCTCTTGGCCGTGACGCTCGAACAGTGGGGCCACGACGTGCTCGACCTCGGCACGGGCAATGCCACGGATTCGGTTGATTATCCCGACTTTGGTGCAGCCGTCGGGCGTGCCGTGGCGTCGGGCGAGACAGCCCTCGGCGTTGCCGTGTGCGGTTCGGGTATCGGCATCTCGATCGCGGCGAACAAAGTGCCCGGCGTTCGCGCCGCACTCGTGCACGACGTCACATCTGCACACCTCGCGCGCGAACACAACCACGCCAACGTCTTGTGCATGGGTTCTCGCCTCATTGGTCCCTCGGTGGCCATCGAGGCGCTCGAGGCGTGGCTGAAGGCAACGCCCGGTGAGGGTCGTCACGTGGGTCGTGTCCAAAAGTTGAGCGAGCTCGACGAGCACGCGATTCACTAAGAAAGGTACTTTGACCGTGGGTTCTTCCCCCTTTGACAGTTGGATCACCAATGACGAGGAGCTCACGACGCTCCTTCGCCAAGAGTGGGATCGACAGACCTCGACGCTGCAGTTGATCGCGAGTGAGAACTTCGCGTCACCCGCGGTCATGGCCGCAACGGGATCGATCCTCACGAACAAGTACGCCGAGGGCTACCCGGGTCGTCGCTACTACGGTGGTAATCAGATCGTTGACGAGGTCGAAGATCTCGCACGGCGACGACTGAGCGCACTCTTTGGCTCTGACCACGCCAACGTCCAGCCCCACAGTGGGGCCAACGCCAATGTCGCGGTGTATCAGGCACTGCTCGAGGCGGGCGACACGATCCTGGCCATGCGACTGGATCAGGGCGGTCACTTGACCCACGGTTCGCCGGCGTCAATGACCTCCAAGGTTTGGAACTTCGTCTCGTATGGCGTGACGCCGCGTTGCGATGATCCTGAGGCGCCGGGCGAACTCATTGACTTTGACAATGTTCGCGACCTCGCCTTGCAGCACCGGCCCAAGTTGATCGTCGCGGGAGCGACCGCGTACGCGCGACGCATCGATCCGGCACCATTTCGTGAGATCGCCGACGAGGTCGGAGCCATGTTGATGTTCGACTCGGCGCACGTCGCGGGTCTCATCGCGGGTGGCTCGCATCCCAATCCTGTGCCCTACGCCGACGTTGTCACCTTCACGACCCACAAGACCTTGCGTGGTCCGCGCGGTGGTGCGATCCTTTGTCGAGACGAGTACGCCAAGAAGATCGATTCAGCCGTCTTCCCAGGTCAGCAGGGTGGACCTCTCGAACACGCGATCGCCGCGAAGGCTGTGGCTTTCAAAGAGGCCGCACAACCGAGTTTCTCTGCGTACACCGACCAAGTGGTGAAGAACTCCATTGCCTTCGCCGACGCACTCGCGCGCGAGGGTTTTCGCATTGTCTCGGGTGGCACCGAGAACCACATGGTGCTACTCGACCTTCGCGACTTCGACGCTGAACTGACTGGCAAAGTGGCACAAGAGGTGCTCGACCGCGCGGGCATCACCACCAACCGCAACACCATCCCCGACGACCCGCGCAGTGCGTTCATCACATCGGGCTTGCGCGTCGGAACCGCGGCAGAGACAACCGCGGGACTGCGTGAAGGCGAGTTCGCAACGGTGGCTTCGCTGATGGCAACGGCCCTGCGAGAGCGCGACGACGACGCGGCACTCGATCGCGTGCGAAAGGAAGTCGCCACACTGTGTGGCGCCTTCAACCCGTACGCCACTTTCACGAAATAGTCCATGGGCAACATCGCCTCGTATGCCGCGGTGATGCTCGTCGGGGCGATCGTAACGCTCGTGGCCAATCGGCCGGCGAGGACCATCTCGCTACGACTGGGCTACAGCGCGCAACCCGACGAACGAAAAGTCCACACCAACGTGACGCCCTATGGCGGGGGAGCCGCGATGCTGGTCGGGTTCTGCATTGCGCTGTTGGCGGCGTTTGCGATACCGTCGCTTCGCTCCATCATCACTTCATCACACGAGATGATCGGCGTGCTGCTCGCGACCGGGGTGATCTTCGTCGTAGGCGTGATCGACGACTTTCGAGAGATGAGCGCTCCGGCGAAGGTCGCCGGACAATTTCTCGCGGCGTCGGTGCTCTACCTGAGCGGGTGCACCATGTACCAATTGAAGTTGCCCTTCGCGGGCTTTGTCGTGCTGGGTCCTTCGATGTTGCCGATCATCACCGCGATATGGGTGTTCACCTTGTCGAACGCGGTCAATCTCATCGATGGCCTTGACGGGCTCGCGGGAGGGATCGTGGCGATTGCCTCGGGCACGCTGTGCGTCTACGGACTTCGTCTCGAGGACCTGGGTCTGTTGCCAACGACCAACGTGGGACCACTCATCGCCGCGTTGACCTGCGGGATATGTCTCGGGTTCTTGCGCGACAACTTTCATCCGGCGAAGCTCTTCATGGGCGACGCGGGGGCGCTGATGTTGGGGCTGCTCATGAGCGCCTCGACGATGGTGATCGGGGGGCGAACGCCACCCGCGAGCGGTCAGACGTTCTTCTTCTTCGCCCCTCTGCTCATCCCCGTGTTCATCCTGGGGGTGCCCCTGCTCGACGCCGTGTGGGCGTTCGCTCGTCGCACTGCATCGGGACAGGGTTTTCACACCCCGGACAAGAATCACATTCATCACCGACTGATGCGCTTGGGTCACGGGCAACGTCGCACCGTCATCATCTTGTGGTTGTGGACGGCGCTCTTGTGCGGATTCGTTCTCTTCCCGATCTTCGAGCCGCGGGTGAACGTCTTTATCCCCTTTGGCGTCGCGGTCATGCTCATCGCGCTGTTCACGTGGTTCAGTCCTCTCCTGAACCGCCCTCAGGGCAAACACGAGGCGAGTGAGTCAAGCGAGCAGGGAGCCAACCGGTGAACGACTCAGACGATGACGCGTCCAGGGGGGAACCAGAAACTCCTGATAGGTCGGATCTTCCCGGCGTGGCCGCCTTCGCGGTCATGGGCACCACCATTGCGACCTGCGTCGGCGGCGGCGTCGCACTTGGCATCTGGGCCGACCACGCCTGGGGCACCGCACCCGCGGGTCTGCTAATCGGGATAGTGTTAGGGACGGTCGCCGCCGTGGTGAGCGTTGTTAAGCAAGTCCGGCGTTTCCTTTAGAAACCCATTGCACGTGCTCGAAAACCTACCCCCAGATACTCTTCCTCGGCTGCTGCGCCGAACCATACTTTCGGCAATCATTGTGGGATTCGTGGGATTCATCGTGGCGGTACTGGTGGCCCCCCCGATAAGCGCCCTGGGTCTGTTGATCGGGGTGGGACTCGCGATCTTGAACCTACGTTCCCTCGACCGCCAAGCCGCGCGGGTGGAATTACGGGGTGAACAAAGTTCGAAAGCAGTGCGTCGACAACTCGGTGGAAAGACGACTGGCCGACTGGCAATTATGACCGTGGTGGTCCTCGCGGTGGTGTGGCTGAACGCACCTCTGGGAATCGGTATTGTGTCAGGGCTTGTGCTTTATCAAATCGTGTTCGTCGTCAACGTACTGCGTGTGGTGGCGAACCAGGGAGGAATGTAGTGAAGACGCTTTACGCGGCGAAGACCATCGAGGTCGGCGTTCACCCCACCGCTCATCTCTTTGGACTCACCATAGACACTGACATCGTCACTTCGACGCTGCTCGCGATGGTCATCTTCCTCTACCTCGGTTTTCGTATGCGCTCGAAGATCACTGACGGCGTGCCGGGAAAGCTGCAACTCTTCTGGGAGATTCTCACCGAGCAGGTCACCGATCTCGCCGTGTCGGCCATGGGCCCCAAGGGTCGTCGCTTCGTACCGCTCGGCGTGACACTCTTTCTTTTCATTCTCATCGCCAACTGGATTGGCTTCATCCCCTCGGCCATGCACCCGGGCTCGTCGGGCGAGATCCTGCCCGCACCGACCGGTGACGTGAACCTGCCCCTCGCCATGGCGCTGCTCGTGATCGTGTGGGTGCACATCGAGTCGTTTCGAGCGCGAGGCTTCAAGGGCTACTTCAAGCACTACGCCCAGCCCTACATGGCGCTGGCGCCAATCAATGTCGTTGAAGAGATCACCAAGCCCATCACGATGACCTTCCGTCTCTTCGGCAACTTGTTCTCGGGTGGCCTCATGATCGCGGTCATGACCACTCTGCTTCCGATCTACGTCGTTCCCTTCGGCGAGATCATCTGGAAGCCTTTTGACCTTGGCATCGGCGTGATTCAGGCATACATCTTCATGTTGCTTGCAGTCCTGTACTTCGGCATGGCGACCAGCCACGAAGAACACGATTCCGTACTAGAGACCTCTCACTAATCCAACCCAGGAGGAAATAAAGAAATGGCAAATACATCAGACATCGGTTCTGCAGTTCGAATCGCGGGTGCACTCGTCGGTGGCGGTCTCGCCCTCGGCGGTGGCGCAATTGGTGCAGCAATCGGTGACGGTCTTGCCGGTAGTCAGACCATCGCTGCGATAGCTCGTCAGCCCGAAATCGAGAACAAGGCGCGTCAGTACTTCTTCTTGACCGTCGGTCTGGTCGAAGCGATGTACTTCATCAACCTGTTGTTCATGGTTGTGTTCGTCTACGTCTTCAAGGCGCAATAGTCCAGACGTTGCGCGCTGCGGCCCGCAACGTGGTTCCCACTAGTTAAAGAAGGTCATTGGACATGAGTACCGGGTCAATCTTCCTCATCCCCAACGGAACGTTCTTCGTAGAGCTTCTCGTTGTTGCGGTGATTCTGTTTCTCGTCACGAAGTATCTCTTGCCGCCGCTCAACAAGGCAATGGAGGCACGTCAGGCGAAGATTCGTAGCGCCCTCGAGGCGGCTGACCGGGCACGTGCTGAGGCCGACGCGGCGGGCGACGAGCGGGCGAAGGTGCTGAGCGAGGCGCGTGAACAGGCGCGCCAGATCGTCGCTGACGCCCAGGCGCTATCAGACCACGTGAAGTCCGAGTCGGGCGCGCGCGGTCAGGTCGAGTACGACCGCTTGGTGGCTGGTGCTCAGACCGAGATCGCCACTGCGCGCCAGCGCGCCGTAGATGAGGCCTCGGCCAAGATCGGCGAGATCGTCTTTGACTTGGTGGCCAAGATCGTCGGACGCGAAGTCGATCAGGCAGCGCACCAGGACCTCATTCGTGAGGCTGTGGCGGCGCTCAACGCTGAATCGCTCAACGCCGAGGCCCAGAGGGAAGCGAACCTCTAATCATGCTGCCTAAGCTCGAAGGATACGCCGCGGCCCTGCTGGGTTCGTTGGACAAGGACGCACTCGGCGTGGTCACGAACGACCTCGCGTCGCTCGAACAGACCGTCCTTGGCCGGTCCGACCTTCGCGCTGTGTTGAGCGACACCTCAATCCCGGGTGTGGCACGCGGTCAGATCTTTCGTGATCTCCTGGAAGGCAAATTGCACCCCACCGCGGTACGACTGAGCGTCTATGCCGCAACGACGGTGCCCGCCCAAGAAGTGGACCACGCGATTGCTGAATTGGCGGTTGTGGCGCGAACGTTACTCACGACGGGGACATACACGCACGGCGGGCTGGGCCTCCTGGCCGCTCGGCGACGCGTGGGTGGTTTCGCTGACGCGGTGCTCGAGGACATCGAGACCTCGGCGTTCGCCGAGATCGAGACGGATCTGTTCGCCTGGGCCCGCCTGATCGAAGCCAACCTCGAAGTGCGCCGCCTCCTGCTCGATCGCGACGCCGCACTCGAAGCACGGATCGGTGTCACCACACAACTGCTCTCGGGCAAGGTGAGTGCAACGACGCTGCGCCTCGCGTGCTACGTGATCGAAGGGGGACGCCCGCGCGACGTCGTTGGGACCCTTGACTTTCTCACCAATCACGTCGCCGAATCTCGCAACTGGCGCGTGGCGCGTGTACGCACCGCGCGCGCACTCGATGAAGCGAGCCGGGCTCAGCTCGTGAGTTCGCTCACCGCGCTTACGGGTAGAGACGTTGAATTACTCGTCGCTGAGGACCCCGCCTTGTTGGGTGGCGTGTTGGTCCAAGTTGGCGACCTGCGCCTTGACGCCACGACTCGTGGCCGTCTGGGCGATCTGCACGACGCCGTGGCGTCGGGGCGTTATTTTGAATCCGCTTTGAATCGAAACGACTAAGAAAAGGAAACTGTGATGACTGAGCTCACCATTAGTGCCACCGAGATCACCGACGCGCTTCGCAAGCACGTGACTGAATTCAACCCCTCCATGGGCGCCGAGCAGGTAGGGCGCGTGGTCGAGGTTGGTGACGGCATCGCGCGCGTCTCGGGTCTTCCCACGGCCAAGGTGAATGAGTTGCTCGAATTCGAAGACGGGACGCTCGGTCTCGCAATGAACCTTGACGAGGACACCATTGGTGCAGTCGTGCTCGGTTCAGTCGACAAGATCGAAGAAGAGCAGGTCGTGCACTCAACGGGCCGCATTCTCTCGATGCCGGTTGGCGATGCGCTGCTCGGTCGTGTGGTGAACGCCCTCGGCGAACCCATCGACGGCAAGGGTGCGCTCGTGAACCCCTCGACACGGCGCATGGAAGTCCAGGCGCCGGGCATCATTGGTCGCCAGCCCGTCGGCGAGCCGCTGCAGACCGGCATCAAGGCCATTGACGCAATGACCCCGATTGGACGTGGTCAGCGTGAGCTCATCATCGGCGACCGAAAGACCGGTAAGACGACCGTCGCCATCGACACGATCTTGAACCAGAAGGGTCAAGGTGTGAAGTGCATCTACGTGGCCATTGGCCAGAAGAACTCTTCAGTCGCCCAGACCGTGAAGACCCTCGAGGATTTCGGGGCCATGGAGTACACAGTCGTCGTCGTCGCCTCAGCGGGCGACCCCGCGCCGTTCAAGTTCCTCGCCCCCTACGCCGGGTGCGCGATTGGTCAAGAGTGGATGGACAACGGTCAGCACGCCCTGGTCGTCTACGACGACCTCTCGAAGCAGGCTGAGGCCTATCGTCAGATTTCTCTACTGCTGCGTCGACCACCGGGCCGCGAAGCGTACCCCGGCGACGTCTTCTATCTGCACAGCCGGCTCTTGGAGCGTGCAGCAAAGTTGAGCGACGAGTTGGGTGGCGGGTCCTTGACCGCATTGCCGATCATCGAGACCAAGGCTGGCGACATCTCGGCGTACATCCCGACCAACGTGATCTCGATCACCGATGGTCAGGTCTTCTTGGAATCCGACCTCTTCTACTCGGGTGTTCGACCCGCTATCAACGTGGGTAACTCGGTGTCGCGCGTCGGTGGCGCCGCCCAGATCAAGGCCATGAAGTCGGTGGCTGGCACCTTGAAGATCGACCTCGCGCAGTTCCGCGACCTCGAGTCCTTTGCCACCTTCGGCTCGGAACTCGACAAGTCGTCCCAACAGCAATTGGACCGTGGGTACCGACTGACCGAGCTCTTGAAGCAGGGCCTGAACGCACCGGTACCGGTAGAAGAGCAGTGCATTGTCATCTACGCGGGCACCAAGGGCTGGCTCGACTCGGTACCAGTCGTTGACGTACGTCGCTTTGAAGCTGAGTTGTTGGCGACGTTTCGAGCTCGTCACAGCGACCTGCTCGACCAGATCCGAAGCGCCGGCACACTGCCCGACACTGACAAGATCGACGCCGCGCTGAAGAGCTTCGTCGACAGCTTTGCCCCGAGCATCTAGAGAACGTAAGAACCGAGCGAGAAAGGAGTAGCGATGGCCGGTGGACAGGAAAGAATTCTGCGTCGACGTATCAAGTCGGTGCAAGCCACACGAAAAATCACCAAGGCGATGGAGCTCATCGCGGCGTCCCAGATTTCTCGCAGCCAGGCTCGCATCATTGCGAACCGCCCCTATCGACACGGGATGCAGCGCATTGTCATCGAAGCAGCACTGGGTGATCCCGCGGCGGCGAAGAAACTGCTCGCGGTGCCAGAGAAGGTCGACGCCGCCATTGTCCTCGTGGTCACCGGTGACCGCGGACTCTCGGGCGCGTACAACTCCTCAGTGATGCGCGCCGGTGAGCGAATGGTGAACGAACTTAGGAGCCAGGGCACCACGGTGCGCCTTTTTGCCGTTGGCAAGAAGGCGGCGGGATTCTTCCGTTTTCGTGGCATGGAAGTCGAACAGAGTTTTGTCGGCTTTGCGGACCGTCCCAATTTCAGTGACGCGCGACTCATCGCGGGTGTCATCGCGGCCCCGTTCATCGACGGCGAGGCGCAACAGGTGCTGCTCGTCTCGACGCGCTTTCACTCCGCGGGTAGCCAGAGCGTGCACACCGAACAGTTGCTGCCGCTCTCGATGCCCGACGTCATTGTCGACGACACACCAAAGCCGTTGAAGGGCTACACGGAGTTCGAGCCCGAGGTCGAGCAGTTGCTGATGCAGCTCGCACCGCGAGCGCTCGAGAGTGAGATCTTCTCGGCGCTGCTCGAGGGTGCTGCATCGTTCCACACCAGCCAGCAGCGCGCGATGGCCGCCGCGACTGAGAACGCCGACGAACTCGGACTGACATTGACTCGCATTATGAACCGGGCCCGCCAGGACTCGATCACCACAGAAATCATGGAAATCGTGAGCGGCGCTGAAGCGCTCCGCTCGGGAAAGTGAGAAACAAATGACCATGGCCCCTGACAAGACCACCCTCGAGACGGGACGCGTCGTCGCGATCGCCGGGCCGGTGGTGGACGTTGAGTTCCCGCCGCACTCGTTGCCCGAGATCAACCACGCCATTGAGGTGGATATCGTCATCGACGGGGTGACGGTCACCGTCACCGCCGAAGTCGCCCAACAGATCGGCGAAGGACGTGTGCGTTGTGTGTGCATGAAGCCCACCGATGGTCTCGTGCGTGGTGCAGTCGTTCGCCAGACCGGTCGCGGCATCACCGTTCCGGTTGGCGACGCGGTGCTCGGTCACGTGTTCAACGTGATCGGCCAGCCCCTCGACACCGATCACATCGACGGGATCGAAGACAACTGGGAGATCCACCGCAACCCGCCGGCGTTCGACCAACTCGAGCCAAGGGCCACGATGTTCGAAACCGGCATCAAGGTCATCGACCTGCTCGCACCCTACGTCCAGGGTGGCAAGATCGGACTCTTTGGTGGCGCGGGCGTGGGTAAGACCGTGCTGATCATGGAGATGATCCGTCGAGTGGCCGAACAGCACGAGGGTGTGTCGGTGTTCGCGGGAGTCGGAGAGCGCACGCGCGAGGGCACCGACCTGCTCTTGGAGATGCGCGAATCTGGTGTTATTGAAAAGACGGCGCTGGTCTATGGCCAGATGGACGAACCACCGGGGGTCCGTCTTCGCGTGGCGCTCGCGGCACTCACCATGGCCGAGTACTTCCGTGACGTGAAGAACCAGGACGTTCTGTTGTTCGTTGACAACATCTTCCGCTTCGTTCAAGCGGGTTCTGAGGTCTCGACGCTGCTCGGGCGTATGCCGAGCGCGGTGGGTTACCAGCCCACCCTGGCCGACGAGATGGGTGAGCTCCAAGAGCGCATCACCTCAACGCGTGGTCGTTCGATTACCTCGCTCCAGGCCGTGTACGTGCCCGCGGACGACTACACGGACCCCGCGCCGTTCACGACGTTCACCCACCTTGACGCGACGACCGAATTGAGCCGACAGATCGCCGCCCTTGGTATCTACCCCGCGGTCGACCCGTTGACATCGACGTCGAACATCTTGGCGCCGGAAATTGTTGGCGACCGTCACTACGCCGTGGCCCGACAAGTCCAGCAGATCCTCCAGCGTTACAAGGAACTCCAGGACATCATTGCCATCCTCGGTCTCGACGAGCTCTCTGAAGACGACCGGGTGACCGTGGCGCGGGCGCGAAAGATCCAGCGCTTCCTCTCCCAGCCGATGTTCGTCTCAAAGATCTTCACGGGCATCGACGGCATCAATGTTCCAGTGCAAGAGACGATCGAGTCGTTCGAGCACCTGGTGAAGGGTGATCTCGACGCATTCCCCGAGCAGGCGTTCTTGAACGTTGGGGGTGCCTCTGACGTCGAGCGCAAAGCCGCAGAACTGCAGAAGAGTTAAGTCGTGTCGACGATGAAGGTGGAGATTGTGACGCCCGAGGCGGCGTTATGGGCTGGTGATGCTACGGCGCTCGTGGCCCGATCCTCCGACGGCGATTTCACGATCCTGCCTCAGCACACCCCAACGGTCGGCGACATCGTGCCCGGCATAGTTCGAGTCCACACTGACCAAGGTGAACTCGCGTTCGCGGTGCACGGAGGATACTTCCAGGTCGGTCCCGATGACCACGAGGGCGTGACGCGCGCGACCGTGCTCGCCGGAGTGGCCGAGAAGACCACCGAGATTGACGTTGCACGAGCGCAAGCCGCAAAGGAGCAAGCCGAAGCAGATCTCGCGAGTGCGCGCTCAGACGCGGGCGACCACGCCGCCCAGCACCTGGCTGAGTCCGCGTTGGAGCGTGCTGAACTACGGCTGCGCGCAGCGTCTAAGTAGGTTCAGCGAGCGCTCACGTAGTCGAGCAGGTCCTTCTTCTCGTGCTCGAGTTCGTCGAAGCGGGCCTTCACGACGTCGCCGATTGACACCATGCCAACCAGTTGGTCGCCATCGACCACGGGGATGTGACGGATGCGGTGTTCAGTCATGAGTCCCATCAATGTGGTCACCGACGTCTGTTCGTCACAGGTCGTCACTTCACGTGACATCAGCTCGGCCACCCTGTGTTCGAGTGCACTCGCGCCGTGAGTCGCGAGTGCACGCACGGCGTCTCGCTCACTGAAGATGCCCGCGATGGGCACGTTCGCCGCGGTGACGACGAGTGCCCCGATCCCTCGTTCTCGTAGTAGTTCGAGCGCGTCGGCAACCGAACGCTCCTGGGAAATTGTGGCAACCTCGTGACCTTTGACTGCAAGAAGATTCTGAACCTTCATAGACAACCCCCGATACGTACGTATACCTCAGGACATCAGCCCTACGCCGGACCTTAGAGGGAGCAGCCGTCAAATGCAACGCCTGGTTGAGATCTGGCTAAAGGCCCGCAGTCGAGAACTCCTGGAGCTTGTCGTGGCGATGGAAGGTTTCAATGGTGCGCACCGTGCCCGAGCGTGAGCGCACGACGAGCGACTGGGTCGTAGCCCCGAAGTCGTAGAAACGTACCCCACGCAAGAAGTCGCCGTCGGTGATCGCGGTTGCAGAGAAGTAGCAGTTGTCGCTCGCGACGAGGTCGTCGGTGAAGAGGACCCGCGAGAAGTCGTAGCCCAGGGACTCCGCAAGGCGTCGCTCGTCGTCGTCCCTCGCGTGCAGGATCCCTTGGATCTCACCACCGAGACCCTTCAGGGCCGCGGCGGCGATGACACCTTCTGGCGTGCCGCCGATGCCGAAGAGGATGTCGGCACCCGAGTCGGGCCAACCCGTCGCGATGGCACCCGCGACGTCACCGTCGGAGATTGAAAGGACCCGAGCGCCGGCTTCGCGGACCTCTTGGACCAACAAGTCGTGACGAGGGCGGTCCAAGATCACCACGCCCAGTTCCTGGACCGGCTTCTTCAGTCGCTTCGAGAGTTCTCGTAGGTTGTCGGTGGCTGATGCGTTGATGTCCACCGCTCCTCGGCCACGCGGGCCGACCGCCACCTTCTTCATGTACACGCACGGTCCGGGATTGAACATGGTGCCTCGTTCCGACAGCGCAATCACCGACAGCGCGCCGTTTCGTCCCATGGCGGTGAGGGTGGTGCCATCGACCGGGTCGACGGCGACGTCGACCTGCGGGGGGCGCCCATCACCGATGCGCTCTCCGTTGAAGAGCATCGGTGCTTCATCCTTCTCGCCCTCACCAATGACCACGACGCCGTCCATCGCAATTGCGCCGAGTACGAAACGCATGGCGTCAACAGCGGCACCGTCGGCGGCGTTCTTGTCACCTCTGCCCGCCCATCGGGCGGCCGCGATGGCGGCCGCCTCGGTCACCCTGATCATCTCGAGCGCGATATTTCGATCCGGCTTTGACGGAGGCTGCATGCACCAAGAGTACTCCCGCACGCGCCAAAGCGAGCTGGGTCGCCTGTGGTGAATCCCGATTGCGGCAATACTTAGAAGAGTGAGTTCTGTCGTGATCAAGCCCAGCGGGCCCTTGTCGGGTACGGTGCAGGCCTTTGGAGCGAAGAACGCGGTCCTCAAGCAAATGGCGGCATGTCTGCTCGCCTCTGGTGAACATCGCCTGACCAATGTCCCCGACATCACTGACGTTGCCATGATGAGTGAGCTCTTGGAGTCGCTCGGTTGTTCACTCGAGCGAAGGTCCGCCCACGAGCTCTCGATCACGGTTCCCGAGGCGAAGGACATCCATCCCTTCGCCCCCGCACATCTTTTTGAGGCGATGCGGGCGTCGATCGTCGTGCTCGGTCCGCTGCTCGCGCGTTGCGGCGAGGCGAACATGGCACTACCGGGTGGCGACGACTTTGGACATCGACCGATCAATTTCCACACCGACGGCCTGAGCGCCATGGGTGCAACGTTCCGTAATGAGCGAACGGCCATCCATGCCTCATCTTCTCGCCCGCGACTTCGCGCCACGCACATCACCCTCGAGTACCCGAGTCACACCGCTACCGACAATCTGTTGATGGCGTGTGTACTCGCGGAGGGCCGCTCGGTGATCGAGAACGCAGCGCGCGAGCCCGAGGTCGAGGACCTCGGGAGACAACTGATTGCCATGGGTGCGCGCATCGAAGGTTTGGGTACGTCACGACTCAGCATTGAAGGCGTCGCGGAATTAAAGCCGGCTCACCATGAGGTGATCACTGACCGCGTAGTGAGCGCCACCTACCTCGCCGCCGCGGTCATCACGGGGGGAGAAGTGCGAGTGGCGGATGCCCGCCCTGAACACATGGTGATGTTGCTTCGAAAGCTCGAGGCCATGGGCGCGTCGCTGGAGCTGCGCGGTGGAGGCGTGAGCGCTCGTGGTCCCGTGCGCGTGAAGGCCTGTGACGTGGCGACCCTGCCGTACCCGGGAGTGGCCACCGACTACAAGCCCCTTATCACGACGATGCTGAGCGTGGCTGATGGAGTGTCGGTGGTGACCGAGAACCTCTTCGTTGGTCGGTTCCGCTACGTCGATGAATTGGTGCGCCTGGGCGCGAGTATCACCACCGAAGGACATCACGCGATGATTAGAGGCGTCGATCATCTGACGGGCACTTCAGTTCGAGCCACCGATATCCGAGCAGCAGCGGCCCTCGTCCTCGCGGGTCTCGTCGCCGAGGGCGAGACCACAGTGAGTGGACTCGAGCACGTGGCGCGCGGCTACGACGATTTCCTTGGTCGCTTGGGCTCCCTGGGCGCCACCATCGAGCCAGCGGCATGATTCCACGCGACCCAGAGGAATTGGTCATACTGGCTCGAGAGGGCTCGCGTACGGCTCTCGCGCGCCTGCTCACGTACGTTGAGTCCAGTGGCCCCTCTCACGGCGCGACGGCGGCGCTGGCCTACGGAGCGCCCGCTCCGTACGTTGTCGGGCTTACGGGCGCCCCAGGCGCCGGGAAATCGACCCTCACCGACCGACTGATCAGTGTCGCGCTCGCACGGGGATCATTTGACGGTGAAGGTTCCTTCGACCAGGTCGGGGTGCTGTGTATTGATCCGAGTTCCCCCTTCAGCGGAGGCGCGATCCTGGGTGATCGAATTCGCATGCAAGACCACGCGACGAACGAACAAGTGTTCATCAGGTCAATGGCCACGCGCGGACATCTGGGCGGACTATCGCTCGCGGTACCTGACGCGCTACGGGTGTTGGGCGCCGCAAACTTTCGCTTCGCGATGGTGGAGACCGTGGGCGTTGGACAAATGGAAGTCGATATCGCGTCGGCCGCTGACACCACGGTCGTGGTGACTAATCCGGGCTGGGGTGACGCGATGCAAGCGAGTAAGGCCGGGTTGCTCGAAGTCGCAGACATCTTCGTCATCAACAAGGCTGATAGACCTGGCGTGAAAGAGACGCGTCGTGACTTAGAGCAGATGCTCGAACTCGGACACCCCGAGTGGCGCCCCCTCATTGTCGAGACCGTTGCGAGCACTGGTGAAGGCACTGACGCGCTGTGGGATGCAATCGTCCAACATCGAACGTACTTAGAAGACGGACGCATTGGGAATCATCGTCGAATCCGCATGCGACGAGAACTCGACAAAGTGCTCTCTGCGATGTTGCGATCAAGGGTCACGGATCTGGCCAGAGGAGATGCGTACGAGCAACAAGTTGACGCACTGCTTGCGGGCACTACTGATCCGTATCGTGCTGCTGAGGCATTACTCTCTGAGAGATGATTGCCACCACAGTTGCCTACGACATTGTCTTTCTCGTTCATATAGTCACCGCAGTCAGTGTTCTCGTTGTCTTCATAGCAATGCGTGGTGCAGCGAGGGCCATCGTGAGCGGCGCTTCCAGTGAGGTGCAGCGTGCGCGCTTTCCCGAGCGGCGAAACTGGGCAGCGCGACTACTGCACGTGTTGCCGGTGACAGGACTCATCATGTCACTAGCGGGCGACAGTTCGGTGTCCTTGACGCGCCCCTGGATCGGCGTGGGGCTGCTGTGTTATCTCCTTGCCGCGGGTCACCTCGAGGCGCGTACCTTGCCCCTCGAGCGTGTCGTGAGCGAGGTCATCAAGCACGACGGTGTTGCGTCACCCGAGCGTGGGCGCAAACTGGTCCTCTCCATCGATACACTGCTCGCGCTCGTCGCGGTGGCGCTGCTTGCGATGTTGGTGCAGTTCTAGAGGAACGCGGCGCGACCGACCATGCCGGCAGCGACGGTGGCGTTGGTCACCTCATCAATGAGCACGAAACTGCCCGACACCCGATTATCGCGGTAGTCGTCAACGACGAGGGCGTCCGCGCTCTGCAGCGTCGCCAGTCCGATCTCGTTGGTCTGCAGCATCGTGTTGGCGTCGATCGCCAAGGTGGCGATGTCGACGACGCCAGTGAGCGCACTGATGCGAACGGGTGTGACCTTGCTCGTGTGCTTCAGCCGTAGTCGCTGTCCCACGCGAAGCGGGGCTTCTCCGAACCAACAGATGGTCGCGGCGAACTCCTTGGTCACTGTGGGGAGCGGCGCCGTGGCGATCAGGTCGCCACGGCCAGCGTCGGTCTCGGCGTCGAGTGCAACGTCAATCGAGAGACCGGTGGTGGCGAGTTCGCGCGGACCCGAACCTGAGTTGATGGCGGTGATCGTGGTCGCGATATTGGCGGGTAGCAGTGTCACGACGTCACCGACCTGCAAGTTCGCGCCGTTCAACATGCCCGCGTAGGTGCGCCCCCCTCCGGGCTGTCGCAGTACCCACTGGATGGGCAGCCGCGCCCCCTCGGCGCCGCTCCATGAGCCGGCCTGGGAGTTCTCCAGCGCGTGCAGGACAGTGGGGCCGTCGAACCAAGGGGTGTTGGGGGAGGGGTCGACGACGTTGTCGCCCAAGAGCGCCGAGACGGGGATCGAGATGACTGACTCGAAGCCGAGTTCGTTCGCGAGCGTGTCCAGTTCATCAACGACACCCTGATACGCGCTCTCGGACCAGTTCACCTCGTCCATCTTGTTAACCGCAACCACGATGGACCGAACACCCAAGAGGGCGGCGATGCACAGGTGTCGTCGTGACTGCTCTTTCAGTCCGTGCGCGACGTTGAGCACCACCAGCGCGAGATCGGCGGTCGAGGCACCGGTTGCCATGTTGCGGGTGTACTGGATGTGTCCGGGGCAGTCGGCGATGATGAACTTACGCGAAGGTGTTGCCGCGTAGCGATACGCGACGTCGATGGTGATGCCCTGCTCACGCTCCGCGCGCAGTCCGTCGGTGACGAAGCTGAGGTCGAGGTCGCCGACGCCGCGCTTTTCGGACGCGGCGACGACTGCGTCGAGTTGATCGTCGAAGAGTTGGCGGGTGTCCACGAGCAGTCGGCCAATGAGCGTTGATTTGCCATCATCGACCGAACCCACTGTGGCGAGTCGAAGAAGGTCCTTGTGGGCGAGCTTCATTTAGAAATAACCCTCACGCTTGCGATCCTCCATGGCGGTCTCACTGAAGCGGTCATCCGCTCTCGTGGCACCGCGCTCTGAGACGTTGGCGACCGACACCTCATCGATGATCTGGTTCAGGGTCTTTGCTTCGGAGATCACCGCTCCAGTGCAGTTCGCGTCACCAACAGTTCGAAAGCGCACCAACATCCGCTTGATCGTCTCTCCGGGGCGCACTTCAACGAAGGGACCGACGGCGAGCCACATGTTGTCGCGCAAGATCACGTCGCGCTCGTGTGCGAAGTAGATCGTTGGCAAGTCCATCTGCTCTCGCTCGATGTATTGCCAGATATCGAGTTCAGTCCAGTCAGAAAGTGGGAACGCCCTCAGGTGTTCACCGGGATTGACTTTGCCCTGGTAGAGCTGCCAGAGTTCGGGCCGTTGCTGGCGAGGGTCCCACTGGCCAAAGGCGTCGCGAAACGACAGGATGCGTTCTTTGGCGCGAGCCTTGTCCTCGTCGCGACGCGCCCCACCGAACGCGGCGTCAAAGCCGTGCTCGGTGATCGCGTCGAGCAGCGTCACGGTCTGGAGTCGATTGCGTGATCCCATGGGACCGGGGTCGATGACCTTTCCTTGATCGATCGAGTCCTGCACCTTGGCCACAACCAGACGTGCGCCCGTTGCTTGGACTGCGCGGTCGCGATATTCAAGCACCTCGGGGAAGTTCTGGCCAGTGTCGATGTGCATCACCGGGAACGGGAGTTGCTGGGGGGCGAATGCCTTGGCGGCGAGGTGCAACAGCACCGCTGAATCCTTGCCACCAGAAAAGAGCAGAACGGGTCGTTCGCACTCGGCCACCACCTCTCTCAAGATGTAGATGGCGTGCGACTCGAGCAGGTCAAGGTGATCGGTCGTGTGGGCGGTCGGTAGGGTCTCTGTTGTCATAAGGTTTGGTTCCTTGCAATATCCTACTAAACCACTAGACATAGTTAGGCATTAGGCTCAAAACACTATGAAAACTGCCCCTCAGACCCTGTTGGACGAACTCGAAGCGAAGAATCTCGAGTTCGAGCACGCCTCGCCGCTTCAGATACTGACCTGGACCTTCGAGCGTTTTGGCGCCGAGGTGGCGATGGCCTGTTCATTCGAAGACGTGGCCCTGCTTCACATGGTGCGTCAGTTGCAGCCGTCGACCGAGATCATCTTTCTTGACACCGGTGGGCACTTCAACGAGACGCTCGAGTTTGTCTCTCGCATTGAGAAGGAGTGGCAGCTCACGCTCACGCGAACAGTTGCGTCGAGTGACGCGGACGCGTGGCCCTGCGGCAGTGAGCGATGCTGCGAACTGAGAAAGGTCGAGCCGCTCGCACGAGCCGTCGCTGGTCGAAGCGCGTGGATCACCGCCCTCAAGCGAGTTGACGCGCCAACGAGAGCGAGCATGAAGACAGTGCACTGGGATGAGAAGTTCGAACTCGTGAAAGTGAACCCACTGGCAACGTGGAGTGACGACGACGTCGCGTACTACCTCTCTTCGAACAACCTCCCCGAGCACCCGCTATGGGCCGAAGGATATGCGTCGATCGGTTGCGCGCCGGTGACCATGAAGCCGGCGAACCCCGCCGACCGTCGATCGGGTCGTTGGGCGGGCGCTGACAAGGAGGAATGTGGATTACACGAAGCGTGATATCCACCAAAAAACCTTGATTGCGCTGTACATTTGACCCAATGTTTACGTACTCAGCTCCGGGAACCAACCGATGCTGCTGATTGTGCTCGCGTTGTTCTGGGTCGCGATTCTCGTTCCTATCGTTGTACGGCATTTTCGAGAAAGCGGAACGGAACGTTCCATTGACTCATTTCACGCTGAACACGAGGTTTTGAGCCGACAGGAGTACACGGTGCCGCCCGCGCACCGACTGGACCGGGCCGATTTCGCCGAGCGCCGTGACGCCTTTGAGCGACCTCGATTGACTGTTGTCCACGCTGATGACACGTACCGCTCACTCGAGACACGATCGTCGTGGGATGAGTGGAGCCAGGACTACGACTACGAGCGCGAAATGCGTTCGCGAGAACTCGACGAGGTGAGACGTCACGAAGAGGCTTCGAATCGATACGCGGCGGCATACTCGTCAGTGCCGGCTCAGCACGGCGTTGAAATGTACGACGACCCCTACGGCGCGCGCGTGTCGATGCGAGTTCGACGCACGAGGATCTTCGCCGGTCTTTGTGGTGGAGCATTCATCTTCACCGCGGGTGCTTTCATGATGAGTTCATCAATCGTGCAGGACCTCGCTGTGGTGACCTGGATTGGTCTGGTCGGATTTATTGGACTGGCTCTCTATTCGCTGAGTCAGGGCTACCTGCACGAATCCTCACTCCCACTTCGTCGAAACCGCAACGAATTGGCCACGATTGAACCGCTTCGCCCCGAGTCCTACACAGACGCCGACGATGGCTACTACTACGAAGAAGAGCCTCCGCAGACTTGGCACCGTGATTCGGTGCCTCGGCGCGCATTGGGCTAAAGTTGGTACTCCTTCGGGGGTGTAGCTCAATTGGTAGAGCGCTACGTTCGCAATGTAGAGGCAGTGGGTTCGAATCCCATCACCTCCACCGAGAGGCGTGAGCCTCGGCAGATTACGAGAGTCCCGTTCAAGTTCCTCGAACGCGACTCTTCCCCCGCAGAACAAAGTTCCAACGCCTCTCAAAGATCCTCGCGGCCATCCAGCGCGATAGAGACCTTCTATAGAACAGCTGGTTGGAAGCCACTGCCTCTTCAGATGAAAACCACCATCCGGTAACGCTAGGAGCAAGGTCACCTCTAAATCGTGGACTTTCGCAAGTTGGCCCGCCAGTTAGCGCAGCACTGACTTCCGGTCTGTAGGTGCACTATTCCTGCCTCAGAGTTCTGCTAGTTCTTGACCCTCGACGAACCTGAGTTACCAATCGACGGGCTGCTTTTGTCTTGGTTGTCGGGCAAAAGTGCTCACTGATGCTTCAGCATCGAGAATTATTTCGATCCCTGAGACGATATGAAGATACCTTTGTTGCAGGGGGCGAGGTGCAGGGCCTGCACGTCAAGGGGGTACTCGAATGACGCAGTTCGCGCGGGTTCACAACATCATGGTGTCGAGCGATGGGTACGGCTCGGGCGTGGGACAGAGTCTTGAACATCCTTTCGGTCACGCCGACCCCGAAGAGCTCTTTGCGTGGGCGGGTGCGACCGCTCACTGGGTGAACCGGACCGACCCCGGTGGCACCTACGGGTTTGATGACTTTTGCACCCGAGACTTCACGTTCAATATCGGTGCCGAGATAATGGGGCGCAACAAGTTCGGCCCACAGCGCGGACCATGGGAGGACTATGAGTGGCAAGGATGGTGGGGTGATGAGCCGCCGTTCCACACACCGGTCTTTGTGCTCACGCACCACGTGCGGCCATCGTTCACGTTGGGCGAGACCACCTTCCACTTCCTTGACACGTCGCCAGAGGATGCGCTGGCGCAGGCATTTGAAGCAGCCGATGGCAAGGATGTACGGATTGGCGGTGGCGTCGCGACCTTTCGTGAATTCCTTGACGCCGATCTCATCGACATGATGCACATCGCAGTCGTGCCGATCGAACTCGGTCGCGGTGAGAGAATGTGGACGAGCCCCGAAGAATTGATCGACCGATACCACCTGGAGAAGATTCCGAGCCCAAGTGGGGTGGTGCACCATTTCTTTTGGCGGCGCTGAGCATCTCGCTCTAGTGACCTGAAGTGGCCCAATCGCATCGTTGTTACAACGACGCCCACGCGAGTCTCGCGACGTAACGAGAGACGAGAGACTGCGCCGTCGCGCGCGTCACATGTGGGTTCCGAGCGCCCTAGCTCGCGACTGCGCCAATGACCAATGGGGGAATCCACGGAGGATGATTTCTGTTGGAAAGATGTCACTATCTGGTTGATTGAGGACCAGGATGACAAGAAATTGGTGGATAATCACATATCTTCTTGGGCAAAACCTTTGGATTTCCGATTTTTCCCTACGCGGGCTCGCGGGCTCTGGCACAGTGTCACTCGTAGTTCACGTAGCACCTGTCGACGATCGATAGCTCCGAGAGGAGAGATTGACGGAGAGTGAAGGGACCTCGCAAGAGGAACAGACGCTCTCAACGGGTAGCGGAGTTCGGTCCGCTGTTCGTACGACGAATGACGTGAAGTACCTGCCGTCACACGGTGGCCTGTCCGACACGGGCCAACGGGTGATGAGCCTTCGGGAACCCCGAGGGGCTGGCGAGTTTTGGCTCACTGGTCACTCGGGGTTTTCGTTTTCTCGCACGATCTTCGGATCCACCTCCCTGGGCAGTGCGTCATCGTGCGCCATCGTGCGCTTTCGTCGAGCCGCGCTGCGCTCAGTTTCGTCAGGGCGGGACGTAGATGGACCAGTGGCCTTGACGTCAGAAGTGGGTGTCGATCAGGTGCTCGACCGCACTGGGGAAATCATCGAAGGTCTCGACGTCAAAAGGTGACGGGATGTCGCGGTACTCGCCCTGGCGCACTCGAATTACCCCGATACCACCAAAGCGTGCGAGAGCGACGTCCTTGTCGAGACGGTCGCCGATGACAAAGAAGTTGCGCACGGGAATCGTGAGCATCTCCGAGATTCGATGGAGGCACGCGGTGGCCGGCTTTCGAAGCGAACGACCACCGAGTTCATCGGTGATCAAGAGTGCTCGAAAGTAGTCCTCAATCCCGAGCAAGGTGAACTTGGCACGTTGGAGGTCTGGCTGTCCGTCGGTCAGGCACACGAGTGCAGCGTGGCGAGAGAGCCTCTCCAAGCTCTCTGGAACGCGGGGATAGCACGTGAGACTGTGGGGTCGGTACTGGAGAAATGCGCTCACGAGTGGCGCGGTGAGGCGAAGGACTTCATCGCGTGCGCACCCGAGTTCAGCGAGGGTGGTGTCGATTGTGTGGCCCGTGTCGCTTCCTCGTGCGAGCACCGCACGAAAGGTCTTAGTGAAGTCTTCGCGGTTGAGACCCAACTCGTGAGCACGCTCAGCGACGGCCTGTGCGGCCCCTTCGAGGAACAACGACTGGGGATACAGCGTGTCATCGAGGTCTATGAGGACCGCGCGGATCTCATCTTCGATGACCCGTGTCACCACGGGACCTCGCCGTCGAGGAAGGAAGGTTCCTCGAGGATCAGGTAAGGGTCGAGGGCGGGGTCCGCGAGCAGTGAGGCCACCTTTTCGCCGGTGTGTCCGTCACCGTAGGGGCAAGGGATCGACGAGATGTTTCGAAGTGACTCGTCGCTCGTGAGTTCTCGGGCACTCTCGAGGGCCTTGTGGGCGCTCTGGTCATCGTGGAGCGAAGCGAGCTGGAGAGAACCATTCTCAACACTCTCCCAGCGAGAGGTGGACCCACGAAGCACCACGAGGGGAACGCCAAAATACGAGGCCTCTTCTTGGAGACCACCCGAGTCGGTGACGACCAGAAGTGAACGTCGCAGGTGATCGATGAAGGAGAGGTAACCGAGCGGTGGTGACAGCGTCACGTCGTCGTGAACGCGAAATTCTGGCAGGAACTGCGCCATTCGTTGAGCGGTGCGCGGGTGCACGGGAAAGATCACGGGGCCGATGCTCCCGGCGAGGTCATTCACCAAATTTAGGAAGCGTGCGAGGCGCTCGGGATCGTCGACGTTCGTCGCTCGATGTGCGGTGACGAGCACGCCAGAGCGCTCGGCGGTCTGAAGAGGCCCCAGGCCCGTAGTCACGAGCGCGTCGATCACTGAGTTGCCAACGACGCGAATGCGTTCATCACTGATCCCCTCGCTTCGAAGGAAGGTGCGTGAGCGCTGCGTGGGCGCTAAGTGCAGCGAGGCGCTCGCCGAGCCGATCTTCCTATTGAGCTCCTCGGCGCTTCGTTGATTGAAACTACGAAGTCCTGCTTCGAGATGAACGAAGGGTACCGAACTGCGTTTGGCGGCCAGTGCGTACGCGGGGACGGTGTCGGTGTCGCCCAAGGCGAGGACCAGATCAGGACGTCGTTCAGTGACGATTCGAAGTGCGTCGCTCACAATCTGACCCAGACGCAAGGACCGGTCCAGCCCCAAAACGTTGGTGACGGTGGCGTCCAACCCCAGCGCGAGTGAGAGATCACCGCTCATTGCGGTCTGCGAGTGCTGGCCCGTGTTGACGGTGGTGACTCTGTGGCCACCGGCGCGAAGTGCGCGAACGACCGGGGCGAGTTTGATGATCTCGGGCCGGGTGCCGTAGGGGACGATGATGTGTCGTTGGCGAATCGCTGTGCTCGAGGACGTCGAGTCGGTCACGGGGCTCGCTCGATGAACTCATTGAAGACACGCGTCATCCTGACGCCGGGGCTGAAGTAGAGCGGCGCGATCCTTCGTTCGGGTTCGAGGATGGCCTGGAGAAAAGCACCCACCACATCGGCTCCAGCCGCGAGGGTCAGCGGTAGCCCACCAGAGAAGCGTGCGTTCACCTCGATAACGCTCACCTCGCCTTGGTCATCGACCATTCCTTGGATATTGGCGGCTCCCGTGAGACCAATGGCGGCAATGACTTCGGCGCAGGTCCGCGTCACTTCTGGCGAGTCGAACGTGAGTCCGTGCACCGAGATGCCACCGCGGGTCGCCAGTCGCCACCGCGGGACGCAGGTCATCATCTGCCCATTGCGATCAATGAGGACGTCGGCGGTGAATTCGTCTCCCTCGAGACGTGACTGGACGACGAGGTCGGGATTGTTCCTCATGAGCGATCGAACCTCACGCAGACTGTTCGATGCCATGACACCGCGGCTGCCACGGCCACGACGGGGCTTGACGATCCAGGGGCCGGGAACGCGCCTAAGGCCGCGTAGGCGAGCGCTGGTCGGGGGGTGGGCGATGTCGTGATTCTCCATGACGCGAGCGAACCTCGCCTTGTCGATGCACCTGTCCACGGCGTCGAGGTCCGGCAGCCACGTCTTGCAGCCCAGTGCGGTGAGTTGCGCAGCGATTGTGGCGAGTGCCCGGTACTCCTCGGCAACGGTACAGATCAGCGCCTGCAGTGAGTGAGAGGTGATCTGATCGATCATGGCCTGGCCATACTGGGGGTCGTCGAAACGTGGGACCACCGCCCAGTCGGCCCCGTGGACTTTGAAGCCGCCCGCGTGCGGGTCGGCATCGAGCGCGAGGACGCGGTGTCCCGCGTCGAGGAGCGCACGCACGACCGAGATCCCCGCTGGTCCGCCGGCACCGGTGACGCCGACGATGAACGGTCCGCCTCGCCCAATGCCGCCGGGGTACTCCTCATCTTCCTCGAGGCGTTGTTCGCGGGCTTGTGGCAGTGGTCCAGGTTCTCGTGGCGCGTTCGACGCGGACATCTCCTCGGTGGCTTCTCGCGCGAGCAACATAGCTCGAGCCCAGAGTCGTAGCGCGGCCACACCGCTCGTTGAGACCGGCTCCCATTGACGCATTGCAATACACGTCAACATCTCTTCGATGAGTTCTTCTTCGCGCAAGCTCGCCACGAAGCCAACCAGTGATCGACAATGAAAGGCGAGCCCCTCGTCGCACACTCTTCTGAGAAGTTCTGCACGCGCAGCGAGGCTTTGACGCGGGTCGCTGAGCTCGTCTAAGAGCGCCTCTTCGCCGCGACGGTGATGACAACTTCTCGTGAGAAGTCGCTGCACCTCGGGTTCCCACTTCATCTCATCGATCGCTCGTTTCGAACCCATTTGCCACCCACGCGCCCAGACGTGCAGCGCCGCCGAGCGCCAGCTAAGGGCCGGAGACGTTGAACGTTCGACGGCCTTGGAGAGCGTCTCGAGTACCGAAGGGTCAGTCTCGTACGTCGCAATTGCGAGCAACGATGCGCAGTGCGCCTCGAGCCCGGATTCAGTGAGTCCCTCGATGGCACTGCAGCGCTGCTCGACGTTGAGGAACCCGAGCCGGTAGTCAATGCGATTGGCTTCTCTCGCGCGAGCCATTCGTTCGCGAATCGACATCGGAAGAGTGTGGCGGATGAACCAACGAAGCAGGGAGTCTGAGCGGGCGCGAACCCGTCGGTGCGTTCTCGCGCGATATCCCAGGCCGGGGCGCGACCAGGATTCGGGCCGTCGAGCCGTGTGGCGGCCGAACCTGTCCTGCTCGGCGCGCTCAGAAGGCGGCGAGGTCAGAAACTGCAAGAGCAGGAAACCAAAGAGCGTGGCGATGAAGTTCCAAACGGTGCCCACCCAGTCGTGAAAGAGCAACATCGCCCCCGAACCGAACCAGACGCCGGCGGCCGCGGACGCAATCATTCGACCAAGGTTCAAGATGAAGAGCACGCTCGCCGACACCAGGTAGGCGAGTACCGTGGTCGCGCGACGCCGTCGCATCACCGCAGCAGCGAGCGTCGCGAGCGCGAGCAGACCCATGAGTGAAGAACACGACGGCGAGATGAAGGTGAGCATTGGCTGATGTCCACTCGAAACAATGAGCAGTGAATCATTGTGTGCGACCGTCACGCTGTTCGAGCCCACGAGTGAGAAGAACCAGGCAATGGCGCTCGTCTCGAAGCGGCGCATGGGGTCGATCAATAGTTCGAACACCGAGAGATAGACAATGACGAGGACGAGAATCTCCAGGAGGACGCTTCGACGACGAGTGCGCGTTCCCCGGCGAGTAGAACGTAAGTCTCGTGGCGAGCGCTGCGCTTCGCTCGAAGCTGAATCCAGGCGGCTCATTCGGTCTCTCTTTCAATGGAGCGAGCGAATGACTTTGTACCAACCGTGTTCGAGCGCTTGCCGCCTCGTGAGCGAATGACGAGTCCCGTGCTCGCGATCATCGCACCCTCGACGGTCTGCTCATCTAGGTCGCTCTGTCGTCGTGCGTGCACTGGCGGGTTGATGATCGAAGTCTTTGGTGGCGCGGAGACCGAAGCTGAGCGAGGAGTCTTGACCCACGAGTACGGCCGTCCCAACATGCCGTCGAAATAGGCCCATGTCGTGGTGACGATGGAGAGTGCGAAGCTCGGCAGGAAACCAAGGAGATGCCACGCAGCTCGCCGCTCGACACGTCCGATTGACAATCCCGCCGTCAACTCTGCCAGGGGCCCAAGGAACAGCAACAACGTGAGCGGTAAGAGTGCCACTGCAGGAATCGAACCCACGCCGAAGAGCCGAGCGACCGTGAGCACGACCCCCAATCCCGACAGGACCGGAATGTGGTACACGAGCAGGAACATCAGGAACTCCGAACGCTCGGAGAGACTGAGATTCTTGTTTCGAAGGGCGGGAACCATGTAGTCCCTCGTGCATTTTTGATGCCCGCGCGCCCACCGGTACCGCTGGCGCCAGAATCGCCGAGCAACGATCACGGCCTCTTCATAGTCAACCGCTGTCGGGTCATAGCGGACCCGTCCACCCGCAAGGATCACCCGAATGGTCAGGTCCGTATCCTCGGTCACCGTCTCGACGTTCCATCCACCGAGTGCGCGCAACGTTGATGTGCGAACCGCACAGTTCGCACCGCCGTAGGCGGGTAGTTCAAAAAGTGCCTGGCGACCGTATTCGTTGACGAGATAGCCCGATAGGAAGTCGACGAACACTACTCCGGCGAGTTGGCTCTCGCCACCATTTCGAATGATGCATCGGCCCATGACACAGTCCACGCGATCGTCGAGGAAGTGACGGGTCAGATGAGTGAGGACGTCGCGAGCCGGTTCGTGGTCCGCGTCAAAGACGCAGATGAAGTCGGTCTCGACGAGTTCGAGTGCGGCGTTCAGTGCACCAGACTTGCCCCCTGGTGAATTCAGTGCTCGATGGATCACGGTAATGCGTGGGTCAACCAGAGCCCACGCGTCGAGTTTCGCTCCGGTGGCGTCGAGGGATCCGTCATCGACGATGATGAAGTTGACCAACTCCTCTGGGTACTCCAAAGCAAGCAGGGCTTGGAGCAGTTTGTCTATGACGAGTTCTTCGTTCTTACACGCAATGAGCACTGCCACCGATGGCGTGAAACCAATGAACTCGACGTCGGCTGCGTAGAGGTCGTGATGCACCCAGCGGGCCGCGGAGATGGCGAAACTGAGGTGGCGCAGAAAGAAGAAGAAGAAGACGATCATCAAGAACCAGGCGAGGCCCGCAGCGGTGTGATCGATTCCGAAGATGTAGATGGCGATACCGAGGAGCAGCGCGTAGACGACGAGACCCACGTAATGGGCCTCGGGGCGATCAAGTCGCTTCGAAGGATCAGCAGACTTCACAGTGACGACGCCGAGACACCCTTGGCTGAACCTAGAGCCTCCTCGCGTGCGAACTCGACCTGCTCAAGCGAATCGTGCACCGTGAAACCTGGTGTGATGTCCCAGACGAAGCGGACCGGCGTGAACGCCTCAGCCAGTGAGACCCGCGCGAATGCTCCCCAGTAGCGAGCCCCCGCACGTACTGCGTCCAAGTGAAATGAACCGGCTTCGACCTGGGAGGCGTGACACTCGAGTGCCGCAATCTTTCGATCGATGTTCGCCTCGGCGTCGACGAAGATGGTCGGCTCGAAATGAGTGGTCGAGGGCGTCTGGTAGAAGAGGATGCGCGATGACCTGCGCGCCGCTGACACGGTCGCTACTGAGATCGCTCGATGGTCTTGGTGTGAATCATCGGGTGCGTGCACGTACACGACGTCGGGCTTCACCAGTTCCATCACGCGTTCAATGACGTCGATGGTCGCTCGACCAGGATCAATCTCAGTGTCGTTGAATCCGCCCCAGTAGAGTTCTGCGCCCAGAATCGCTGCGGCAGCCTCTTGCTCCTTCTGCCTGGTGTCGCTCGAGAAGGTGCGAGAGCGCTGCCCTCCGGTCATGACAAGCATGCTGGTGCGCTGACCCGTGGCGCGATGCTTCAACAACGCTCCAGCACAACCCAACTCGATGTCGTCGGGGTGGCAACCTATTGCGAGCACACTGTGGATGGTCATACCGACTCCCTTCTACGGGCTGTGCGGGTTACGAAGATGGCGCCCACGACAATGCCGACGCCAAGAACGAGGACGAGACTCAGACCGAGCGGGTCCACCGGCAGCGATGAGTCGGAGCATTGCGTGCTGTGAGATGAGGCCGAGACCGTGCTTCTATCGAGAGTCCACGAGACCGAGGGTGAAGTGACGAGCACACTGAAGACATTGGAGAAGGTGCCCGGAGGGAAGTCGGTCGGCTGAGCACCGTTGTACGACGATGGCGAGACGCGATTGAACTTCGAATCGGTCGGATAGGTGACTGAAGAACCAGTGTTGGTGTATCCGAAGTAAGCGGTGTATTCGCTCTTTGAGGAGATGTCCACACAGGTCAACGTCGGGGTGAGTGAGCCGTTGCGCTCCGCTACGACCAGTCTCGATGAACTTGTCTGGCTCGCGGCGGGCGAGACATCATTCGAATGGGCGCCAGCGATTAACGAGGTGCCCATCACCGATGCGAGCGTGATGACGAATGCACTAACGGCCACGCGCACGAAGTGAGCTGACCCATACCAACGCTGGTGGTTCATAGTGCTCCCCTTTTCTTGAGTGTTGATCCACGCTCCAGAATCTGAGAAATGAATCCAATGACACCCCTTAACCACACACTTTGGTCCTAGCGAGCAATCCTTGACCAGAGCCATTGGACCCTTTTTGAATTATTTTCATCAACGTGCCACCCGGTGGACTTTGAAAGTTCTCTCTCGTTTGTGGAGATTTTCTTACGTCTGATGACGAGCCTGAATATGACTAGTGCATTTGCACTAGTACGCGACGAAGGAGATCGTTGGTGAGGTCACGTCACTCAACGATGTTTGTAACTTCGTGAGTGAGACGAACATCGACGAGACGTGAGGGTATTTGCGTCATCGCCGCAGACCTGCGTGGCACGCACCACTATTCGCGAACGAGCACCAGCGCCAAGCTCGAGACGACGAAGGATGCGAGAAAGAGTGGTAGCGACCTCTTGCCAGTGCATCGAAAGGCGATGACCTCACCCTCGACCGCATTGAAGGTTTTGGTCGGACTCGACTTCTTCCCGCTACGCACTTGCAGTTTGTGTTCCCCAGGCTCCAGCGCTTGTTCGAGCGTGTGGTTCATCGCAACTGAACCAACACGAATGCCGTCAATGAGCACCTCGTAGGAGTCGCGACGAACCTCCACCCCGATTGATTTGTGTGTCAACTTCAACGTTGCGGACATTGGGGCCTCATCACCTCTGGTCTAACACCAATCGACCGAGCTGGTCGATGGAATCAGGACAAGAGAGAAGAGCGTTCATGCGAAGTGCTTGCAACTGAACGAGACAACGGTACTTGACCGTTCTCATCGCAATGATGTAGAGCGGGAACTACGACCAGCGAGCGAACGTCGTGACGCTGATCGCAGCGAATGGTTTGTTGAGCGTGCGATGTCTAGAAGAGTGACTGGGGTTCGCTTGGTTCGATCAGTTCGGGCCTGTCATTTCGAACCGAGCCCACGGCGCGATCAACGCCGTAGTGCTGAAGAGTGCCTGAGGGCGCGGGGCACAGGAGTCGCATGCGCTCATCGGGACCGTACGCGTCGACGTCGAGCCAGGCGCGTACGTCTCTCACTGCGAGCACCACGGGCATGCGATCGTGCAGATCGTCCATGTCATGACTCGGCGTCGTTGTGATGACCGTGCACGTGCGAAGAGGTGCAGCGTCACTCGCCGCGTCTGGATCGCGCCATTGTTCGTAGAGTCCAGCGAGGACGAGGGGTTCACCATCAACGCGAGTGAAGTAGTGCGGTTGTTTCTCACGACCAGCGCGGTGATCCCACTCGTAGAAACCATCGACGGGTATCGCACACGGTCGTTTTGAAAAGGCGCTACGAAATGAAGGCTTTTCGGCCACGGTCTCGGCTCGGGCGTTGAAGAGACGATTGGCAATAGAGGGATCCTTGGACCAACTGGGAATGAGTCCCCATCGGTACCGATCAAGCACGCGTGCACCATTGTCGTTGGCCACTGCGAAGAGTCGACGCTGGGGTCCGATATTCCAACTGGGGTGACCTTCGGGTTCGATGCCGGCGGCGAGTTGTGCGTCGAGGAGTTTGGCGAGCCGAGCTGGTGGACTAAAGAGAGCGACGCGACCGCACATGGTGTCCTTTCTACCCTGACCAGCGCTCTCGCGGCTCATCGCAGCAGTGAGCGTCCCCAAAGAGGAAAACTAGGCCATTGGCGTACGTCACTACGAGTGACTACTCTTACGAACATATGTTCGCTTTTTCACCCACACGCCCTCAACTTTCACAGGATTTAGTGTCCTCACTGCGTCCGGTCACGCTTGCGAAAAGCCGTATGTTGCCATTGGGGGAGCCCTGGAAGGCTCTAGTGCCCGGTGGTGGATTACGCCGTGGCTCGACGGTCCTTGTCCAGTCGCCACCAGGTTTTGGTGGTCTCAGTCTCGCGCTCAGTCTCCTGACCGAGTCAAGCGCCCTAGGGCATTGGTGCGCGGTGGTGGGTGTGGATGACCCCGGCGTGGTTGCGATTGCCGATCTCGGGGTCGACCTACGTCGGGTGCTATTCGTGCCTCGTCCTCGTGGCGCGTGGGCCGAGTCGGCTGCGGATCTACTCGATGGTGTGGATCTCTTGGTGGTGCGCGCGCCCTCGCGTGTGTCACACGGCGTCGCGCGTCGGTTGGTGGACCGCGTGCGAGAACGTGGCACCGTGCTGATAGCACTCTGTGAACCGAGCGCACCGTGGCCATTACCGGTGGATCTCTCGTTTGACATAACCCGATCAGAGTGGGCGAGATCAGCGCGTCTCGACGCTCGCTATCTCACCGTGCGGGTGGGGGGACGTGGCGAGGCCCAGCGCAGCGGCGAGCATGTTGTGGTGCTGCCGAATCGAAGAGGTCGAGCGGCGGCGAGCTAATGGAACGACTCCTCGCTCTTTGGATCGAGACACTTAGCGAAGAGAAGCCTGATGGATCGACGTTGCGTGACTATCTCGCGGTGCTCGATGCGTTGACGGTGCTCTGTCCCTTCACTGAACCGGTACGGCTCGGACTCCTCGTGCTGCCCGTGCGCGCACCTAGTCGGTTCTTCGGTGGCGAGACAGCAGTGCTCGATGCCGTTCGTCAGAGTGTTCGCGACCTCATTGGCTGTGAGCCGTCACTCGGTGTCGCCGATGGTCTCTTCTGTGCAGAACTCGCGGCACGTGAGGGGGTGGTGTTGGTCCCGGGTGGGAGCGAATCCTTTCGTCGTTCGCAACCAATCGACACGCTGGGCAGAAAGGACCTCGCAACCACGTGTCGACGCCTGGGTCTACATACGGTGGGGTCATTCGCCGATCTGCCGCCAACTCGTGTGGCCGAGCGATTCTCCACATCGGTCCTCGAGTTGCATCGCGTAGCTCGAGGGGAGTTGAGCGAGCTGAGGACCCAGCGCGACGCGACGCTCGCGCGACGTCTTCGTGGGGAACGTGGCGAGAGTGAGCCGACGTCTGAGCAGATGGGGTTCTTTGGCCAGCGCGGAGCGGGCGATGACCGGGCGCAGGCGGCGGCGTATCGCGTACGTCAACGTCTGGGGGTTGA
>DAIEHI010000071.1 GCA_027355725.1 Acidimicrobiaceae bacterium
TACGAGAAACCCGAGCGTCAACGGCAACAGGTAGATACCCGCCCACAATGGCGTTGACGAATAGCTGTAGCCGTGCAGCGGCAACCAGATTCCCTGCAACCAGATGATCAGCATGAACTGCAGACCGCCACGCGCAATCGCGGCGAGCAGGCCGGCAATGCTTCCGGTGAAGAACGCACGAATCTTAAAGAGTCGTAGGTTGAACATCGGCGAGGCGACGCGCATTTCAATCGCGAGGAAGATCGCGAGGAAGATCGCGCCGATCGCGAACGCGGCCAACACCCGAGGCGATGTCCAACCCATTGAACTCGTGCCGTAGGGCTGAATGCCGTAGACAATGGCCGCCAACAATGACGTGAGGCCGATCGCGAAGGTGGCGTTTCCCCACCAGTCGATCGTGGCGTTCGCTCGTTCACCATTGTCACGAAGGCTGACGTAGCCCCAAATGGTGCCGAAAATGCCCACGGGCACCGAAACCCAGAACACGAGTCGCCAGTCACCAATCGAGAGCAGACCACCCAGGATCAAGCCCACGAACGAACCGCCGATCGCGGCCACCTGGTTGATGCCCATCGCGAACCCGCGCTGATCGGATGGAAAGGCGTCGACAATGATCGCGCTCGAATTCGCGAACAGCATGGCGCCGCCAACTCCCTGGACGAGTCGCCACAGGACGAGCCATAGGGCCCCGGCTCCGTGGCGAAACGGGTCGAGGGCGAGCAGGATCGAGGCGACCGAAAACACCGCGAAGCCCAGGTTGTAGATCCTCACCCGGCCTTTGATATCGCCCAGGCGTCCGAGACTGATGACCAACACCGCTGTGACCAGGAGATAGCCCTGAAGAAGCCACAACAGGTAGCCGACGTTACCGGGCGAGAGTGGATTGATGCCGACACCGCGAAAGATCGCGGGCAGTGAGATCAAGATGATCGAACCGTTGATCGTGGCCATGAAGATCCCCAACGTGGTGTTGGTGAGCGCGATCCACTTGTACCGTTCCGGGTGGGCGTGTTTGAGTGCCATCGAAGTGTCCGTTCGCGAAGAATTAGTTACTTGTTGATAAGTAAGTGTATTCCATGTCGGGACGGCCGTGACGGATTTGGCTCGACACCGCCGCCGCGGGACTCATCGCGACGTGACGGGGCCGGTCAGCACGGACCGACTATCGACGCGGTGAGTCTCGATAACTCGAACTACTCGTCAGGTGCGTTGCACCTGTGCCCTATGACTCGACGTTCTCGCCGAGGTAGACCGCCCGCACCCTCGCGTCGGTCAGCAGATTCGACGCGCTGTCTCCAAAGACAATCCGGCCGTTCTCCATCACGTAGCCACGATCGGCGAGACGAAGCGCCTGGGCCGCGTTCTGCTCGACCAGCAGCACAGTCGTACCGCCATCGCGGATCTCGCCGATGATCCGGAAAATCGTGTCGACGATCATGGGCGCGAGGCCCATCGACGGCTCGTCGAGCAGGAGCAAGCGGGGCTGTCCCATGAGGGCGCGTCCGATGGCGAGCATCTGCTGTTCACCGCCGGACAGGTTGCCGCCGATTTGCTTGCGCCGTTCCTTCAAGATGGGGAACGTCTCATACATACGATCCATGTCATCGCTGTACGAACCGTGTCGCCGGAAGGCACCAATCTCCAGATTCTCTTCCACGGTCATCTGGGGGAAGATGCGCCGGCCCTCGGGGACGTGTCCAATGCCGAGCGAGGTGAACATATGGGCCTTGGTCGTCGTGACGTCTTGGCCCTCAAACATGATCCGCCCGCTCTGGGGGGCGTGCAAGCCGGACAGCATCCGAAGGGTTGTCGTCTTACCCGCTCCGTTGGCACCGAGCAACGTAACGATCTCACCCTGGTTTACCTCGAACGACACGCCGTGTAACGCGGTGATCGCGCCGTAGCGAACCACCGCTTCGTGAACCTCGAGCATCACGAGCGGTCCCCCGTCTCAGTCGCGGTCGAACCGAGGTAGGCCTCGATGACCTTGTCGTTGGCCCGAATCTCCTCCGGGGTACCCTGGGCGATGACGCTGCCAAAATTGAGTACGTAGAGCCGTTCGGCCAGTGACATCACCAGTTTCATGTCGTGCTCGATCAGCAAGATCGAGACGCCCATCTCATCGCGAACCTTACGGATCAGCGTGGTCAGCTCGAGTTTCTCCGACGGGTTGGTCCCCGCGGCCGGTTCGTCGAGCAAGAGCACCTGGGGCGAAGTCGCGAGGCCCCGAGCAATCTCCAGCCGGCGCCGGTCACCGTAGGAGAGCGACGAGGAGATCACGTTGCCCTTCGCTCGAAGACCCACGAAGTCGAGGAGTTCCACCGTCCGCTCATCCGAGGTCCGCTCGTCGCGACGAGTCGCGGGGCCGCGCAACATCGCCCCGATAACACCGATGCCGCGGTGGGACTCTGCGCCGATCTTGATGTTCTCAAACGCCGTCAGGGCGCTGAACATGCGTGACGCCTGAAACGTCCGCGCGACGCCGGCGGTGCTGACGCGGTGAGGCTTCTTACCGATGACGCTCATCGGCTTGGCGTCGCGGCCCTGAAAGGTGATCGTCCCCTCTTGGGGCTGATAGACGCCGGTCAGGGAATTGAACAGCGACGTCTTGCCGGCTCCGTTCGGTCCGATGACGGCCAAAATCTCGCCACGCTCCTGGTGCAGGGTCACGTCATTCAGGGAGACCACGCCGCCGAATCGCAGCGTGACGTGGTCGACGTCGAAGATCTTGTCGCTCACGGCGTGTCTCCCGTCAATACTTCGTTCATATGGCCCTCGCCCTTTTCGGCGAGTCCAATCTCACGGTGACGCCGACGCGACGGAACGAGACCCGCCGGTCGGAAGATCATCATCACGACGAGTAGCGCACCGAGGTAGATGTAGAGGTCCTGGGGTTGATATCCCGATGGCGGCGTGTGCAAGAGGTACATCGAACCGGTCTGAATGACAATCGCCCCGAGCACGACACCGGTGATCGACCCCATGCCACCGAAGATCACGAGCACGAGGATATTGATCGAGAACTGCAGGGTGAAGCTCGATGGGAAGATCGTGTTCGATTGGCTCGCCGTCACGACTCCCGCGAAACCAGCGGTCGAGGCGCCAATAGCGAACGCCATGACCTTGTACTTGAGCGGGTTGATGCCCACCGATTCGGCGGCGACCTCGTCCTCGCGGATTGCGGTCCAGGCACGGCCGACCCGAGAGTGTTCCAACAGCTTGAACCCGATTAGGAACAAGATGACGAACACGATTGTCAGGTAGTAGTAGGGCACCGGCGTCAAACCCCAGAGGTACTTAATCGGGCCAACGTGCAGTGAGAAGTGCGGAATCGTATTGGTGCCCTGTGAGCCACCGGTGATCCCGTACAGATTGTTGGCGAAGATCGTGATGATCTCACCGAATCCCAGCGTCACGATCGCCAGATAGTCGCCACGCAGGCGCAACGTCGGTGCTCCGAGGATGATACCCGCACCCATAGCCAGCGCGATAGCGATGGGAATCGCGTAGAAGTTGTTGAAGTGAATACCGAAGGGCGCAGCCGTTGGCAGGGCGCCCGTGACCCACGCCGTCGTATACGCGCCGATCGCGTAGAAGGCCACGAACCCGAGGTCGAGCAGTCCGGCAAAACCGACGACCACGTTGAGACCAAGGGCGAGCAGGACGTAGACCGAGATCTGTTCGACCATGGCCGCCTGCCAGAACGGGTCGGTGATCAAGTGCGGCAGCAACAACGCGAGCGCGAGCAGGGCGACGTAGATCCCCCAGCGACCCGGACGGGTATGCGTCGCGGCGCGCGGCACACTCAGGGCCTTGACCGCCACACCGCGAACCCGTTCACCCCACGTCAACCACGTCGACCACACGGCGAATATGACGAGTGCGAGGAAGAAGAACACCACCCAGCGCTGCGTGCGAAAGAGACCGAAGAACGATGCGGCTTCACGGAAAGACCCCGTGAAACCGGCCGTCGGAGAGAGGGCACTACCCGGGGGGCCGGTCATGAGCTCCAGCACCGCGAGTGCCGCGAAGGCCGAAAAGAGACGCTTCACGTGAACGTTGGCAAAAATACGCTTCACGCCGCCCTCCCCAGTCGTTCGCCGAGAATGCCGGTCGGACGGAACAGCAGGACCGCGACCAGGATTCCGAAGGCCACCACGTCCATGTAGGCGGCCTGTACGAAGACCACCGAGAGACTTTCGACAACGCCGAGCAAGAACCCACCGATCATCGCGCCCCGGAGGTTCCCGATACCGCCGAGTACCGCGGCGGTGAACGCCTTCAGGGCCGGTACGAAACCCATCGTGTTCGACACGCCGGTGCCCATGCCGAAGAGAAAGCCGGCCGCTCCGCCGAGCGCGCCGCCAACGATGAACGTCAGCACGATTGTGCGGTCAATGTTCACGCCCATCAGCGACGCCGTTTCGGCGTCCTGGGCCACTGCTCGAATGCTCCGGCCGAGCTTGGTCTTGGCGACGATCCGGTCAAGCGCGAGGAACATGACGGCCCCGGCGAGCAAGATGATGACGTAGTACATCTGCACCGGCGCTCCGAAAATGTGGACGATCGGGTGGTTGATGTAGGGCTGGGGCATCGAGATTGGCACTCGACCAAACTCCTTGCCCGCCATGTTGTAGAGAAAATACGACGCGCCAATGGCGCTGATCAAATACGCGAGTGCCGGTGCGTGGCGCCGCCGCAGTGGCCGATACGCGACCCGTTCGACCAGCGTGGCCATGAAGGCGCCGACGAAACCACCTACCAACGTTCCCAGCACGATGAGTCCGACCGAGGCCATGCCCGATGGGACAGCTGTGCCCACCAACGCCTTCATTACGAAGTAGCCAGCGAAGCCCCCCGACATGAAGATCTCCGAGTGGGCGAAGTTGATGAGGCGCAGAACGCCATAGACGAGGGTGTAGCCAACCGCCACCATGCCGTAGAGCACGCCGTTAGCGAGACCGCCAATGAACAGCGCCCAGAACTCGAGACGGAGCGTGGCGAAGTGCCCCGTGAGGTAGTGCCCAAATGCTCCCAACTGCGCCCCCTTGAATGGTTCGTCGAAAGTGTAATCAAAACGGAAGGGCCGGGGGAAACCCCCGGCCCTTCCGCTCAGAGTTACTCAGTGGTTACTCGAGACCGAGCTGAACAATCTTTCCGTTCTTGACCCGGTTCACGTAGATCGCCGAACCGGCGATGTTACCGTTGGGCTGGAAACGGATGACCTTGGTCATCCCCTTCATCACCAGTTTGTGCAGCTGGGCAACGATGCCAGCGCGGGTGATCTTCTTCAGCTTCTTCATCGCCGCGATGATGGCGTTGGTCGCGTCGTAAGACTCGGGCGCGTACGTCGCGTTGGCGGCGCTGAAGTGTGCCAGGGCCTGGTACTCACGGTTGAACGTCGGGTTCGTGGAACTCGCGCACGCACACGTCAGGTAGACGCCGTTGGCGGCCGAAGCGGGAGTCGTGGCCGCGATCAACGCCGGTGACAGCGCGCCGTCGTCCGACATCACAATGCCCGTGTAACCCGCCGACTGCAACTGGCCAAGGAACAGACCGAGGTCACAGTAGTAGCCACCGTAGAACATCGCGTTGGCACCACTCGCCACGACCTGGGCAGCGGCCGAGGTGTACTCGGTCGACGACGCGGTGCCGTTCTGGCACTGCGAGGTACCCGGAACGGTCGCCGGGGTCACCGTCGCACCGTCCTTGGTCGCCGTCGCGGCGAAGGCCTGGGCGACGCCCGAGCCGTAAGCCGTTCCGTCGTTCACGACGTAGACCTTGTTCTTCTTCAACGTCTTGACCACGTAATTAGCGTCGGCCGGACCCTGAATGTTGTCGTCGGCCACCACACGGAAGAAGTTGTTCCAGTGGTTGGTCGCCAACTTGGGGTTCGTCGCCGATGGGCTCACGGTCGCCAATTGCGCCTTGTGGTAGAACGGCTCAGAGGCTGCAGTCGCACCCGAGAACGCCGGTCCCACAATCGCGACCACGTTCTTGTTCGCGATGGCGGCCTGCGCCTGCGTCGGAGCGATGGTCGGGTCACCCTGGTCGTCGTAGGTCGCAAGCTTCAACTTGAAGGGCAACTTGCCGGACGCGTTCGCCTGATTGATCGCCAATTGGACCGCGTTCACCATGTTCAACCCGAGCTGCTGGTTGCCACCAGATAGCGGTCCCTGATAACCGATGGTGTAGGTCGGCTTGGCCGAAGCCCCCGAGGCTGACGCGATGCCGACAACCGGCACCGCCATCAACAGCAGGGCACTGGTCGTAACCGCCGCCACCGTCTTGTTCAAACGAGGCTTAATCAACTCGTCCTCCTCAACTGTGTAATAATTCCCCCAGGCACACCAACGTGTCACGTACCGGACACGCTCGAGCCACCTCAGCGGATTTTCTATTGGCCACCTTGGCCACCGCAGCACAGTAGCAGCACGAAGGATCGGGCATTAGGTCATCTCCGCGCTGATCGCCAAAAGATCGCGAACGCTGTTTTACGAACACGTGTTTGATTTCAGCAGCGGTAGTCGCTACGCTACGAACAGTTGTTCGTCCCCGAAAGGAGTGCCATGGCCGAGGTCATTACCCCCATGCGCCGTCAGATCCTTGAGTTCATCATCGCGTGCCAACGCGAACGGAACTTCCCTCCAACGATTCGCGAAATCGGCGATCACGTTGGGTTGAAGTCACCCGCGACGGTAGCGAACCACATCACGGTGCTTCGCGATGCGGGTTACATCGCCAAGAATCCACAGCAACCCCGCACACTGACTGTACGACTCGACGCTGATTCGATGGCGCCCGAACCCTCGGTCCGCAACATCCCATTCGTCGGCGACGTCGCCGCCGGAATCGGCGTACTCGCCGATGAGAACATCCAGGCG
>DAIEHI010000076.1 GCA_027355725.1 Acidimicrobiaceae bacterium
ATTCCTGGCGGTGTTCTCGCTTAACAAGATCGCAGTGCGAACGTACTGATAGACGTATTGAAGAAGGGGAATGGGCCCGACCGTTTGGTCGGGCCCATTCACCAATTGAGCTGCATCATAAACCGCGACATTTCCAGTCACTCTGCGAGTTAATCAATAGAGATCGACTCACAATTAATCGAATGCATGCCCTAACATACCCAACGAGTCATAGACTTCGGCCACGGCACTGAGGGTGTGGCAGAAATTTGCAAGTTGACTCGTCGCCAATTCTCAGAGTTCCACGCGACATCCAAAGAAAGTGGCCACGAACCAGTAGGAACCTTGGCGCAATCAGTGACGTGGTACCAGACGGTGATACGAAGCGACTTATGCGCAGGAATGCGGTAAATCCTTCGCGCCCCTGAAGGGACCTCTAACTTCCTGGTCTTTCCAAAACCAGAGGCGACGAGCAACTGTAAGCCAGGTCCGTTCTTCCCAATCTTTTCAATAAAGACTTGCCGAGAATTCCCATTCACGATTGAAAAAGTCTCACTGACGTTCTTGTGTAGTTTGTCGCCAAATACCCCAAACGTGGGGCCAGTGGACAGTGCGTAACTACTAGCACTGTGACTTCCGGCCGCAAACACCGGCGTGCAAGCCAAGAGAGCCATGCCGGTAGCGCACAGGCTGATTCGAAATAGAAGACCAAGTTTCGTCGTCTTCGTTGGCATAGTGGACTTCTCCCAAATGGAGGTTACTATGACTGTATCCTCGGAACGAGTCAAGGGACTGTCCAGCGCGTCGCCGACCAGTTGGGCTACGGCCCCGAACGTGCGCGCGCCTGGGTCCGCCAAGCCGACGTCGACGATAGTTCAACCGGCGGTGTGGCAACCACGGACAAGTATCGAGTCGCCGAACTCGAGCAAGAGAACCGGAATCTTGAGTGCGCCCACTCGTGCTTGCTTGCCGCGTCGGCTTCCTTCGTAGGTGCTTCGATCGCCATCACACGTGAGGGTCGCCCACATCGACCAACACAATCAAGTGTTCGGGGTCGCGGTATCGGCGAGGTGCTCGCGGTGTCCCTCCACCTAGATCGCGGCCAAGTCCCGGGAGCCCTCGGCGCGTCACGCGACGTGGCGCTGCTAGTAGTCCTCACCGTCCTGCACGCTGTTTTGCCGTTGAGCCCGCGCGACTCGACGGATTCGCACGTCCTCGCACTGACGCCCACCTACGCGCCGTGCACCACGATCTGGCCCGCGAACGTTGCTCGGGTTGCGTGTCGCAGACCGATCGCCGTCCCGAGGGCGGCGAAGAGCTTGGCACTAGACATCGCCCATCGTGTCGTACCCAGGCCCCTGACGACCTCACAGCCCGTCGCCTGGACCGATATGGGGTTGATGAGGCTGGCGCCCACGACGCCCGAAACCGACGATTTTGCCAGCGAGAACTGGAGACGGTAGTTGGCACCCCAGTCGGCGGGGCAGGCTTGCACCCCGGCGGGCATCATCGGCAGCGAACACAGTGCGTGCGCCAGCGCTCGTACAACGGCGGGCCTTGATCCCCGCGTCCGCGCCGGAAAGGTGAAGTGCTCGGGGTTGAGTGGCTTCGAGCGGGCGACTGTCACAGTCATCACCCGGTCCGGCGAGGCGCCTTGGCAGAGGGTGTAGCGAGCAACAATGTGTGACCCGTCGGTCAGCTCGGGCGAAGGGCCAGCCCCTCGCTCGAGCGCTCCAGCAGGTGCCGCAACCGCCAGGGCCAGTACCAACGCACCAAGTCCCAGCATTGCTCGTCTCACCTAACCACCTCCAATCCCTTACTTGTCGCGGCCTCGCCGAACTTACAGTTCGACCGGGGAAGCGTTGAGCCGGAGAAGGGCGCGTTGTCGTTGCAAACCAAGTCCTATGCCAGCGGCACTGGCCAGGTTCGGATGTCCGAAGGTGTACGGGGGTGGGCTGCGATCGCGTGCGCGGATATCACCGCATCGACGTCCCCGGCGACGTTTCGTGCACCATCACCCGTTAAGCCCAGAATGTTTGCACTCGTTGGTCAACGGCCCTTCGCTATCAGGGCCGATGGTCAGAGGGGCGCACGGCGAAACCGGCTAGCCACGTTGGCGAAGCGACCTGGACCACCGGTGTGTCACCACCTACGATGTGGGCCGATTGAACTCGATTGCGCTGACACTGAGAAGGAGAGACCATGAGCTACCCATCCGCGCGTGTCCCGGAGGACGTCACTCGTCTGGTCGCCGAGCGCCTCAATGCCGGTGATGCTGCCGGAGTGGCTGCGCTGTACGAGGAAAGGGCTGTGTTGGCCTACCCGTTGGACCGACCCGTGACAGGAAGGGCTGCCATTCAGGCGGTTTATCAGCACATGGTTGGCGCTGGTGTGCAGTTCGGGATCGAATCGCCACTGACGAGCGTGTTATTCGAGGACCTCGCGCTCACCTCGACGCTTGCAGCCGACGGGGTTGGCGTACGGGTTCAGGTGCTGCGCCGCCAAGTCGATGGCTCGTGGCTGCGAATTATCGACCGTCCCGAAGTACCGGTATCCAAGTAGAGGTGTTGACAACGTCGCTGCCGGGCGTCACGGCACTCGACGCCTTCGGAAGAGATTCCTCGTCACCCAATCTGTGGTGCAGCGAGGACGACTCGTTCCGGAGTGCGAGTGAGACCGATCTGCTCTGGACCTGCGTTGGGGGGTCAAAGGGTCCGACCAAGAACTTGCTTGATGACGATCAACTCGAAGCCTGGGTAGCACTCATACACGAACCCAAATCGGCGGGTTTCGTCGAGTGGCTCAGGCGACGAATCGAGGTCGCAGTCGAACGGGTGCTTGCGCAGCGCTCGCGGCGCTCGCGCGAATCCAGAATTCTGCACTCGTGCTTCGCGTGGGATCCACATTCGAGGGTAGGTACAGTACCGATATGTCGCTGCATTCGTCGCAAGGCGTCCGTACTCAACGGCCCATGTCGATCCGAATCGGCCTGACAATTGCCGTCATGGCATTCGCGCCGATCGTCGGCTCCACGCGGTCAACTTCGGCAAGTGCGAGCGTGCTCCCGACCTGTTCGTCGACTGCAATACAGACGATGGTCGTGTTCAATGGCCCGGGGAACCCCTACGGGGACCTCACGCTCTCGAGCAGTTCGCGACGTTCGTGCTCACTGTCTGGACGACCGACGATTCACCTCTTCACCTCGTCAGGAGAGCGCCTGGCGTTCGTCGAGACGCCGTATCGCTGGACGCCATCACTTCCGACTCCGTCAGGGCCGATTGTTATCACGCCCAGTCAACCGTGGGCGATCGTGGAGATGGACTGGTGCGGTTTCTCGCAGGCACCACGACGGATGACCATCGCGTACCCAGGGTGGCGTCGCCCCGTGGTGATCCCGGCGTCCACGTTCGCGCCGTCCTTTTTCCGGCCTCCTTCGTGCGCTGCAGACTCGATGAACCGTCTTGCGCTCGACGTCACGCGCAAACTTGGTCCGCGAGGCATCACTGGTCGGGTGCCAACAGTGACAATCTCACCGGCGATCAATCTCGATGATCGCGAGACCGTGGTGGTGAGCGTGCGGGGTTTCGACATCGGCGGGAAACTCTTCTTGTCCGAGTGCGCAACGGCCGCCGATGCGAACATGGGCGGGTGCGGCGAGCAGCTAGCCGCACAGCCATTCGGTCTTACCGACGTGACAGGTTCGGGCCA
>DAIEHI010000088.1 GCA_027355725.1 Acidimicrobiaceae bacterium
CGCGTTGACGTCCGCAACAGTCGATCACTGCGCCTCGGCGACCGACTCGCGATGCGACGTGAGGCGAACCTGATCGAGAACGAGTGGTTCAAGGGTGCCTGGAGCAGTGAGATCGATTTCGCGCTGCTCGAGTCCGAGTGGACTCGCCAGCACGCCACCACACCCGCGATGTGCGCTCGACCGCGCATCGCAACCCTGGGTAACAGTCCTGAGCGCTCCTCGTAGCGGCGCCACGGGTGCCGTCAGGACGCTGTGCGCAGCGTTGGCAGGTGGTGGTTGCCAACGCCGTGGTGTACCAGTGACGAAGAACGGACTCGCACTTGCTGCGACGTTGACGACGCGCCACGGTTCTCTGAGCCCGCCGCGATGAACTGACGGGGAGATGGAATACGCCGACATCACGTGCGCGTCACCCGAGGAACCCGCGACACTGAATGAACGAGTGAACGAGGCCATTTCCGAAGACTCACCAGCCGTGATCACATTGCTCTTGCAGTCGCTCCCCACGTGTGATCTAGCTTGGAAAGACAAGGGTGCTGTTTCGTACGGTTCTTCACCGCTCATGGGGTGGCCGCGGGCAGCGGCCAGCGATTGACCCGCTATCGCGCGAAGTCGTTAAGTGACGGCACCACTCGGGGCCCGAGCTCGACATCGGGGTGCTCGTTGAGTGCCGCCAACAGAAGTGGCGCCCACGGCGCACCCGCTCGGGCAGTGTTGATTGACACTCGATGGCCATCAGTGTCCTTGATGACGTAGCCCTGGACCGGCGTCACCCCACCCCAGTCGTCGGGGGACTTGTAGAACCAGCGAATGTTCGAGCGGCGTTCTCCCGTCTGCGGGTCAAGCACGTTGCTGCGTCGCACGACATCTATCACGCGCACGGAGGCCAGGTCTCGTAGGTCGATACTGGTCCGAAAAGGTCCGCGACTCAGAGTAAAGGAGTTCGACGAGTAGCGAAGCGTGGGGTGTGTCAGGACGTAGAGGACTGCCAGCACGAGGACGACCTCGGCGACGTCGATGGCCCACCACAGAGCTGAACCTGAACGCACCAGAGCTTGCAGCGCGAATAGGTCGAGGAGCGCCGGCGCCCACCAGCCCGAAGTCGTGCTGTAGCGAAGCGTCCCGTCTCGAGAGACCGCGTTGCCCATCAACTCAGTATCGGCCCTGTTCGGACGGGAGTCCAGTCATCTCCGCTCACGCTCGCAACGACGATGACAGGGCCATCTTCCGGTTTCGTAGTCCGCGTGAGGGATCTTCGTCCCCGGTTCGCGGCACGTGAGCTTTGGTGCTGTCACTTGTCCTCCCGCGAGGCCATTCCGCTGTGAGCTCGCGACGTGACGAAGAGTGCCTGAACGACACTGTCGAGGCGATCACCGCAATCCGAAGCCACCTCAGCCGTGGCGACCTCTCCGATGGCCTCATTTTCGACGCGGTTCGATTACGTCTAATTGAAATTGGCGAAGCCGTCAAGTTGCTGGATCCCCACCGGGTCGCCAGCGAGCCCGAGGCCAAGTGGTCTGAAGCAGCCGGGATGCGGGACTGGCTTACGCATCACTATTTCGACACATCCAGAGCAATCGTCGAAGCAACGATCATGGAAGACCTGCCATCTCTTGAGGCAGCAGTCCTTCAACTCGAGGCGCGACTCCAACTCGCCAAGCACCACGGCCCCGACATACAAAATCTTAAGAGGAACC
>DAIEHI010000094.1 GCA_027355725.1 Acidimicrobiaceae bacterium
GCACTTCAAAGCGATGAGAGCGGCGACCTCGTCCGCCAGATGGTCAGCTTCCTCTACCAGGCGCTGATCGACGCCGAGGCGACCGAGGTGGTCCAGGCCGAGCGCCACGAGCGCACGCTCTCGCGCACCACGCAGCGAAACGGGTCGCGTCCGAGGCTGCTCACCACGAAGGCCGGCGACGTCGAACTGAAGATCCCCAAGCTGCGCAAGGGCTCGTTCTTTCCGAGCGTGCTCGAGCGTCGCCGACGCATCGACCAGGCCCTCTACGCCGTGGTCATGGAGGCTTACATCCACGGGGTCTCCACCCGCAAGGTCGACGACCTGGTCTCGGCCCTCGGCGTCGACGTCGGGATCTCCAAGTCCGAGGTCTCTCGGATCTGTGGCGCGCTCGACGAGGAGATGAACACCTTTCGCGCTCGCAGCCTCTCTCACCTGGCCTTTCCCTACCTGCTCTGCGACGCCACCTACGTGAAGGCCCGCGTCGGCGGACGGGTCGTCAGCCGCGCCGTCGTGGTCGTCACCGGCGTCGCCGAAGACGCCAGCCGCGAGGTGCTGGGCGTCGCCATTGGCGACTCCGAGGACGCGGCCTTTTGGACCGAGTTCTTGCAGTCGCTGCGCGAGCGCGGCCTGCACGGCGTCCAGCTCGTCATCAGCGACTCGCACCTGGGCCTCAAGGCCGCGATCGCCAAGGTCTTTCCCGGGGCCTCCTGGCAAAGGTGTCGGGTGCACTTCATGCGCAACGTCCTCGTGAAGGTGCCAAGGAACCACCAGCAGATGGTGGCGGCCATGATCCGCACGATCTTCGCCCAGCCCGACGCGACCCACGTCGAGCGTCAGCTGAAGGAGGTGGCGGCCACGCTGAAACGCCAGTTCGGCGCGGTCACCGAGGTGCTCCTCGACGCGGCCGAGGACCTCACGGCGTTTCGCCACTTCCCGACGAACCATTGGCAGAAGATCTGGTCGACGAACTCCCTCGAGCGACTCAACGCCGAGATCGATCGGCGCACCAACGTCGTCGGCATCTTCCCTAACGACGCCGCGACTCTTCGACTCATCACCGCGGTCGTCGTCGAACAACACCTCAAGTGGAGCGTGTCAGAGCGCCGCTACCTGTCCCAGGAGTCCATGGATCAGTTGAAGAGCGAGGCGCTGGCGTCGGCGCCGGTTGCCTTGGCCAAGGTCAAATGAAAAGATGGTCTCGCATCGAGAAGTGCTCCTTTGGAGTTACACCACTCGGCGGGACGTGATCCAGTCTCATCGTTGTCGAGATCAACCGAGGGGGCTTGCTGATAGAGCGAAGCCCGCCGGGGCCTCGTACATAGGAAGTCGAGCGGCCAGGTCAGTGATGCTCACCCGTTCACGTTGTCCGCTTCCTCAGAGGGTCGTTCGAACTCGAATGGTGGTGATGGTTGTCCACCTCCCTGGTGAAGAAGTCGGGCGGTGTTGGTGAAGAAGCCACCCCAGACGGTTCTGTCCGCCAGCCCTAACCAGGACATTCACCCATTGTCCAAATCCCTCACCACAACCGCGTCCCAGCAGTGGGCAGCCGTCACCAACCGTCGGAGCGACACGCCGTACGAGTTGTTGCCTTCGAAACTCGTCAAGCGGTCCTGAGGTTTTCGAATCGGTCACGGGTAGCGACCCGGCGCGCTGAGCGG
>DAIEHI010000176.1 GCA_027355725.1 Acidimicrobiaceae bacterium
TATGGAAGTAACTATTTTCGAGGTGGCTTCAGCGCTCAATACTTCCGTGCCTCGAGTGACTCGCGCGATGAAGCGCTTGGGTCTCGTCCCGACGCGGGGGTTGCGCAACGGTCGTCAAGTCCAGCTCCTTGACGCTTCGCAAGTCGCCATTCTCGAGGACGAGTTGGGCTTTGCGCCCACCATCGACGGATACACCCGAGAAGATATGTTCGTACTCGCCGCCATGAATCTGAGTCCCTACGGATTCCGCTCGGTACGCACCGTTTCGAGCGCGGCCACTGTTAGTGCTACCACCGCGGCCAAGGTGGTGGCCCGACTGACCCAGAGGGGGTTGATCATCGTCTCGCCCCAGCGAGAGTTGCTGAATCGCAAAGTGATCACTGTCTCGACGCTGCAGGCCAATCGTCACCACGACGAGTGGCGGCGGCTCTCGGGGCAGATTGCCATGGTCCGACTACCGTCTGCAACGCTCTCGCCGACACCGAAGGTCGTCCCTCGCCGTTTCTGGCATCTCTTCTGGAATGCAGATCCTCTGAAGCTTCCGATCTCCGAACACGCTGACTTCATTGCCACGCGACTGTTGTTGAGCGATGAGCCGCAGGCAATCGCGTGGGCCGCGATCAATCTGCCTCCCAACTCCATTGAGCGAACGGCCGATATGCGCAGCACGCCAGAGCCAGATCGTCGGTGGCTCCGTAGTCTCGCCACGGCCATGTCAAGCGAGGACTGAGACGTGCCACAACGGCGAGTCCCCAAGGGTTCCTCTCACGGTGGCGAATTGGACCGCAAAGCCAATCCTGAGTCTACCGTCACTCGGTCATCGTCCGCGTTGCCCGACGACCTGGTGAACAAACTGCCACCTGGCACCAGTGCGACGTGGTTGAAGATCGCGCCGCTGCTTCCGGTGAGTGCCTACCTGTCGGGCGGCACGGCGCTCACCGTGCACCTGCTGCATCGAGTGAGCCGAGACCTGGACATCTTCTTGGAGCGTCCCGAGGATCTCCGAGCTCTCTGGATGCACCTACAAACGATCGGTGATGCGCGCGCCACTCAACACGACGACTCCACCATCAGCTGCGTCATTGACGGCACCAAGGTCCAGGTGCTCGAAGCAACCACACAGAGGATTGTGGCGCCCTTCGTAATGGTTGGTGGCATGAGAGTCGCGAGTGTCGAAGACATCATGGCCACCAAGTTGAAGGTCGTCGTCGACCGTGGTGAGCTTCGTGACTACTTCGACATCATGACCATTGAACGGGATCGCTCGATCATGGCTGAGACCGGACTGGCGCTCGTCATCGAGAAATACTCTCCCACTCAACCCGATCAGTACATCAAGTCGATCGTGCGGGCACTCGGGTACCTCGGTGACGTCGAGGACGACCCCGCGCTGCCGGTGTCACGAAGCGTGATCGTGGACTACTGGATGAAACGCCAGCGTTCGTTACTAAAGCACATCGCCATGTTCGGCGGCTGATCGACCCGTTTTCCTCGATCCACCGCGCGGGTGACGTAGCCGCTGTATTCGAAGCCAAGGCCTCAAGTTCAGTCGTGGCTGTCCGAGGCCCATGCGTTGGCCCATCGAGCGGACGTGACGAGCGATGATCGCAGTCGGGTTTGTAACTTGTTCGCGCTGAACGTCGCCGGCCGGGGTCCGATCAAACGAGATATGCGGGCGATCAAACCGAGATCGGTGTACTCACTAAAGTTGATTGTTTTAGTCATACTTTGTAGTGTCTAGCCATGGAACCTGTCGACTTGGATCGAGCGGCGCAGATCGATATCGAGAAGTTCGAGCGACTGCTGGAGGATCATTTGGCTGGGCGCGTTGAAGACGACGCCTTTCGGGTGTTTCGGCTCAACAACGGTGTGTACGGTCAACGGCAAGGCGGTCACAATCAGCTCCTTCGAGTGAAGGCGCCCTTTGGCGCCCTCACCGCGGCGCAGTTGGACGAACTCGGTGCCATTGCCGATCGCTACAGCCGCGGTCGAGGTCACCTCACGACGCGCCAGGCCGTCCAGTTCCACTTCGTCCAACTCGAGCGCGTGCCGGCGATGCTGCGCGATCTCGCCCGCGTGGGCCTGACGACCCGAGAGGCCTGCGGCGACGCGGTGCGCAACGTGATGGGCTGTCACCTTGCCGGGGCGTGCCCGTCGGAGGTCCTCGACATCAGTCCCTGGGCCGAGGCCACCTTTCGCCTGCTGCTTCGTCACCCCTACGGTCAGCGACTGCCCCGGAAGTTCAAGATCAACTTCTCGGGTTGCGCGCTCGACTGCGGACAGGCGATGTTCAATGACGTGGGCGTCGTCGCGGTCTCGCGCACCAGCAGCGACGGCACCGCCGAGGCTGGATTTCGGGTCTATCTCGCTGGTGGGCTGGGCGCCAACCCCCACCCGGGACAGGCCCTCGAGGACTTCACGTCGCGCGAGGACCTGCTGGCGACCATCGAGGCGGTGCTGCGGACCTTTGACCACTACGGCAACCGAGCCAACAATCGACGGGCGCGGCTGAAGTGGCTGGTCGATGAGTTGGGCATGGACGAGCTGCGGCGCCGGGTGCTGCGCGAGCGACTGCTGCTCGTGGCGTCGTCGAGCTGGCCCGGCGGGATTCCGGCCGTCGTGCACGAGCGCGGCGACGCCGCGGCTCGGGTGGATGTCGCGGCGCCGGCATCGCGCGTCGGAACGCCAGTGGCTATTACGTCACGCGAGGACCACGATCCCTTCCAGCGGTGGTACGCCACGAACGTCGTCACGGGTCTCGCGAACGCCAGTCTCGCCGCGATCGTGCGCGTGCCCTTGGGCGACCTCACGAGTGAACAGTTTCGCGCCCTCGCCGCGATCGTGCGCGACTTCGATGCGGAGCTACGCACCACCAATCGCCAGAACCTGGCCCTGCGCGCAGTCAGCCGTGAACGGATTCGCGAACTGTTCGCCCGACTCCAGGTGATCGGTCTCGCCGAGCCGAGTGTCGAGCTCGCCCGAGACGTCGTCTCGTGCCCCGGGGCGGACACGTGCAACCTCGCCCTCACCAAGAGCCGGGACCTGGCCGTGGCGGTCACTCGTGCCCTCGAAGCCGCGGGACTCGGCGAGGTCGAAGGCGTGCGTATCAACGTGTCGGGCTGCACCAATAGCTGTGGCCAGCACCACGTGGCCGATATTGGCCTGCACGGCGTGGAGCGGCGAGCGCACGGTCGCGCTGCACCGGGCTATCAGCTGCTGCTGGGTGGACGTCTCGGTGATGGCGAGATCCACTTCGCCCAGCGCGCGCTGCGCCTCCCGGCCCGAGCGGTCCCCGAGGCCACGGTGCGCGTCGTCGGCCAGTTCGCCCTCCAGCGCCGACCCGGTGAACGCTTCGGTGACTGGATCGAGCGTACGGGGGGCGTGGACGCACTCGCGGACGACTTGAAGGACCTCGACCACTGGCCACGCCCGGATGAGCGCCCCGACTACTACGTCGACTTCGGTGAGGACACGGCGTATGTCCCCGAAGTGGGCGAGGGCGAGTGCGCGGCGGGCTAGTCCAGTATCGACGTCCTTGATGTAGTCCCCTGGCCACGTCGTGAGTCGCCGGGGGCACTGAGCGCGCCAGGAGACGCCTCGTCGGTTGCGAGCACCGCGTCTTGCCAGCCACGCAGCGAATTGATGACCGCCAACCCGTCGGCGTGGCGCAGTTGTTGTGGCGTCAGTATCGCCTCGCTGAGCATCCCCTGCTCGATGAGCTGGGCTCGCGCGACTCCCGGCAGACAGCCCGACGAGAGCGGCGGGGTCAACCACCGCCCTGCGAGACGAGCCACGAGGTTCGCCGTGGTCGTCTCGGTGCACTCACCGCGCTCGTTCACGAGTAC
>DAIEHI010000154.1 GCA_027355725.1 Acidimicrobiaceae bacterium
GTTGTGTCGACCGGATTCCTCCTCATTGCCGGTCTCGTCTTTCTGAACTCCAACTTCCTAGGCCGCAACGTGGCTTCCGCAGCACAATTTGGGACGAATGCCTTCAACGGCCCAACTGGGATCACGACGTGTGGCTCGCACGTTTGGGTGACCAACGTCACGAACAACTCGCTTACCGAATTGAATACGTCAAACGGTGCGCTGATCCGAATTGTCAATGGTGCGTCGTATTTTCTGTCCGAGCCAATGGGCGTGGCTGGCAACGGAAGTGATCTGTGGGTCGCCAACCTCTCGAATAACACACTTGCTGAGGTCAACTGCAGAACTGGCGCATCGATACGCAGTATCAGCTCGGGGAATCTGAACAGTCCAGTAGGTGTTGCGGTTGCCGGGACGAAAGTGTGGGTTGCGAGCCAGGCCCTGAAGACAACTCTAAACGGAGACGTGATCATGAATAGCAGTTCCGTGACTGGATACAACACCAGTAGTGGATCATTGCTGGATAACGTCAATGGAACGAATGTGAACGGCCTCAACGGAAGTAGCGGAATTTCGACGAGCGGTGGGAACGTATGGATAACGAACACCTACGGCAATTCAGTGACTGAACTTAGTGCCGCGTCTGGAAGCGTCGTTCGCGTTGTGGGTGGTGGCGCCAGCGGATTCAAGTGGCCCGTGGCTGTCATCTCGACGGGAGCCGATGTCTGGGTCGCAAATTTGGAGGGCAACTCACTCACCGAGATCAATGAGTCAACTGGCGCGGTCAGGCGAGTTGTCACTGGCGACGGATTGAACGGCCCCGCTGCCATCTGTGAGTTCGGAAAAGCGATTTGGGTGGCCAATCTCTATGGTGATTCTGTCACCGAGTTGAACGCTTACAACGGCTCTCTCATCCGTGTTGTCCGTTCGAAATCAGACGGATTCAGCGCACCCACGGGCATCGCCGGTGGCGGCTCGGGGATTTGGATCACCAATCAGTGGAGTAACACGGTCACCGAGCTCAAGGCCGCTAACGGCTCACTGGAACGCGTTATCCGCTAACAGTGTGTGTCCTATATGGACCCACCGGTTTGCCTTGACCGACTGAGCACTTTCGACGAAAGTGCGTGGAGGGTCAGCGACAAAACCCGTTCACCAGGTGCGTCAGCGGCCTTGCTGTGATCCCTTCCCAGTTTTACTCGCTTGCTTTCCCACGACTGCCCACGACCAATTGGCCGTTGGCGAACTCGGCAACGGCCATTGACTCCAGTTCGGCCACCAGCGCGCGCAAGCGACGATTGGCGGCGATCAGCGGACGCAGTCGTTTCGCCTCCTCGGCACTAAGGGTCCTGGTCACTTGGCGACCGTCTTCTTGTCGCATCCAGGTGGCGTAGGGGCCGTGCAATTGTGGCGGGTCGGCTCGGCAGTGACACCCCGAACTCTGACAGCGCGTCGAGCGTTCGACGATCGATCCGGGTAGCACCGGGCCCAGCGCCTTGATCTCGGCCAGAATCGCCGCTCGGCGTTGCGCGTTGGTCATTGCCACCTTCCTAGCATCCCCGATTCGTGGCCTTGAATAGATTACTATTCAAGTATATGGTCCTCGACCGTCGCGCGGCGCGCGAGCACTCGGTGCTCGCCGGGCTTCAGGGCTTCTGTCACGAGCAGGGGCTGGGCTCGCCCTCACCACTCGTGACCGAGGTCATCGCGGCCTACCTCTGTCAGGGACTGCGCGACCGTGCCCCCTCGACCAAGGGCACCTATCACTCGGTGCTGCGCCACCTCGCGCGAACTGAGGAGGCGAAGGGCGCCCCTCGCTTCGCGGGATCGCTCGCGCCCTCGCCCTACACCCTGCGCGAGCGCGCGCAGCTCTACTCGGTCGCTTCGAGCCAGCGACGTCCCTGGCGCCGTTACTCGGCGCAGGTGTTGCTGGCGTTGGGTATCGGGGCGGGGCTGCGCGCGGGTGAGTTGGTGGCGGTCCAGGGACGCGACATCACCATTAACGAAGCGGACGTCTCACTGCGCGTGCGCGGTGCGCGTCAACGAGTCGTGACCCTGCGGGGCTATGAGGCCACGCTGCTCGGCGAGCTCGTCGGGCGAAAGAACGCCTACCTCTTTCACCCCGAGGCGGCGAATCGCTCCTACCCCAACTTCGTGAACGACTTCTGTCGTCAACTGGTGGCCAGTCCCGACGCGGCGAAACTCTGCGCACCCCGGGCGCGCTCGAGCTATATCTGCGACCAACTGGCCTCGGGCACCGCACTCTCGGCGCTGCTCGTCACCACGGGCATCGTCGAGGTCGAATCGCTGCTTCGTTACGCGCGCCACGTGTCGGGGGCGCCACGTTCCAAGGCCGCGCTGCGGGCGCTACTCACGAGCCAGCAGTCGTGAACGAGGTCCCCGCTGTCACCTCGCACCCGAGTGATGAAGCAATTGGCTTCGCGCTCGACGTTGTCGACGCCAGCCACGTGGCGACCCGCCTCGAGGCGCTGCTGGTCCAACCAACGGGGAGACCCCGGACACTGCCGCTGCGCGCGTTATTGGTGGCCTTGTTGCTCTTGGCGTTGGACGATCGTGCGCTCGACCTGAAGGCGGCGACGAGGGTGCTCTACTCGCTCGGACCTCGCTGGCGCGACGAGCTCGGCGTTGTCGGCGAGGCCGACACCAACCAAAGCCTGCTCGCGCGCTATCGCTGCGTGCGCTACCTGTTCCACCTCGCGCTCTCGGTGATGGATCCCTCGACACAGGTGAAGAATCGTGTGGTCGCCCAAGAAGTACTCGACGCGATGGCCAAGGACATGGACGAAGCCGAGATCGCGCTGCGCCGCCAGCGTCTCGAGGGGGTCGTGAACGACCTGCTCGAGGCTTCGGTGCGAGTCTGTGCGCCTGAGGGTTGGAGGGCTTTGACGGCTCGGTCGGACTCGACGCCACCGTGGTCCCGCTGTTCGCCCGGGGCCCGTCGTCGCGCGCGGGGACGTCCTCCAGTGACCCCGACGGAGGCTGGTACGTGCGCGAGGGTGATCACCGCGACGTCGTGGGGCCCAAGGGAAAGAAACTGCGCAAGCTGTTCTGGGCCCAAGAGGCCACCATCGTGACGATGGGTCGCGCCCCCGGATCGGCACCCACGCACCCCAATCTCGTGCTCGGGGCGCTACTCACTCGTCCGGGCGAAGACCCCGGGGCCAGTGCGGTGCGACTGCTTAACTCGGTGCGCGCACGCGGTTACCCCGCCTCGTTCCTCGGCGCCGACCGTGGCTACACCCAGGTGCGCCCCGAGCACTTCCACCTGCCGGCGCGTGCACTCGGCTACCGCGTCGTCATGGACTACAAGGAGACCGAACTCGGCCGCCAGGCCAACAGCGACGGTGCGGTGCTGGTGGAGGGCTGCTTCTACTGTCCGGCCATGCCCGAGGACCTGGTGACGGCCAGCGTTGACTGGCGACGCGGGGCCATTGACGCCGCGACCCACGACGCGCGCATTGCGGCCAGAGCCTCCTGGCGCCTAGCGCGCAAGGAGCGGCCGGACCACGACGGCTACGAGCGCTTCTGCTGTCCCGCGCTCGGCGGTCACCTGTGCTGTGCGCTGCGACCGACTTCGCTCAACGCAGTGGGCGCGGTCCCGGTCCTGCACCCTGTCCAACCCGACAGGGTGTGCACGCAGTCGTCGATCACCATCGCTCCCGACGTGGGGGCACGTTTCCGCCAGGAGCTGGCCTTCGGATCGCCGCAGTGGGCCCGCATCTACGCCACCTACCGCAACACCATTGAAGGGCTCAACGGCTACGTGAAGGACACCGCGCACGAGTCCCTGCACGCACCGGGCCGACGCCGCGTGCGCGGCATCGCGGCTCAGAGCCTCTTCGTCGCAATACTGCTCATGGCGGCGAACTTTCGCAAGATCGCTGCCCACCGAAACCTCGTTAACAATAGGAAAACGCACGAGGTCGTTGAGCGTGCCCGAAGACGTCGAGTCAGCATTACCGACTATCGACCACCCGCGCCCGCACACCTCTAAAGAGGAGTTGTAGTTCAGCACTGAACAGAGTACTGAACCGCCGATTCTCCCTCGACTCCTTCGCGAGTTTTCACCATCGTGTGATGTCACAGCCACCAAGGATGATTGTGACAACTCGTCGGCGGTTTTGTCGCCGCGAAGGGGTCAGTTGTGTCTCTGACCCGTGGAGCGGGTGACGGGAATCGAACCCGCATGGCCAGCTTGGAAGGTTGGGCCTCGTACAATTCCTGGTGATCCAGAAATACTGATCAGGTGCTATTTGTGGCCAGTTATCCTCGAACCAATCGAACCTTTGGGCACGCCACGGGCACCAGCAGCGTCGTTTCTCAAATCGATTGTTTGCAGTGCAGCACGAACAGACGAGCCCGGGCGATGCCG
>DAIEHI010000155.1 GCA_027355725.1 Acidimicrobiaceae bacterium
ACGAGGTAGCCGTTACCGGTGAACCAACTCATCCATCCGAACGACGGCGTCGTGAAGTTCAACGTCGCCGGTGCACCCGAGTCGTAGCGCTGCGATCGTCGAACCACCGACGATGAGAATGCGTCGTCGCTTAGTCCCGTCCACGACGCGCCGGCATCGTTTGTGAAGAGAAGCTGGTTGCGATACGCGAGTCGCCAGACGGTTGGGCTCACGATGTCCACCGCCCATTGGTGCACCGGGCCGGGTGGATAGACGGGCGTAAAGGAGTGGCCACCGTCGTGGGTGACGTAGACGAGACTGGCCGTGCCGTCAGCGAAGGCCACGGCGCCAGCTTTACCCGACAGCACGACCGGACCGGTGAATTCGGCGCCGCCGGGTAGGACCGGGGAGGGCTGTGTGAGTGTGACGGCCGACCAGGTGCGTCCGGCGTCAGCACTGCGATAGAGGCTGGCGTAACTCGCGTTGCACCAGAACTTCGCCCATACGACGTTGCCCGCGGTCATTGAGAAACTCTTGTCACAGGTATAGGGCAGACCGCCGTCACCGACGTAGGATCCCCCGCCTGCGAAGCCCCCGGTGTTGTCAAAGGTCTTGGTCCACGATCGGCCGCCGTCGTCGGTCACATACAGCGCGAGCGGTGCCGCATTCGCCGCACCGAGGGAGGAAGCGCAGATCCCGTCGCTGGCGGAAGAAAAACTTGGCGTGCACGTGGCTGAGGGAACCATACCGGCGACCGACCAGGTGCGTCCGCCATTGTCGGTTGTGAGGAGTCGAGCGCTCGGTTGATTGGCACTTGTTGTCGAGCCCACAACCACCCACGCACGCCTCGCTGACAAGGCGATGAAGGCGCCTAACGGACGTTGGCCAGCGGAGGTGCCGTAGCCCGAAGGTGTGGCGTTGCGCCACGTGCGACCGCCATTATTGCTCCACTCGACGACCTGGGTGTGTCTAGTCAGCGACGTCACGTTCATCGTGAACACCCACGTCGTCTCGCCACCGACCGGCCACACGGACTGGACCGATTGACCCCCGGGGACAACCGGTGTCACCGCATTGTGGCTGCCAGAGACTCCGGACCTCGAGGATGGCTGGGACCGAGCCGTCGCCGCCTTCGGCGGATTCTGCTTGCCGCCGCCCACGATTGCCAGTGTCACCGTGATGACGGCCAACAGAATAAGACCAATGGTCCATCGACGTCGCCGAGCGCGTGTTCGCGCCTCTTTGATGAGAAGCTCGTCGTCTCGAGGTGACACGGGGGCTCGACTCGGCGTCTCGACTGTTGCCATTAGTTCCTCCGCGACAGTGAACCGTAGTTGGTACTATGTCGGATAGTACTATGAACTTTCGTCGCGTCAACAAGGTTGAGTCCATGGCGGTCTACCAACAGGTGGCCGCCGAAATTCGTCGAGCTATCGCCGACGGCGAAATCTCGGAGGGCGAGCGCCTGCCACCTGCGGTGGACCTAGCGGCAATTCTCGAGGTGAACAAGAACACGGTCATTCGCGCACTCCATGTTCTGCGCGACGAGGGGATGCTCGATTTCACCCGGGGACGCGGGATTCGGGTCGTGGGAACGCCTCAACACGGTGCCGTCCTCTCTCGGATTGACGAGCTACTTGACTTCGCTCGCCGTCAAGGGATCCGACGAGACGACGTCGTCGAACTCATCCTCACGCGCCCCGTAACGTGATCACGGTGATGGTCATTCGGTAAGCGATTGACGGCATACCCCCGCTCCGGCAGGACACGACCGGCGAGGTCTTCAAGCGGCACTTTGTCGAACGTTTGCCCCATCGGGTGGGGGCTAGTTGCAATACCGTTTACTTAAGCCGATAGGATCATTGGCGTCCGGTCCGGAGGCGGCCCCGGACGGCGGTGTTCGGGGCGCGTAACGCCGTAGTTCGACATCTTGCGTTTGACAACCCGGGCGTTGGTGCGGTGACGCCTCGGGTCGAGAAGTTCGAACAGCATCTCCGACGTCGCCTGGTGGTGTGCGTCGTCAAGTACCTGAGGGGGAAAAACCCGGGTGGGATGCCGTTGTGCGGCGTGCCACCCGGAGGGTGCGAGTGAAACTGATCCGATCGGGGTCAGCGTCCGCGCCGAGCGCCACCGAGTGCATCAGCCAGCGGATGGCGTAGTGCACGCAGAAGTAACCGTAGACCTCTTGGAGCACGCCCTCGGGCATCTTCGAGCGCAACACGACACGCGCACTGCGCTGGTGGGTCTTTAACTCATCGAACGCGGATTCGATCTCCCAGCGCTCGGCGTAAAGGCCAGCGAGCTGCGCCGCGGAAGCGACCGTGGGATCCAGGATCGTGGTGAGCAGGCGATAGGTGGTGTCGTCGGCGCCTTCGCCACCGAGTGCGTACTCGACCACGCGCAGCGTGACGGCGTTGGTGTCGTGGCGGCGATCCTTCAAGCTCGGATAGATCACTGAGAGAAACGAACCGTCCGAAAGACGCTGGCGCAGGGGAAGCGAGTGGCTTGACTTGGTGCGCCACAACAGGTCTGCCCCGCTCGCCGAAGCCTTGGTCCACAAGGAAAAACTGAAGAACCCCCGATCCGCAAGGACCAACATGTCCGGCCCCATCGAGTCAACGAGGTTCCCCACGAGGCGATGTTCGCTGTCGCGGTAGCGACCGATTGCGACATCGACGATCGCGTGGGTCGCGCACTCGGCGAGGGCCACCACGCGGATCTGGGGAAAGGCCCCGACACCCCCTGGACCCTTCGAGCCGGGACGTCCAAAGGCCGCGTCGTTGGCCACGGTGTCGGCGACGTCGAGGCACGTGCCATCAATCGCCATGAGCCGGCGTCCCTTGAACCACGCGCCTCTGGTGCGCTTTGTCGCCATCGGCGTCGCGGTCTCTTTGAACAGCACCTCGAGTGGTGTGGAACCCAGGCGCATGCGCGCCTTGAACAGCGCAGCCTTGGTGGGCACGTTCCAGGCGTGGGCCCAGTCGCCGGCCCAGCTGAGCCCCTCAACGAGCATCCGCATCACCTCCTCGTAGGAGGACTGGCTGAAGAGGGCCAGACCGAGCACGTAGTAGACGACGACCCGGGCGGGCAGCAGTCGGTGGCGTTTCTCGGTCCGACCCGATTCTTCGATCACGCGATCGACCAGCTCCGGCGGGAACACCCGGGTCAACACGCCAATGGAGATGTGATCGGAAAGGCGCTGATCAGTCTCCGGCTTCACCCACCCCGCGCGCGGCATGTCCCCAGAATACCACTTCAGTCCTTAAGTAAACGGTATTGGGGCTAGTTGCCCGAATCCATTTGGAATGGGGCCTGCCGAATTTTTGTTTCCACTGTCGCGGCTAATGATTCGACGCAAGCCACCGAAGCGTTCACCGCCATATTCGCCACTGTTCACGGGCGCCTCGTGCGAACCCAAAAGCACCCATGAGTCGTGGAAGCTGATCTCAGCTCCACGATGGACAGGTCACAATCGCGACACCGATGATGCCGCCGGCGGCCGTGACTCGTCCTCGATTCGAACAGCGCACGGAGGTTGACAGATCTGACGATCCCCGAATGACAAATCGCCACTCGGGTTCACCGGCATTGACGATACCGGTGACGGACTGGATCGTGTCAGAGCCAGTGACGGGAAAGAATCGAGCGCCCACTGTCGTACGTCAACGAGCGTCGGCGCGCCGTGACCCGCGGCTTGCCCGTCGCTCAATGCGAGTTGAGCAACCAATGTCGCTTCGTTTGACAACGACTGTGAAGTCGTCAGTTGATTCGCTGAGAACACGGCTGGGTGGACAAACGCCCACGAAGTGTGCTTGACCCCATTGGTCCATACCACTTCCGGAAATAGAGAGCGACTGGCTACTCACCGCGAAGCACGCGGCGGTTTCGACGCTCGATGACGAGTGAGAGGTATGTGGTTCGAGGATCCTCCGTTCGTGGCTACGTGCAAGTTGTATCGGTAACCGATATAGTAACCGTGATGACGAAGAAGACCCCCAAGAACACTGGTCGTGTTACCGGTGTCGCCCACCTGATACTCACCAGCCTGGCTGGTGGAGAGAAGCACGGCTACGCCCTCACCCAGGACGTGATGCAGTTCGCAAGTGTTCGCATTGCTCCGGGCAGTCTCTATGAAGCTCTCGCTCGACTCGAGGGTCAAGGACTCATTGAGCCCGTGGCTTCGACCGACCGACGACGCCCCTACCGGCTGACCGCTGCGGGCGCAACCGTGCTCGACGAGTATCTCAGCGCCCAGGAGCGACTGGCAACCGAGGGACGTCGTCGTCTTCGTGCGTCGTGGCGGTTCTCGTGAGCCCCGGAAACCTCGACGTTGGTTCGGCGACAACCAGGCGTGCGCAGGGTTACCTGCGCTGGTACCCACGGGCATGGCGTGAGCGTTACGGCGAGGAGTTCGTCGCCCACCTTGAAGCGGAGTTGCTCGATCGGCCCGTCTCATTGGCACGGACCGCCGACATCGTTGCGCACGGGTTCCTCGCGCGACTCTCGTTCCAGCGCGGCTGGCGTGTGGCGGTGCGTTCAACTGCGGCCATCTTCGTCGTTGGAGCGTTCGTCATTGGTGGAGTCGAACTCGTGCGTTCGTGGTCACCCGTTATCGTGACCACGGGGATCAATAGTTCGGGCGCCGGAATCGCCGCAACGCCGTCGCAGGTGGTCGCCTTCTCATTCAACTTCTCGACTCGTTCTCGCGCCTCCATTCACATCGTTGCCGTCAAATTGGTTCCGCTGGCGGGCTTTGCAGTCCCCAAAATCGTGGGCGTCGAGTTCGCGGCCCGCGCGGACAAGATCGGTATGGTCGAGGGCTGGCCCGTTCACTTCTCGACGTCACAGGTCCAGCGAGACGGGAACATGGCCGTGGTGCCCGCTCTTGGCATGACGGTGAACCTCGCCCGTTCCAATGCGCTGTGGGTGGGTCTTCGCGCTCCCGCGCTGCACCACGTTTACGCCGTGGAAGGTCTCGTGGTCACGTACAAGCGTGGGGAATTGACCCACACCTTCACCATCAGCAAGCAGAACACGCCTGACACGATCTGCGGGGAATCGCCGCGCTCATTCCATTTCGCAACTTGGTGCGCACCGGAATCCGACGCGGCCAACCTGATCGCCACTTATCTGAGAGGTTCGCCACACTCTCTCGCCTGGATTTCGGGTGAGGCTGAGGTTATTGCCCAACTCGCCCTCGACCAAACATATCCAGCGCACCGACTTCCAACTATCGGTGATCTTCGCCACTGGGCGAATCGATTCTTTCCCACTCGGTCAAGTGATGGCATACGGGTGATCACGGGTCTCAACAGCAATAACGTGACGGTGCCCGAACCGGAGTGGCGCTTCGAAATCGATCGTGGGACTACGAATTCGCTCGTGTCAGTGTGCACCAGTCGAGGACAATTAGTGGGTAGTGGCTTTGTAGGTGCTGAAATCAGAAGTTGCCCGTGATCAGTCCATGAACCGCGAGTCGTTCGCAATAACTCTTGCTGCCTTTGGGTTGGTTATTTTGTTTGGGTGTGGCTCTTCTGGAGGGACCTGTTATCAGGGGTTTCCCCGTCAATGAGCCGTTGATTCTCCTGTAGGCACCCCGAACCTCCGCACCATCCATCATACGAGGCCTACTGGGTGTCACTCTGTTAGGGCCTAACTAACAGACTGGAGGTGACATGATGTCCCAGGTGGCCAGACGAAAAGCTCCGAGAGTGCTGCCGGGCTCGCTCATCACGCTGCGGCGAAAGTGCGGCAAGGCGAGTTGCCGGTGTGCCGCGGGTGACCCCCACGAGAGCCCGGCGCTCTCTTACAGCGTTGCGGGCCGGACGAAAATGCTCACTTTGCGCCCCGAAGAGGTCGCGGAGGTAGCCCGAGCAGTGGCCCGCTACCGAAAGAGCGTCAACGATCTCGCCGCGCAGGCCCAGGGCGAACTCGACGAACTCGTTGCCCGGGTGAAGGCCAGCCGGGCGAGCGAGCGACGGTGAGCGGGCCAACTGGCCCCACGGATGATGAAAACTTCGGCTCCTCGCTGTTTCGTGTGGGTAAGTCCGTCAACCCCTGAGATCCCCTGACGTAGTTTCGATACTGTCCGTGGTCCACTGTTGGGGTTGAGATGATGAAGGATCCAGGTCTGTTCGCGATGTTCGGAGCGGCATTGGGATTGGCGCCCCCGTGGCAGGTGACGTCGGTGGAGTTCGACGAGCTCGGCGGGAGACTCGAGATCCGGCTGGACTTTCCGAGAGGTTCCCGGTTCGCCTGTCCGCACGAAGGTTGCAGGGAGGTGTCGTGCCCGGTGCACGACACCGTGGAGAAGACCTGGCGGCACTTGGACTTCTTCGAGCACCAGGCCTATCTCATCGCCCGGGTCCCCCGAGTGGACTGCCCCGAGCACGCGGTGCACCTGGTGGCGGTCCCCTGGGCCCGCCCGGGCAGCGGCTTCACCCTCTTGATGGAGATGGCGATGCTCACCTTCGCCAAGCAGATGCCGATCGCCCCGCTCGCCGCGATGGCCCGTGAGCACGACACCCGGGTCTGGCGAGTGATCGAGCACCACGTCGGTGTCGCCCGGGCGGGTCTGGATTTTTCGGGCGTCACCCAGGTGGGTTGTGACGAGACCTCGGCCCGTCGCGGCCAGGACTACGTGTCGCTCTTCATGGACCTAGCCGAGCACCGGGTGATGTTCGCCACCCCGGGCAAGGACGCCGACACGGTGAGGGCCTTCGCCGAGGACCTCGCCGCCCACGGTGGATCACCGAAAACCCAGGTGGAACAGGTGTGTTGTGACATGAGTCCCGCCTTCATCAAGGGCATTGGCCTGCACCTCTGCGAGCAACCAGAGGAGTCGCCAGAGGAGACGGGCGTTGCTGACGTCGAGCTAACCAGTGCCGCGGTGGCTGTCACGCTCACCCGAGCGGGTCAAGAGTCAGACGAGGTGCAAGCGGCACCGGTCGAGCTCCACCGGCCACAGATCGTCTTCGATCGCTTTCACGTGATCGCCAAGGCCAACGAGGCGGTCGATGAGGTTCGCCGGATCGAGTCAAAGGTCCGTCCCGAGCTCAAGCGATCTCGCTACGTCTGGTTGAAGAACGAGTCCAACCTCACCGTGAAGCAGCGCGAAAAGCTCACGTGGCTGACCCGTCCCTCGATGCAACTGAAGACCACTCGCGCCGCGCGGTGGCGCGACGACTTCAACGGGCTCTACGAACAGCCGACCCGTGACGAGGCCGAGAGGTACTTGCGTCGTTGGTGCTACGGGGCCAAGCGCTCTCGCCTGGGTCCGATCAAGGAGTTCGTTCGCATGGTCGAAGCTCACTGGGAAGGGATCATCGCCTGGCAGCAGAGTCGGCTTAGCAACGGGCTGCTCGAGGGCACGAACTCGATCGTCCAGGCGGCCAAGCGCAGGGCCCGCGGCTACCGCTCCAAGGCCAAGATGATCACCATCATCTACCTCATTGCCGGAAAGCTCCCGCTACCCCAAATCCACACGATCTAGCGAGGAGCC
>DAIEHI010000157.1 GCA_027355725.1 Acidimicrobiaceae bacterium
CCGAGGTACGCGAGTGACGAGTAGCCGGTGCCGAAGTCGTCGAGGGCGAAGTCGACCCCGAGTCGACTGAGACGACCCAGCACGCTCGAGGTCTCAGCGACGTCCAGGAGCATCACACTCTCGGTGATTTCGATGACGAGACGCTCGGGTGCGAGCCCGCTCATCGTGAGGGCCCGCTCAATCTTCGCGCCCAGTGCCTCGTCCTGGAACTGGCGAGCAGATAGGTTCACCGACACGAAGGGGGCGCCGTTTCGTGATCCGGCGATGGTCCAGGTGCTGGCCGCGGTGACCGCTTCGTTGATGGCGAAGGTGCCCAGATCGAAGATGAGGTCGCTCTGCTCGGCCAGTGGGATGAACACCTCGGGCAACACGACCCCGCGCACGGGGTGATTCCATCTCATGAGGGCCTCGAAACCGACGATCTCATTGGTGTCGAGTCGCACGATGGGCTGGAAGTGCATGGCGAGCGCACCGTCGACAATGGCCGAGCGCAGGTCTTGGATCATCTGAAAGTGTCCGGTGAGTTGTTCTCGCATGGCGGGCTTGAAGAGCACGTACTTGTTCTTGCCCTGGCGCTTGGCCTCGTAGAGGGCGACGTCGGCGTTCTGGATGAACTCGTCGACGTCAACGTCGTCACCATCCCAGATGCTCACCCCGATACTCGCGTGCTGCTCGACGGTGACCTCGTTGATGCTGAAGGGCTCTACGAGCACCGCGAGCAGGCGTCGCGCGAGGGTTTCCGCCTCGACCTCGGTCTCGATACCTTCAGCGAGGTAGAGGAACTCATCACCTCCGAAGCGACAGAGCGTGTCGGTGGAACGCGTGACAGTGAGCAGACGGTGCGCGGCGGCGATCAGCAGTTGGTCGCCCACCACGTGTCCGAAGGCGTCGTTGATGGCCTTGAAGTCGTCCAGGTCCAAGATGAGTACGACGCCGAGACCGCCTTGGCGCATGATGCGCTGGTGGGCTTGTTCGAGCCGGTCACCGAAGAGGGCCCGGTTCGCGAGTCCGGTGAGTGGGTCGTGCAGCGCCTGGTGCGAGAGTTGGGAAGTGAGTTGGCGTTCTTCGGTGACGTCGCGTTCGGAGAAGACGTAGTAGAGAATGTTGCCCTCGGCGTCGCGCGCGGGAGTGCGAGAGACCTCGCTATAGATGATGTGGCCGTCTTTTCGAAGGTACCGCTTCGTGTAGCGCAGTTGGTCGAGTCTGCCCGACTGGCTGTGATGCAGCGATCCTTCGGTGATGCCGATGTCCTCGGGATAGGTGAAGTGCTTGGAGTCCTTGCCGATCAGTTCCTCGCGCGAATAGCCGACCATCTTGCAAAAGGCGTCGTTGGCCGCGGTCATGATGTCGTCGAGGTCAGAGAACACCATGGGTGACATGTTGTCCTCGAAGGCCACCCGGAACCTGATCTCTGAGTCGGTCAAGGCGCGTTCACGCTCTGCGAGTTTGTTGAACGCGGCCTTGGTCTCGGCGAGCGCGTGCGCGGTCTTCTCAAGAGAACGAACGTGAGAGATGATGAGCTCCACCTCTTGGGCAATGACCTCGAGACCCGAGGTGGTGATCTCGTCGAACTGGTTCACGTGACGGTCGTAGATCGAGAGCACGGCGTTGGAGTCGTCGGGTTTGAAGGGGATGGCGATTGAAGACCCGAGGTTGTAGGCCTCGGCTCGACGCTGCCAGCGCGGCGTCAGCGCGCTCTCACTCAGATCGTCGATGACTTTGGTGCGACCGTCGTGCAAGGCGACTCCGGTGTGGCCCCATCCGCTCTGGGCCTCACCCCACCACTCGTCCATCTCGTCGTAGAGATACCCGGTTTCACCGGCCGCGCAGCTGACCACGATGCCTTGGTCGTTCGAGGTCGAAGGGACACCGATCCAGGCCAGCGCGTAGTCGCCGCGTTCGACTAGCGAGTTACAAAGACGCTGGTGGGCGTCGATCTCGGTGGATGCACCCAGCACGTCACGGCTCACTACGGCGAGCAGGCTCAAGAGGCGCTCACGTTGCACTCGACTCGTGACATCGACGAACGACGAGACGACGACCCGATAACCGCTCTCGAGCTCGACGGGGTGTGAGTTGACCGACAGCCATCGCCGGGGCTGGCCGATGATCTCAATTCCTTCGATCACGCCCGAACTGGTGACGCCGGTCCTGAGCGCAGCGATGCTCGGGCGGTCTTCTAAGGGGAAGGGTGTGCCGTCTTCTCGGATCACCTGCCAGGTGGTGTCGGTGGACTTGACGCCAATGATGTCTTCGCCACTCAGGCCGAGCAGGCTGACCGCGGCGGCGTTGTAGTCGAGGATGACGCCGTCGGCGCCTTGGA
>DAIEHI010000160.1 GCA_027355725.1 Acidimicrobiaceae bacterium
CGAGTTGCGTCTCGCACGTGACGAAGTCCTTAACCTCCTGCGTCGCGGTCGGTTGCAGGAAGCCTCCGCAATAATTGATGCCATTATCTTTAGACATCGCCTTACTGCCAATGAATTGGCCCACGTAACTTCAGCTCACTCAAAGCTTCAATCTCGGCGTGCCACCAGAGGAAAGCGCGGTACTGATGTCTGACACGATCTCCTGGCCACTATTCGATCGGATTATCGAACTAAGCAAGTCCAATCAGTGGCATACGTCTCCTTGGTGGCAGACTGAACATGGCCTCAAATATGTCATCGACGAAACGACGCTAGTTCGCCTTCTCGGAGTGCCAACGATGTTGGGAGCTCAATCACAATCGGGACTGCTCGCCAAGCCTCTAGATGTCTGGGCAGCGCACGAACTTCGTCGCGCTGGTTTCGACCCAGACTTCATTTGGCCAAGGGATAGTCCACCTCGACTACTACCGGCGCCAGTTTCAAAGTTCATTGAAGGGCTTCCCGCGAGTCTCCGAGACCCGCTTCGAGCACGCGTCTACAAGGACGTCGCAATCAAAGACGTGAGTGCAACAAATGCAAACATTCTTGGGAAGCTCTACGAGAAACAGGTCGACGCAGGCATGGCACGCTGGCAAACTGGTGCCGAGGTGCTCATTAGCGGTAAGCGCATGGACTCGAGCTTTGGCAATAATACGAAGAATAGGGCCGAGGAGTCGTACGGAGATGCCAAGAACTTGCGTCTCCGATACCCATTGGCCGCCCTCGGGTTTATCTTTGCAGTGTGAATCGGCCTGGGTTTCCCGCAGACTCCACACCTTGGAAGAGAGGATGGAGTCATGGATAAGAAGCAGGCAGGACAGACGAGGTATCCGGTTGAGATGAAGGAGCGGTCCGTTCGCATGGTCCGCGATCTTCAGCAGGCGGATCCGAACGATAAGAACGTCATCTCACGGGTGGCGCGCCAACTCGGGGTGGGCACGGAGTCCCTGCGCACGTGGGTGAAACAGGCCGACGTGGATGATGGGAAGCGGCCCGGACTGACGACGGCCGAACACGGGGAACTCGTGACGTTACGCAAGGAGAACCGCGAGCTTCGGCGAGCGAACGACATCTTGCAGGCAGCGGCGAGTTTCTTTGGGGCGGAACTCGACCGCCGATCAAGGAAGTAGTCACGTTCATCGACGCCCACCGGGACAACGAGACCGGTGGGCGTCGATGGGGGGTCGAGTCGATCTGTGAGCAGTTACAGTTCGCCCCCCGCACCTACTACGACCAGAAGTCCCGTCCGCCCTCGGCCCGAGCGATCAACGACGAGGAACTCGGCGACCAACTCGAAGCGATCTGGAAGAAGAACTACGCCGTCTACGGTCGGCGCAAGCTCTGGAAGGCCGCCCTGCGCGCTGGTCTCGCGGTCGGCCGCGATCAGGTGGCTCGACTCATGAAACAGCGAGGACTACGCGGGGCGAGTCGAGCAAAGAGGCGCTTCACGACCCACGCCGACCCGGGTCACGTGCGCGCACCGGATCTCGTGAAGCGCAACTTCACCGCGACTCGTCCCGACGCCCTGTGGGTCGCGGATTTCACCTACTGCTCCACCTGGAGTGGCGTTGTCTACGTGGCCTTCATCATCGACGTGTTCAGCCGCCGAATCGTGGGCTGGAAGGCGAGTCAATCGATGACCGCGTCGCTCGTCATCGACGCGCTCAACATGGCCGCCTGGACGAGACGTCACCAGAGCCTCGACGGTCTCGTTTGCCACACCGACGCCGGAAGTCAATACACCTCGATCGCCTACACCGATCGTCTCGCCGAGGTCGGCGCCGCGCCCTCGATCGGGACCGTGGCGGATAGTTTTGATAACGCGATGGCAGAGGCGGTCAACGCCCTCTACAAGACCGAACTGCACCGCAACCCCGCGGTCCTGGCCGCCAATGGTGGTCACTGGAAGGGAATCGACGACCTCGAGATCGCTACGTGCGCGTGGGTCAGCTGGTTCAACGACGAGCGACTGCACGGCGAGCTCGACGACCGCACACCGCTCGAAGTCGAGACCGAGTATCGTGACACGTCTCGGACCAACGCGGCCTGAGAGATCCAAGCTCGGATGTCTGCGGGAAACCCAGGCCGAATCAACACGCCTCGAATCGTCGGACGTCGCCTTGATGAACACACGCGCACGTCGAGTTGAACAAGTAACATTCATCGAGATCGGGGGAATGCTGCGTCGATGTTCACTTTGCTCGTAACCGGTTGTGCAGTCCTAGGCCTCGCAATCGGTTCCTTCCTGAACGTCGTCATTTATCGCGTACCTCGCGGCCAGTCAATTGTGGCGCCACCTTCGGCTTGTCCTCACTGTGCAACGCCAATTGCGGTGCGTGACAACATCCCACTCGTGTCTTGGCTGATGCTGAAGGGACATTGCCGCGTGTGCCACGCGCCCATATCGGCTCGATATCCACTCGTCGAAATCTTGACGGCAGCCGTCTTTGCCAGTGTCGCGGCACGCCTCGGCGCGAATTGGGCTCTGCCCGCGTTCCTCGTAGTATTCGCGGGCTTGATTGCGCTCGCATGGATTGACATTGAGTTCCTAATGTTGCCGAGAACTATTGTCTACCCAGTCCTCATCATGGAGGCCGCAAGTCTGTTCATCGCCGCGGGCATGGCCAGTGAATGGCGCCGACT
>DAIEHI010000183.1 GCA_027355725.1 Acidimicrobiaceae bacterium
CTCGCCGAGGAGTTGCGTGACGAGAAGCGACAGCGCGTCGAGCACCCGAGACTCACGGGGCGCTCGATTGCGCTCATCTTCGAAAAGACCTCGACGCGCACGCGCAGCGCCTTCGAGGTCGCCGCGTACGATCAAGGCGCCCACGTGACCTTCATGGGTCCGGGCGAGACCCAGTTGGGCCATAAGGAGTCCATTCGCGACACCGCGCGGGTGTTGTCGCGCATGTACGACGGCATTGAGTTCCGCGGCTTCTCGCACGCGGACGTCGAGCAACTCGCCGCGGGGGCGAGTGTGCCGGTGTGGAACGGTCTCACCGACCAGTGGCACCCGACCCAACTGCTCGCTGACGTGTTGACTATCAGTGATCACGCGCGAAAGCCGCTCACTGACGTGACACTGTGTTACGTCGGCGACGCGCGCAACAATACGGCCAGCTCTCTGCTCGTGGCGGCTTCAATGCTCGGTCTCGATGTTCGTCTCGCCGCGCCCGAGGGTTTGCTGCCGAGCGAGAGCGTGCAGGCAACGGCGAGGGACCTCGCGAGCTCGAGTGGGGCGCGCCTCATGGTGACGAGTGACATCGACGCGGCGGTCGCGCACGCGGATTTCCTCTACACCGATGTCTGGGTCTCCATGGGAGAACCCATGGAGAAGTGGGGTGAGCGTATCAAGGAGCTGCTTTCGTTCCAGGTGAACGCTGAGCTGCTTCGAAGGACGGGCAATCCTGACGTTCGCGTGTTGCACTGTCTTCCCGCTCTGCACAACGCCGACACCGAACTCGGCGCACAGTTGGCGAAGACCTACGGCGTCAACGCACTAGAGGTCACCGACGAGGTCTTTGAATCCGACGCGTCACTGGTCTTTGAACAGGCGGAAAATCGCTTACACACCATCAAGGCGCTCATGGTCGCGTCCTTGGGCGCAGTGTGATGCTGATCGTCGCGGCGCTCGGTGGTAATGCTCTGTTACGGCGCGGTGAGAAGTTGGCGGCCCAGATACAACAGCACCACGTCGTCGACGCGGTGGCCCAGTTGGCGAAGTTGTGTACGGGCAACGAACTGATCGTCACGCACGGCAATGGCCCCCAGGTCGGTCTCTTGGCGCTCGAGAGTGCGAACGACCCGGAACTTGAGCGGCCGTACCCCTTCGACGTCCTTGGCGCACAGACCCAAGGCATGATCGGTTACTGGTTGCTCCAGGCGCTCACTAACGCCGTGCCGAGTCGCGAGAGTGTCGCGTTGGTCACCCAGACCCTCGTCGACGTCAATGATCCTGCGTTCACGCACCCGACCAAGTTCGTCGGACACGGCTACGGCGAGGTCGAGGCGCAGGCGCTGGCCGCGAGCAATGGCTGGAGTGTCGCGCGCGACGGAGCGCTGTGGCGTCGAGTGGTGGCCTCGCCCGAGCCGCGCGAGATCATCGAGGGCCCCGTCATCGAACGGCTCGCCCGGCGCGGCACGATCGTCGTCGGTGTCGGTGGTGGCGGCGTCCCGGTCGCGCGAGAAGACGGGGTACTGCGCGGCATCGACGCCGTGATCGACAAAGACCTCGCGACGGCACTACTCGCCATTTCGGTGGGTGCCGACCTCATGGTGCTGGTCACTGACGTGGCGGGAGTGATCGACGGCTTCGCTACGCCTGATGCGCGAGTGCTCTCGACGGTGACCGTGGCCCAATTGCGGTCGCGGACGTTCGCGCCCGGATCAATGGGTCCAAAGGTCGAGTCTGCGTGCCGTTTCGTCGAGGCGACCGGACGGCGCGCGGTGATCGGTGCGCTCGATGATGTGCTCGGACTCGTTGAAGGTACGTCGGGAACCTCGGTGGTCGCCCACTAGCGCAGTAGTGCCCGAGGCGTTATCTGCGTTGGCGTCCTCACGCTGAAGGGTTCGGCACCTCGTCGATCTCGTATCGATCGGCGAGTTGCTCAGGCGTACCGGGTCGAGCGAAGTACCATCCCTGGGCGAAATCGACGCCGACCTCACGAAGCTCGAGTGCGTCGTCTCTGGTTTCCACACCTTCTGCGACGACGGTGGCGCCAGCACCGTGGCCGAAGTCAACGAGCGAGTGCACCAAGGTGCGAAGCACATGGTCATCGGCAACCCCCGCCACGATGCTCCGATCGAGTTTGATGACGTCGGGAGACGTCATCAAGATGTGGCGCAGAGACGAGAACCCCGCACCGACGTCATCGATGGCGAGCCGGATACCTTCGTGGCGCAGTGGCGCGAGCGTCTCTCTCAAGAGGTCGTAGTCCTCGACGGGGTCATGCTCGGAGAGTTCGAGGACGATCCGTTCAGTGGGAAGTTCAGCGAGCGCGACGTGGCAGCGCTCGTCGAGCAGCGTGAGTGGCGAGACGTTGATCGCCATGTACCCAGAGATGTGCGGTAGCAGTGACGCGGCGCGACGTAGCGCCAGCAACTCGAGTTGAGTACCGACGCCAATGGATGCGGCTTCGGCGAACACTACGTCTGGCGCCTTACCCCAGTCGCGAGGGAATCGGCTGAGCGCCTCGACGCCTTCGCGCACACCACTGGCCAAGGCAACGATGGGTTGCAGCACCACGTCAGGACCTCCGGCGTCGATGAGAGGCTGCAGCTCACTTCGTATGTCGGCTTCGCGCTGTCGCTCTCGCACGCCCGGCTCGATGATGGTCGCCGCCGCGCTCGCGAGTACCTCCATCAATGCCCGATCTCGCTTGTTCAATTCTTTGTCCGCGGTGAATCCAGCTGCGCAGAACGTTCCATAGAGTGATCCGTCACTCAACGAGACGGGCACTGACACGTAACTACGGATGCGGGGGAATCGCGCAGCGGGCAGCCGCTTCGCCTCGGGCAATTTGGCAACGTTGGGGATGACGCTCGGCAGCTTGCCGTCCAGGATCGCTTGACAGAGCGACGTCGCTCGCGCTTGAGTCTGGCCGTCGTGAAAGAGGGGAAAGGCTGATTCGACGACCTCGAGGTACTGGACCTCTTCATCGAGTCGGCTGAGGAACGCGAGACTCAGTCCGAGTGACTCCTTTGCTGTGCGCAGCAACTCGGCGATCTTGAGGTCCGTGTCTGAGCGTTCGCGTCGAGTTGGAGCCATATCCTCTCTGACACTAGGTCACAGATGCACCGTGTCCCGTAGTGCGAGAAGAGGTCCAAGGACCACGCATCGCTGATCCATTTCATTTCGACACGGGCGCATCTTCGAACATTGAGATCATTGGTGCGGTCACACTTCGCTCGCAGCCCCGCGAGGAGACCTCCGCGGTAATGCTCGAGTCTTTAGGTCGAAGGGATTCTCGCCGGGTGCTTCGAAACGGCGGGGTGACCGTTGAGGAAATATCGCGAGAGACGTTCGCGGCCCTTGGAGATGCCGATGCGCGCGGATCGATTGACGTCGCCATCGACGAGTTGGTCCGAGATGAAGCTGATTCGAGCATTCGACGTGCGACAGCAATACGCACCGTTGTCCTCACCCGTGATACCCAACCCTCGCGTCAGCAGTCCCGGGCCCCGCAGCAGTCGCTCTCGTTGATCGCTCGCTGTATCGTCTGGCTCGAACAAGAGCTGGGCACCGCGCAGGAGTACCGCGCTCGCAGTCCCTTCGCTCCCGGTCACGACGTTCATGCACCAGTGCACGCCGTAACTGAGGTACACGTACAGGTATCCAGCCGGTCCGAACATGATCGCGCTGCGAGGGGTCGGGCCCCGAAAAGCATGTGACGCTGGGTCGTCCGCGCCGCCGTAGGCCTCGGTCTCGACGATGCGTGCTTGAATGCGACTGGTCTCAGCGCGTACCACGATCACCGATCCAATGAGGTCGTGCGCCACAGTGTCAGGATCTTGCTCGAAGAACTGTTGCTCAAGTTGGTGCATGGTCATTCATTTCGCGCCCTGGCCCAATCGACGCCCGGCTCCTTGTCACATCGTGACACGAGTCTCGAAAATCGTCGCCAAGCTCAGCCCGCCGGCTCCTGGTGCATCTCTTTGAACGTGAGGAGACTGGGGGCGAACTTGTGCGCGATGCGGTCGACGTCGACGTGTACGACCGCGGGTCCACCACAGTCGCGCGCCTCTTTGAGCGCCGAGCGCAGTCCGTCGGCGTCTGAGGCACGATAACCGCGCGCGCCCATGCTCTCAGCCATCAGGTCGTAACGAATCTCACCAAGGTCGGTGTTGATGAGCTCCTCATCGGAGAGGCCGCCCTCTGTGAGGAGCTTCTCCTGGTTCAGGGCGAACTCTTGGTTCACTTTGACCATGCCCCACGCTCGATCGACCGCGACGAGGACCACGATTGGCACGTTGTAGCGAACCGCAGTCTCAATTTCTTGAGGGTGGAAGCCGAACGCGCCGTCGCCGGTGATGCAGACGACTCGTCGATCCGGTGCCGCGATGCCAGCACCGAGCGCCTGGGCGACGCCGGCGCCGAGCATGCCGAACTTGTAGGTCGAGAGCATCGAATGGGGTCGTCGGACCTCGTGGTACAGATTGGCCCAGACTGCGGTGTTACCCCCGTCGATGACGAGCACGACGTCATCACCGAACGCCTCTTGGCACGCCGGGGCGAGGTGCGAGCTGTGCAATGGGGATCCAGTGGCGGCGAGTGCGCCATCGAGCGCGTGGCGAGCGTCCGAGCGAGCGGTCGCATACTGGTCAATGCGCTGCGCGCGCGTCGCACGAAGTGATGCGAGGTCGCGCTTGGCCAGTACCTGCGCAAGCGCGCTGAGGAACGACTTCAGGTCGGCGACGATAGCGAGATCGACGGGCTTGTTCACCCCGAGCATCTCTTCGTCCACGTCCACTTGAATCATGTGCTGGTT
>DAIEHI010000211.1 GCA_027355725.1 Acidimicrobiaceae bacterium
TCGGGCAAGAACCGACCCCACTCCTCGAAGGGCCAGTGTGAGCCAATGCCGAGGGCCCGGTGCTCGTAAGCGGCGGCGATGAGTCGAAAGAACAACTGCGCGCCGGTGTCGTCCATCGGAGCGAAACCGATCTCATCAATCAAGATGAGGTCCGCGCGCAGGATCTGGTCAATCACCTTGCCGACCGAATTGTCCGCCAGACCCCGGTAGAGGGTCTCGATGAGCGCGGGTGCGCTGAAGTAGCGCACCTTGTGACCCGCACTCACCGCCTCGTGGCCGAGCGCGACGAGGAGGTGACTCTTGCCGGTGCCCGCCGGTCCCACCAAGCAGAGATTCTCATTGGCGGCTATCCATTCCAGACTCACGAGGTAGTCGAACGTGGCGCGCGGGATCGAACTGGCCGACACGTCGAACTCCTCCAAGGTCTTGGTCACGGGAAAGCCGGCGAGCTTGAGGCGCTGGGTGGCGTTGCTCGCGTCGCGCGAGGAGATCTCGGCCTCGAGCAGCGTGCGCAAGAACTCCTCGGGACTCCAGCGTTGGGTTTTGGACGTGACCAGTAGTTCCGGCGCGAGTTGGCGCATGGCCCTCAGTCGTAGTCGCCGTAGCGCCGCGTCGAGGTCCGGGGCCAGTGTCGCGGTGGTGTTCATGACAGTGCCCCGGTCGCGTAGTCACTCAAGGGTCGTGGCGACACCGTGGGCAGCGACACGATGATGGCCTCACCGCGACTCGTCGGACGCGCGACACCGACACCGGCCAAGAGGATCGACTCCACGTCACTGGCGCGGTAGCGAGCGAACTGCGTGGCTCGCTCCAGCGCCGCCAACAGTGCGTCGGTGCCGTGTGAACGCTGCAGACGGTTGAGGGTAACCAGGTCGCTCTTCAGTGCGGTCACCCCGGCTGCGGCCGCGCGCTTGAGATAGGCCTCGGCAACGGGTCCGAGCACGCAGAAGGCCACCTCGGCGTCGGTGCGCGGACGTAGGGCGCGACGCGGTTTCATCCGTGGTCCGCCGTAGTGGTCGTCGAGGATCGATGTCTCGCCGGGCGCCACCAGGGCGTGCGTGGCGACCAGAACGCCGAGGTGGCTGACGTCGAGTTGGCCGTTTGCGACGCGCACTTCGACCTGCTTGGCAATGAGCGCCATTGGCACGCTGTAACGAGCGCTGGCGTAGCGCACGCAACTGAGCTTGTCGACGCTGCGGTAGACGACCCGGCCCAGCGTCGCGCGCAGTTGCGGCAGTGACCCGAGCAGGTCGCGCTCGATCTCGAGCCGTTCACTCGGCACGCAACAGATCTCGGAGTGCGTGGCCGCGTTCACCTCCTCGAGCCAGTCGCGCGCCGCCTCGTTGGCGTAACGGAGGTCTCGTGAGGAGAGTTCACCCGGGATCATGAGGTCCGTTTTCGCGTAACCAACGAGGTTCTCGACGAGGCCCTTCGACGCTGGGTCGGCCGCCTCACAGAAGTCCGCAGAGAAGCCGTAGTGCAGCGAAAAGCGCACGTAGTCGGGACTAGGGATCACCACGTTGGCGACGACCCCGCCCTTCAGGCACCCCATCCGGTCCGCCAGCACCGTCTTGGGGACACCGCCTAAGAACTCGAAGCACGCGGCCAGGGCCGACAGCGTGGTCTCGGAGCGTTCGTTGTCGGCGAAGTAGATGAAGCGCACCCGACTCCAGGCCAAGACCGCGCAGAACACGTGCAGAGAGCCGATCACTCCCCAGTCAATGGCCAGCACGTCACCGGGTTCCCACACGCCGGGTCGCCGACCGCGGTGGTGATCGATGCGCCAGTTGCGCTTCTCGTCGGCGACCAAACGACGGAAGTTCCGGTCCGAGCCGGTGTAGCCTGCGGCCCTCGCCGCGGGCAGAAGACGCTTGGCGGTGATGCGACCCTTAGTCTTTTCGACCCGTTGGGCCACGAGTTCGGTGACGGAGTCGTAGTTGTGTGGCGTGGGTGAGTCGGTATCGGTGCGCTGCGCCGCTTCGACCACACGTTTGACGGTCTTGGCCGTGGTGGCGCAGATCTCGGCGGCTCCCCGATAAGAGCCGACCTCTCGATAAGCAGAAATGATGTCCATGCGTTCCCTAACTGATTTCATTGAAGGTGTCTCCTGGTTGGTGCGGGGTTGATTCGCAACCACCACCGTCACCGGCCAGGGGGCACTTCTCTTGGATGCTCAATAAGGGGTGAGGACTTCTCGTGGCCACCAGCGGGGACTTTTCATGGCCACCAGCGGGGACCTCAACTGGCCACCAGTGGATACTTTCTCATGGCCACGGACAGAGCATTGCGCTTTGGGCGAACTCCAGCCATGAAGAAAGGGCAAATATCTCCGAACTTGCGAACTTTCTTGATCTTCATCAAGACGTTCCACTTGTCACGTGGAACGGCAACAGCGCGGACATTCCAAAACTTCGCAAGGTCGCCCAAGATCACGGATTGTCAGATACTTTGCGAATAGATTCGAGACTTCACGTCGATCTCTATCTTTGGGTGAAACGTAACATTCGTCTCCCGATTCCCGACCTAAGCATAAAGGCGGTCGGGGAATATTTCGGTTTCCCCAGGGTCAGCGCTGGCATGGATGGGTTACAAGCCGTTGGGCTCTACCTTGAATACTGCGCATCACACGATCAGCGGATCAAAGATCGACTCTGCGACTACAACCGCGACGACGTCGATTCGCTAATTCACGTATCAACAAAACTGCAGGAGTTGTCCTCACGTCTCGATCACGGCTGACCACTGTCGTCTTTGTTGAGGCTATCCATCAACTTCCACTTGTCGATTCGCCACTCGGAGATTGTGCAGGTCGGCCCTTCGACACCGCCTTCGACACGACTGTGATCTAACAGATTTTCTGGGACGATCGAACCCTCAGAGAC
>DAIEHI010000002.1 GCA_027355725.1 Acidimicrobiaceae bacterium
TGCCTCCCATGAGGCCCCAAAGGGCACCGGGCACAGCCAATTTGCGCGCAACAAGTGAGACGTTGGCCGCCCGACTCGAAGCGACGGACCCTCGATTAGCTACTTGGACACTCATAGAACCTCAATCTCTCTTGATGAACAGCGCTCGTGCGTCAGTTCCAATTTCATTGCGAGGCATACGCCTCACTCAATGAACCCCAACCGGCGTCATGTATTCCAGGTGATCGCTCATTGATGACGACATTTCATCCGATAACTCGCACGTTGCAGACGAAGGATCGGAGTAGACCAGTACTCGCAGACTTGGAATAACACAGTGCGGCGTCGCACTCCTCAATCGAACAAGGCGCGTCCGACGCGGTGCACATTTGACGCGCGAGCGACGCCGAACAATGAGCATTGGCAGAATGAGCGAGCAAGGGCCGAAGGACGACGCCGGGAGGGTGACGCCACATTCAAAAGCTTCGTCAGCTCGTTCGCGCAATCGACTTCCGCTAAGAACTAGCCATTCGAGTTCGAAGAGGAACGACGCACGAACTGCGAGGAACCACTACAGTTCACGACCTGAGTTGCACCATGATCGCGTCAGCAAGTGCACACGGTGACCCCGCGCATTCTTCAATCGAGTCGCGATCGAGTACCTCGCGCACACCTTCACTCGTTCGAGCGAAGATCGCCGGGAGGGAGACACGACCGACGGCACGGACGTCGTCAGGTCGGTCATTTCGATGATACGAGACAATCGGAACAGGGAGTCGCTGTTGAAGCGTCACCCACTCCTCGCGTGGGCCCCTGGCGCTGTGCGTAACGCTGCACAGCGCACAGTGATCACCCGAGACGCGAGCTTTGAGCCAATATGACAGTTCTCCAAGGACTGACGACGAAGCGTCATAGACACAAATCAGCTCGACGAGATCCGGCCACACAGTTCCATTGACGACACACCCACTCCTTTGAGTTGGGCGCGTGTCCCCCTCGTAGAGCGCGTCATCCACGGTCTATGCCCCAACTCTCTCAGCTTCCAGATTCTCTTCAGCGACCGGCCCGAGCAGCGCCTTTGAGCCAACGCGAAGAAGTGGCGACGAAGTGATCCCGTGTCGCAGCCGTGGTGACATGATCGGCAAGAGAACACCGATCACCAAGGAAGCCACGGCGGCGAGCAGATCCCAACGATAAGGTCCCGTCGGAAAGGGTATGAAAGTCTCTTTCGCCACATACCCGAGCACCAGCACGCCAACGCTAAGAATGGCCCCTCGGTACCATGGCATCTTCGTGCGAATGACCAGCACAAGTGCGGCGACAACGGCGAGGAAGTAAGCCGCGATTATCAGGTCGGCGCCGTAGGTGAGAATCACCGCCACAGCCGTCGTTGCCTGGGGCTCCCAGAAGAAGCCGAACAACAGGACGAAGCTCACGCTCGCTACCAGTCCAATAGATCCGGTGGGCGCGCCCGACATTGGGCTTGTTCGCTTGAGTATCCGCGGACCGAACCCGTCGCGCCCGAGCGCGAAGACCATTCGACTCGCGCCCACCATCAACGCCAGCGCTGCGCCGAAGGAGCTGAGTACTGCGCCCCAGTTGATGAGATCGCCAAACCATGGCGTGACGAAATGATTCGTCGCACTCACGAGCGGCACCGCCGAGAGCGAGAGCGCCTTCACACTCGGAAAGGCGTTCTGTATCACCGCCGAGATCAGGACTTCATACACGCCGACAGCGGCGAGCGAGATCCAGATAGCCCGGGGAATGGTGTGCCGTGGTTGGTGCGCTTCTTCTCCGAGCGTGGCGGCACCTTCGAAGCCCGAAAAGACTGAGAAGGCGTACACGGTTCCGAGCCCGAGAGCCGAGCCCGAAAGTCCCGTCGCTCGAAAAGGTGCCGAGCTCAAGGCGTGGTGGTGGTACCCACCCTTAATCGTGATGACGAGCGCCGCGATGACCACGAGCAGTATCGACACCCCCTCGACCACGAGGATGATCGCCGACGAGATCTTGATGTCGAGAAACGCCAAAATGGTCACGAGCACGAAGACGGTAATGGCATAGACGGGCCACGGCCAATGGATACCGAGTGACCCAAACGCGGGTTGGGCCTCGTCGGCTGTGCTCGCGTAGACCCCACCAGCGAAGTTCACGTAGACGAGCGTGAGTGCCCACACCGAGAGGAACCCGAACCGCGGCCCGACGGCCGCACCCGTGAAGCCGTATACCGAGCCCGCACTATTGAACGCGCGAGTGAAGACAACGAAGGCGTATGCAACGAATCCCATGGCGAGCGCCGCGATCACCTGGACGAGGGCAGTCCCGCCTCCAACGATGCCGGCCAGGATCGCCGCCGTTATCACGACGCCCCCGGTGGGACCCTGAATACCAACGGACTCCGCTATGACTCGAAAGAAACGCAACCGACCCGCTCGAAGACGGCCCGCTTCGAGGTCCGATGAGTACGCGTTCGAGACATCGAGCGGGTACGACTCTGACGTCGAACTATCTCGCACGCGACGACTGGAGTGACCCATCATTCACCACCCACGCGCACGTGGAGTCACGCGCCACGCCCAGTCATCTGCCAGAAGTGACCGCTCGACAACGCGGGTCATCTTCGCACCAGCGTTATTCGTCGAAGCGGTATGCCGATCGACGTGCCGACCCACCGCGCGGCGAGCTGCTCACCGCGAACCAATGTCGCCTCTGTGACATCAGGTAGGTAGAGCGAGCGAACAAAAGTGGCTGCCGCCTCGGGTGAGCTGATCGGGAAGTCGAACCTCGAACGTACGTCTTCGATGAGCTCGAAGCCGTGCCCGCCAAGGAGCGTTGGCGCGTGTGACAGGGCTTTCGTATTGGGATAGCTCAGGTAACGTCGCCCGAGTCGACTGATGAGATGCGAATAGCGCGCGACGTCACGTACGCGTAAGGGACGCCGTCCCGGCACCGTCGCGACGAACAAACCATCGCGAACGAGCACTCGGCGCACCTCAGCGAGGGCTCGTTCAAGGGGTTGAAAAAGCATCAGTGCCATCGAGCAGATGACGCCGTCAAAGGACCCGTCCTCAAAGGGCAGCGCCGTTGCGTCACCCTCAAGTACATTGACGGTTCCCGACCTTCGCGCCCTGGCGAGCTCACTCGTCGAGTGATCGAGTCCAATCCAGGGTTCCCCTGGGCGGCTACGAAGGCCGGGCCCACTCCCGCAGGCCAGATCCAGTACCCGCGTACCGAGAGGAATCGGGGCGGTGATCCAGGTATAAGGCGTGAGTCCTTGACGCGAACGCGACCCCGAGAGCACATCCTCAGTGATCCCCGGGTGCATTCGATGGAAACTCGAGAGATAGCCCGACCACGCCTCATTAGACAATTCATTCACGCCGCACGCCTCACGGAGCCACCACTCGTTGAGTGTCGTCGGGCCGAACAGACGTCATCGCGCCCCTCAAAACTCGACGCGTCCACACCACTCGCTGAACGACCGTCAAGAGCACCATGAAGGTGAAGGTCCACTCCACCCATTGCGCGCTCGATGGCGCAATCAGAATGGCGACGTAGGCAACCATCGTCTCGAGACCCTCTGCAACACCACCGAGCAGACTGATCGAGCGATCGTCGACGCGTCCAATGCCGCGACGATCGAGCAACGCAGATGCGGCGAGCAGCGCGGTCCCCGAAAGGTAGTAGCTAAAGAGCAGAGTGACGCTGGCGAGCCGTGTCGCCGGTAGAGCGATCGCGAGCGCCACAACGAAGCCGGCGTAGACACTGAAATCGCAGAGCAGGTCGAGATAACCTCCAAGATCGGTCACGCCACGTCGTCGAGCCAACGCGCCATCAAGTCCATCGATGAACCTGTTGAGAAGCCACGCCAGCAGGGCGAGCGTCCATAATCGAAAGCCCACGGCGACACACGCACCGACCCCCGCCAGCCAGCCAATTCCCGTGAGAGTATTGGCGCGCACGCCGAGCCGGGACAACTGGCCACTTGCGCCGATCAGGACGGGCTGGCAGAGTTCTCGCGCGCGACGATCGAACACTTCAGTTTCCGATCTCTGCAGAGAACGTCCGGCGTCGCGGAATCGGCAGCAGCGTCGCGAGAGCGGCGTTCTCATCGGCATCGAGCACCCCGTGCTGTACGCAGGCGGGTACCAAAGTTCCCGTCTCGGGATGCGCCATGGCGTAGGAACACGCGAGGAGCCGTTCTTGGGTCTCAAGGATTCTTGGATCCTCACTCATCACGCCTCGCTCGAGAAGCTCCCAAGCGGGTTTCACGTCGGCCGCGTGCATGAATCGGTGCATCACAAAGGTAACCGGTACCGGACGCTCGCTCATCAGGCGAACGAGCCCGCCACTGCGGCGCACTGTGCGCTGAAGCCATCCAAGCGCCATTGGGATCAAAGAAGGTCGGCGAAGGGCTACCCGACCGAGTCGAAGCACCAAGAGATGGGCGGGGGCGTTGAAGTGTACGCCACCAAGATGCTCCAGAAGCGCGTCGCGCGCGGCGAGGTCCTTCGGGTCCTCGTCATTGAAGAAACTGAACCATCGTTCTCCCACGTAAAAGCCCCACGCCGTGCGATTACAACGAGTATCACCGACCTGGAGCACTTCGTAGGGCAGTCGCGCTCCCGCACCCAATTCGATCATGGACCACACCCGATCGGCCTCGAGGTTCTCGTAGTCGTCGCGCCAGCGTCGCTCATCTCCCACGAAGGCTGCTGGTTGAAACGAGAACATGCCGTACCCGAGACCGCGCGCAGCGCGTATCACTTCAGGTATCTGATCGACGTTCGACGGTGTGACCGTCACGTTGTGGGCGAGAAAATATTTGACCCCGTGTTCTCGACGCAGGCGCTGGAACATCGCCGCGACGCGCCGTCGGTACGGATCAAGTGACGCTTCATCAAGGGCTCGTCGCATGCCGCGTCGTCCCTTCATCGTGGAGTCGATGTGCACCGCAAACGAGAGCTTCTTGAATCGTCGTTTACCGTTCGCATCAACGGCTAGTTCTTCCAGGTATTCGTAGTCGAAGTCACCGTGGCTGAAACTCATTGGTTCACGACCATGACGACGCATGATTTCGAGCGCCGCGGCATGGTCTTCGCCGCTCAACAGCGACACCTCCCCGCCGATCAATTGTGCGTGGGCGTGCGAGCCACGAGACTGCTCCAGGTAGGACATCTGAGACTCAATCTGGGCCAGTGTATGGGGACCGTCGATTCGTACCTTGTTGGCATCAGCCGAGTGGTAGCAAGGGGTGCATGCGAAATCACACTTCGGGAAGACCCCGTGAGTTCCTTCGCAACCAACGCCGAATCGACCGAGCACCTGTCCCAGCGTACGAACCGACTCTGGCAGTTCGCGCCAGCGTTGAGCGAGTGCGTCAGTTGTCTTGGCGTCAACGGGCCTCGTCAACTCGTCGAGTCGTCTCCACCAGCGCGGAGCTGTAAAAGTGCCGTGGTTCGGTTGCACGTTTGCTCGTCACCCTACCCGTTCGCGCCGTGATCGCCCGCCAACTCATTGGCAAAGCGCCGCAGACGTTGCAACGCAATCTCGTCATCGATCAAGGCCGGAGAATGCCCCGCCGCGTCGTGCAACGCCGACTTGATCCTCGTGTACGTATCGATCTCCAAGCCACACCTTACGCAGGTCTTCAAGTGGTCCTCGACCTGTGAGGTGAGCGGTGTCTCTAATTCACCGTCTAAGTAGTGCTGCAGCCACTGGCCCAACTCGTGACACGTCCGCATCTCACGAAGATTGTCTCTCATTCCTCGAAGCACCTTCACCGTGAACTCGCTTTCCCTGGTACCCGACCGCTCGCTATGAGCTGCTCTTTGATGTGACGTCGCCCTCGGTGAAGCCGACTCATGACCGTGCCGATCGGTATATCGAGCACCATCGCCACCTCGGCGTAGGTGCACATTTCGAGATCGACCAATTCAACGACGACACGCATCTTGTCGGGCAATGTCGCCACTGCCGCAACGACCGCGTCGCGAAAGGCCGCCTGTTCAGCGAGCTCGGCCGGATCAGACCTACGAAGCTCTGGCACCAATTCTGCGTCGTGGGCGTCGTCGAAGAGATCGGGACGTCTGCGACGGTTGCGATTGATGTGAGTGTTACGCAGAATTGTAAAGAGCCACGCACGCGCGTGCGCACCGTCGAAACTCGACATTGCCTTGTAGGCGCGAAGAATCGTGTCCTGTACCAAGTCTTCGGCATCGTGAGGATTGTGAGTCAGTGACCGCGCCACCCGCAACAACGTCGCAAGTTCTGGTACGACATAGCGCTGAAACGCCTCGTCGTCAGAGACGGCGCTGCTGCGACCGTGGACATTGGGTTCTGGCTCCATCACTTGGTAAACACTCGTTGACTCGTCACTATTCCATTGTTTTAGCGACACGGGCCTGGCGGCCGGCGAATTCACCAAAGAACTGGGCGGCGGTCATCTGTACCGCCGTGGACCAGGATGGATAGGCGTGCGTCGCGGTGGCGAGGCGGGCGCTGAACAAGCCCGCGCGCATGGCGAGGACGATCTCGTGGATCATCTCACCCGCCCGCGGCGCCACGATCGTTGCGCCAAGGATCGAACCGCCGGCCAAGTTGCCGCTGAAGCGACGCGGTCCAACAATGATCTTGACGAATCCACGCCTTTCGCCCGACATCGCGGCGCGATCGAACTCCGTCATTGGCAGGTACGCGACCCGAGCGCCGCTCGCGGCGTTCTGCTCGGTGACGCCAACTCTGGCCACTTCCAGTCCGGTGTACGTCACCATAGGTATGCATTGCGGCTTGAATCGACGCACGGGAATCCGAGAAAGGGCATTGCCCGCGGCGATCCGTCCAGTCTCGTCGGCGACGTGGGTGAACTGAAGCGACTGCGCGACGTCACCCGCCGCGTAGATGCCACCGATGTTCGTACGAAGCCTCTCGTTCACCTTGACGAATCGACGTTCATCTACCAACACGCCGGCCCTCTCGAGTCCGAGTCCCCTACTCGAGGGTCGCCGTCCAACCGCAACCAGCAGCGCGTCGCACTCGAGTGATGGGTCGGAGTCGAAATCGAGTCGTGATGTCGATGTGGCGTGGGAAACCTTGACACACGTCGTCGCGACCAGTAACCGCACGCCAAGGGACTCGAGATAATGAGCGATTACCGTACTCGCTTCGGGCTCTTCTCGCGGCAGTAGCCGGTCCGCAGCCTCAACGATCGTCACGTGGCTGCCGAGGCGTGCGAATGCCTCGGCCATCTCAACGCCGATTGGTCCGCCGCCCAAGACGACTAGTCGTGAGGGCAGCGTCGTCTGGAGGAAGATGTTTTCATTCGTCAACACCGAGTGTGGATCGAGTCCGCTGATCGGTGGCACCAACGGCTCGGCGCCCGTCGCGATGATGAATCGTTTCGAACGCAAGCACGCACCGCCTACGTCCAACGTCGACGCAGTGGAGAACGTCGCACGCGCCCTGATGACGTCCACACCTTCTGCTCGAAGGACATCCTCACTCTCACCCTTGGAAATCGACCCAATCACCGCCGCAACGTTCGCCATGGCGTCAGTGAAGGAGAGTTTTCCCAGCGCGCCACTCAACAGCGTCTTCGAAGGCACGCACCCCGTGAACGTGCAGTCTCCGCCGAGGGGTCCGTCGTTCACGAGCGTGACACTCGCACCTCGACGCCGTGCCGCTCGAGCCGCGGCAAGACCTGCTGCGCCACCGCCGATGATGACGAGTTCAGTGTCCATGGTGTGTGTAACCCATCGTTCGCGAACTCTATTCCGAACTGCGACCTCGACGACCAGACCGACTCGCCCAATAGTCGACCACTACCGGAAAGCCCGCGTCGAGCACCCCACCTTGAAAGGAGGAGCGGCCTTAGACATTGCAGATGGTCTCCACGCTCAGGAAACAGCCACCTCGGTGGAATATTCCACCATCATGTTGGGTTTCGTTACTATGACGAAATGGTCACCCGAATTCGTGGGCCGCAAGGCCAGCGAACACTCGATGGACCAATTGATTACGAAGGATGGTCGAAGTACCGATTTCATCGTCGAATCGTCGCGGGATACTGAGGAGAACGAGTGGACGCAGTGAATGAACCCATCAAGGTCTACGGTGCGAACTGGTGTCCGGACTGTCGTCGCGCCAAGGCCTTTCTCGGCGAGCAACGCGTACCTTATGAGTGGATCGATCTGGAAACCACGCCCGACGCAGTCGCCGTGGTTGAGCAGATCAATGGTGGTAGCCGCACAATTCCCACCATCGTGTTCCCCGACGGCACACACTTGGCCGAACCCGGTAACGATGAACTCGCTGACAAGCTCGGACTCCAACGTTCCGCGTCGATGTCCGTGTACGACGTGGTCATCGTCGG
>DAIEHI010000007.1 GCA_027355725.1 Acidimicrobiaceae bacterium
CCACGAGCCGTTCGATCTCGCGACGCGTGTCATCGGTGGGCCCTCCCGATCGCTCGGCGTACGCCGCGACGCCGAGCTCGCGCAGCAGACCGTCCGCTCGCCGGCGCGCCGAGGCATCCTCCATCTTCGCCTGGCCGACCTTGCCGGCCTCCTGCGCCTTTTGGGCGAGTTGGCTCGCCTGGGCCTTCACCTTGTCAAACAGTGGCATGGTCCTCCTCGGTGTATCAGAGCCGTCCGAGGAATCCGTCGCGTAGCGGGTTGCTCGCCCGCTCGTCGCCGTGCTCCTCGGATTCGAATTCGCGGTGCAGCGTCGACTGCAACAGGACCGGACCGTCGCCGCTCAGTGTCACGAGGTTGAGCCCCTGACCCCCGAAGACCGCGCTCATCGCCGTCTGCGCGTTGAGCGCGCCGACTCGTTCGACCCCGAAGGTCACCGAGTCCGCGAATCCGACCACCGCGCCGCCGTGCACGGCGATCTTGCCACCGTACGAGGACGGGTTCAACTCAATGAGACTGCCGCCGCCACCAATGATGAGCGTGCCCGAACCGGTGAAGTGCTCGAAGATCAGCCCCTCCTTTGAGCGCCGGCCGAGCTGAAATCCTGTGAAATCGATGTCGTAGGCGACGCTCGCCTCGGCGCAGATGAAGGCGCGGCTCTCCGCGCGCCAGCCCATGGACGGATCGAGTTCGAGTACTCGCAGCTGACCGGGGAGTTCGCCGGCCAGCGAGACGAGACCCGACCCGCCCGTTGGGGCGAACCATTGGAAGGCGAGGCTCTGGCCGGCCAGGGCGCGCTTGCCCACTTCGGTGGCGGTCGCCAGGGCCGACTTCAAGAATCCGCCACCCGATTGGGCCTGCTGACGCGCCGCGTCGGCCTTGCCGCCCGGGGTCGTAAGACGGGTCTCCAGGGTGACGTTGGTCGTCTTCCACCGGAACTTGGTGGCGTCGGCGAACAGTGACTGTCCGACGTCCAGCTGGCACGTGACCATCTGGGCGAACTCCCCCGATACCTTGCAGGCAAGTGTCATCAGTCACCTCGCTCGCCACGCGACCTGCGCAGCCTCCGCCCTCAGCGGTTGTCGTCGTTACCCGCGGCGCCGCGAGCCTAGAAAACGTCACCCTGGGTTGCATCGGGGACGACCCTCATCCTTACGAAGGAGACTCCCGGTCCTGGGCCGTGCGTGGTCACGGCCGACGAAGGTCGGTGACCCAGCCGAGTCGAGGGCGGCCACGTTGACACGGCCGTCGTCCCGGATGTTCTCTGGAGCGACGTAGCGCACGGCCCGCCCGTTGATGTTGAACACCGTGTGCAACTGGAACGCGTGAGCGACCGCCGGTCCGGCGAGCACATTCCAGTTCGACTTGAGCACAGCGAGAATCGCTACGAAGTCCCTCTTGCTCGCACCACTTTCACCTGGACAACAAGGATGGGTTCGACCAGGGGCTTATCCTGCTCGTCCGCATATCGCGTCCACGACTTTGTGCAGTCCTTCCGCTCGTCAACTGCCATCGCAGGAGGGTGAGGGCTCCGGACCGCGTTTCCGTTGGGTGGTTGAGCCCGCGATCTTGTCCTCGACGGGGCCAGAGGCCTGCGCTCGGGCAGGGTCAACCTGGACCTGGCTGGTCGTTCAGGCTGACATCGCCTTGATGAAGCTGTCGGGTGTGGCAGCGATGCCAACTGTCACTGGTGCAGAAAGTAGTGAGCCACCTGCGCGGTCGGTGAGTGAGACGATGATCGTCCTGTTGTCGTTGGTCTGTGTCTTCGTTCCCTTGTGCGTCTCATCGACCACGAGGAGGAAGTCGCTGGGTCGCTGTGCAACGGTTGTTCGCAATGGTGTCCCAGAGGGACCACAAACGGCTCCGACCTTCGCCCTTCTCGTTGTAGTTGGTGACACCACGAGCCAACTGGGTCGACTCGACAAAACTCTCGGTTACACGACGTCATTCGAGAGTTACTCCAAGTTCTTGGCTTGAACGCGAGACTCGGCCGTTTCTTTACGAAGTCGAGGAAATAGTCGCGGAACTTAAGATCGTGCCAATTTCACTTCGCACTTCGGTGTTCGAGAGTGGTGAGGCTGTCTCGATGATGAAACTCTCCTTGCCCACTGGGAGAATCGTTATCGTGTGGAGGTCGCCCTGTTGTTTGCGAAGGTAGGTGAAGAAGAGCGCCTTCCCCGCCTTCAAATGCACGACGGCCGCGCGGAGGAATTCATAATCGGCGTATTGTCTGGCGAGTTCTAGGCTGATTTTTCTGGAAGTAGCGGTGTCGAGAGCGACTGCTTTGCCGCCGGGGAAAACGACCAGAACGCCCGACTTATCCTTTCGCTGGAGAACAATGATTGAGTCGGACGGAGCGCCTCTAACAGTTTTCGCCGACACCGCCGTCCAGGCACTCGAGTAAGTGAGGTGGATCGTCTTCACCACCGCCGAAGTGGGCTTCTTCGACGTGGAACCCGAAGGAGACTGATTAGCGACGTACCATACGGCCATTCCAGCGGCGACGAGAATCACGACGAACGACGCAATCTTCAAGAACTTGAACGAGATGAGAACTCCACGAGCGTGATCCGATTGCGGGTTTTCTGTTTCGAATGTCACGGAGAATAATCCTTTGTGAGTTGGAAGGCGGGGGCGACAGAACAACCTCGTCGGCTCCATCGGTCCAGCACCTAACAACTTGCTCGTTGAACTGTCCGCTACTTGCGATCAACAATCCGCCAACCCTGGGTACTACGTTGTCCAAAAAGTAGAGTGCTTGATCTATCGGAGCGGTGACGCCAACGTTACCGCTCCGATGAGGTGGTTCCGCCTACTTCGAGACGAGGATGCGCCTCGTTGACAGAAGTAGCAGGCGCTTCTTCCGACCCGAACGTCCATCAGAAATTTTGCGTAACGACCGTCGGTGCCACCGAGTACGTAATAGCGAGGTCTTGACCCGCCGGTACGTAAATCGTGCCACTCGTAAGACCGGTAGTCGTGCCGTCGACCGCGATCGCAGTGACCGTACCCCCAGAGACGTAGGCGACTGAGTTCATCGTTGGGTTGACAAGTGCGCCGGATCCGGACGTGGTCAACCACGTCGCTGATGCGGGCGCTGAAGGAGCGGTTGCTATCCCGCCACTTGCAATCAGGAGCCCGCTAAAGGAGCCCGTGGTTGATGCGAGGCCGGTCAAGCCGGTGAGCGTACCCGTGATGGTCGAGTTGCTACCGGCGGAGAGCGCACCGCTAAAGGTGCCCGTAGTGGCGGAGAGCGCACCCGTCGAGACCGCACTGCTAAAGGTGCCGGTGGTTGAAGCGAGGCCGGTCAAGCCGGTGAGGGTACCCGTGATGGTCGAGTTGCCAACGGTGGTGAGCGCACCCGTCGAGACCGCACCGCTAAAGGTGCCCGTGGTGGCGGAGAGCGCGCCGCCTCCGAATGAGCCCGTCGCGCCAATGGGTCCCGCTGGTCCAGTGGGTCCGGTGAGCCCAATGGGTCCCGCTGGTCCAGCGGGTCCCGTGAGCCCAATGGGTCCCGCTGGTCCAGTGGGTCCGGTTAGCCCAATGGGACCCCTGGTAACGGGTACGGGTACTGGTACGATGACGTGGCGCGTACCGGCTGGGCAATGGCCATTGCGGAATATTGAGAGTGCTCCATTTTTCGCTACGCACGTTGAGAGTCTCCCTGTGCTGGCTGATGCAACGGCGACGCCACCCGCGGCGATCAACACGCCTACGGTAGTCAACAGGAAACCCTTTGAGGTCCATTTCATTTGCTTCATCGCCAACTCCAGTTCATTTGTAGTTCAGTCAACTAGGTGGTTGAAACAACGCAACCCGTTAAAACCCACCAAATGGCCCTTCGGACACTTAGCCGAAAGTTAACACGAGCGAAGCTCGAGTGGAAGGGCGGGCGATGACGACGGGTACCGCCCAAGGAGACGAAGTAGGCGTACTACTCGACCCTCGATAGATCTGCGTTGGACGCGCCTGAGGAGTTGATCACAATGGTCACCATCTGACG
>DAIEHI010000022.1 GCA_027355725.1 Acidimicrobiaceae bacterium
GGGTCAGAAGGTAAACCCCTACGGTTTCCGCCTCGGCATCACGACGGACTGGAAGTCGCGCTGGTTCAAGGAGCGCGGCTACAAGGACCTCGTCATCGAGGACTGGAAGATTCGCGACTACCTGACCAAGCAGCTCGAGAGTGCTGCGGTCAGTCGCATCGAGATCGAGCGCAACTCGGACCGCATCCGCGTTGACATCCACACCGCACGACCGGGCATCGTCATCGGTCGCCGTGGCGCCGAGGCCGAACGTCTGAAGAAGGACCTCGAGAAGATCACGGGCCAGAAGAACAAGATCTCTCTCAACATTCAAGAGATCAAGCAGCCCGAACTCGACGCGGCGCTCATCGCCCAGGGGATCTGTGACCAATTGCTTCGTCGCGTGGCGTTTCGCCGGGCGATGAAGCGTGGTATCCAGACCGTGCAAAAGGCCGGCGCCATGGGCGTGAAGATCCAGGCTTCCGGCCGTCTCGGCGGTGCAGAGATGTCACGTCGCGAGTCCTACCGCGAGGGCCGCGTGCCGCTGCACACGCTTCGCGCAGACATTGACTACGGCTTTCGCGAGGCGCGCACCTCAACGGGTCGCATCGGCGTGAAGGTCTGGATCTACAAGGGCGACATCTTGCCCTACCAGTTGACCAACGATGAGAAGATCGTTCGCGAGGCCGCCATGGCGGCTGGTGACGTCGTCCCGGTCGGCGCCGCGCCTGCGGTGCCCAAGGGAGTCGTACGAGCCGGTGGTGGTCGCCGCCGCGTCGAGGAGGCGGTCGTCGAAGAAGCCGTTGTTGACGTGAAGCCCGTTGAGTTGTTGGCGACGAGTGACGAGGTCGATCGCCGTTTGAGTGTCGAAGAGGAGATCGAGCGCCGCACGGCCCAAGATCACACCGACACCCCACACTTTCGAAAGGACGCTGAGTAATCATGTTGATGCCCCGCAAGGTAAAGCACCGCAAGCAACACCGCGGTCGTATGACCGGTATGGCCAAGGGTGGCGTTGAGCTCGCGTTTGGCGACTTTGGCATCCAGGCCCTCGAGAACGGGTGGATCACCGCCCGCCAGATCGAAGCCGCACGTATTGCCATGACCCGTCACGTGAAGCGTGGTGGCAAGGTGTGGATTCGGGTGTTCCCGGACAAGCCCGTCACCCAAAAGCCCGCAGAGACCCGCATGGGTTCCGGCAAGGGCAACCCCGAGTTCTGGGTTGCCGTTGTGAAGCCTGGTCGCATCATGTTCGAGTTGGGTGGTGTCGATGAGGCATTGGCCCGCGCCGCCATGGAACGCGCCATTCAGAAGTTGCCGATCAAGGCGAAGTTCGTGGTCCGACCCGGCACCCACGGCACCCCGGAGGTGAGCATCTAATGGCCAAGACGAGAGAACGCATTGCGGAGTTCCGTCTCCTGGGCGACAACGAATTGGTGGAGCGCTTGGCTGAGTCGCGTCGCGAGTTGTTCAACTTGCGCTTTCAATTGGCGACTGGACAGCTTGACAACTCGGCACGACTCGGAGAGGTACGTCGCGACATCGCACGTCTCGCCACGTTCCTGCGCGAGCGAGAGATTTCGGCCGCTGAGGCCGTTGGAGAAGGTGAGTAGTCATGACTGACTCGACGAACGATACGATCCGCGAGAACCCTCGCAAGGTCCGTGAGGGCATTGTGGTCTCGGACAAGATGGCTTCGACGTTGGTGGTTGCGGTGAACGAGCGGGTGAGTCACCCCCGTTACGGCAAGACCGTCCAGCGCACGAAGAAGCTGTACGTCCACGACGAGAAGAACGAAGCCAAGATTGGCGACCGCGTGCGCGTCCAGGAGACTCGTCCCCTGTCCAAGCTCAAGCGCTGGCGCCTGACCGAGATTGTGGAGCGTGCTCGATGATTCAACAAGAGTCCCGCCTCAAGGTCGCCGACAACAGCGGTGCGAAAGAAGTGCTGTGCATCCGAGTACTCGGTGGCTCACGACGTCGCTACGCCTCGATCGGTGACGTCTTTATCGCAACCGTGAAGGACGCCATCCCCGGTGCGGCCGTGAAGAAGGGTGACGTGGTTCGCTGCGTCGTCGTTCGAACCGCCAAGGAGAAGCGTCGTCCGGATGGTTCCTACATCAAGTTCGATGAGAACGCCGCGGTGCTGATCAACGATCAACTCCAGCCCCGCGGGACGCGAATCTTCGGCCCCGTCGGCCGCGAGCTTCGCGACAAGAAGTTCATGCGCATTATTTCCCTGGCGCCGGAGGTGCTGTAATGAAGATTCGTAAGGGTGATGACGTCTTGGTGCTCGCGGGCAAGTTCCGTGGAGAGCGCGCCAAGGTCGAAGAAGCACTACCCCAGAGCAACAAGGTGATCCTTGACGGCCTCAACGTCGCCAAGCGACACACCAAGCAGTCCGGCAGCATGATGCAGGCTGGCATCATCGACAAGTTGATGCCGCTGCACGTGTCCAACGTCGCGCTGTGGTGCGACGGTCACAAGGGCCCGGCGAAGGCCGGCTTCAAAGTCGCAGACGGCGCCAAGACGCGCGTCTGCCGTAAATGTGGAGAGGCGCTATGAGCACCACTACTCGTCCTCGTTTGAAGGTCCGTTACGACCAGGAGATCCGCGCGGCTCTAAAGGAAGAGCTCGGCCTCTCGAACATCATGCAGGTGCCACGTCTCACCAAGATCGTGCTGAACTCGGGCGTCGGGCGCGCGACCCAACAGGCGTCGTTGCTCGAGGGCGCCCAGCGTGACCTCGAACTCATCACCGGTCAAAAGCCGGTCGTGACGCGCGCGAAGAAGTCCATTGCGAGCTTCAAGCTTCGTGAAGAGCAGCCCATTGGTACCAAGGTGACCCTGCGCGGCGACCGTGCCTGGGAGTTCTTTGACCGACTGTTGAGCCTCGCGATCCCACGTATTCGTGACTTTCGAGGGTTGTCGGCCAAGTCCTTTGACGGACACGGCAACTACACCTTTGGTATCAACGACCAACTGATCTTCCCCGAGATCGACTACGACAAGATTGACGCGCCGCGTGGCTTTGACATCACAATCGTCACCACGGCCGAGACCGATGAGCAAGGACGCGCATTCCTGCGCGCCTACGGCTTCCCCTTCAAGCAGGAGAATCGATAGTCATGGCGAAGAAATCTCTTCGAATCAAGCAGCAAAAGACCCCCAAGTTCTCGACGCGCGCGTACACGCGCTGTGAACGATGTGGTCGCCCACGCTCGGTGTATCGCAAGTTCGGCCTGTGCCGGATCTGTCTTCGCCAGATGGTCCACGCCGGCGAGGTGCCGGGCGTGACGAAGGCAAGTTGGTAGGAGGACAGCTATGACAATGACTGACCCCATCGCCGACATGCTGACGCGTATACGAAACGCCAATGCCGCCGCATTCGACACCGTCAAGATGCCCAGCTCGAAACTGAAGGAGAACTTGGCCAAGGTCCTCGAGAAGGAGGGCTTCATCGCCGGCTTCAACGTGAGCAAGGTCGAGGGCAAGCCCGGCAACCAGCTCGAGATCGTGCTCAAGTACTCAGAGGACCGCAAGAAGACGATCGTTGGAATCAAGCGCGTCTCCAAGCCCGGTCTACGTATCTACAAGAAGTCCGACCAGATGCCTAAGGTGCTCGGTGGTGTTGGCGTGGCCGTGGTCTCGACGAGCCACGGTCTCATGACCGACCGCGAAGCGCGAAAGGCCAAGTTGGGCGGCGAGGTGCTGTGTTATGTCTGGTAACCAGCCAACGATTTCACAGGAGGTTCGCTGATGTCTCGTATTGGTCGTAACCCCATCACGGTGCCTTCAACGGTCACCGTAACGGTGGCGAACGGAACGGTCACGGTCAAGGGTCCAAACGGCACCATGGACCGCACCATCCCCGAGGGCATCACCCTCAGCCAAGAAGGCGATGTACTGAACGTCGAGCGCGTGAGCGACGAGACGATCTACCGATCGCTACATGGCCTCACCCGCACGCTCGTCTCGAACATGGTGACCGGTGTCACCACGGGCTGGACGAAGGAACTCGAGATCATCGGCGTTGGCTATCGAGCCGCCGCCGCGGGTCCCAACGCCCTCGACCTGGCGCTCGGTTTCTCGCACCCCGTCAAGTTCACCGCGCCCGAGGGGATCACCTTCGAGGTGCCCGCTCCAACGCGCGTGATCATCAAGGGTGCCGACAAGGAAGTCGTTGGCCAGGTGGCCGCGTCGATCCGCAAGATTCGTAAGCCCGAGCCCTACAAGGGCAAGGGTGTGCGCTACCTCGGTGAACGAGTCGCGCGCAAGGCAGGAAAGGCTGCGAAGTAATGGCTCGTACAACCCGTGAACTACGCCAGCGTCGTCACCACCGCATCCGTCGTCGCCTTTCTGGCACGGCCGAGCGTCCGCGTGTCGCCGTGAGTCGTACCAACAAGCACATCTCGGCCCAGATCATCGATGACGTCGCCGGTCGCACACTGGCGGCTGCGTCCTCGGTCGAGGCATCACTGAAGGGCACAAGCGGTGGCAACATCGACGGTGCCAAGGCCGTGGCCGCGCTGCTCGCTGAGCGCGCCCAAGCCGCCAACATCACCGCCGTGGTCTTTGACCGCGGGGGCTTTGACTACCACGGTCGCGTCGCTGCGTTTGCTGACCAGCTGCGCGCCGCCGGACTGGAGTTTTAATGAGCGACCTAGAACAGTTTGAAGAGCGGACCATCAAGGTCAACCGCGTGTCCAAGGTCGTGAAGGGTGGACGTCGTTTCTCGTTCACCGCACTCATGGTCATTGGTGATCGCAACGGCAAGGTGGGTCTTGGATACGGCAAGGCCAAAGAAGCCGGACTCGCCGTGCAAAAGGGCATCGAAGAAGCCCGCAAGAACCTCTTCGATGTGCCGATTGCCGGTACCACGATCATCTACCCGGTGCTCGGTTCCTCGGGTGCGGGCCGTGTGCTCATGAAGCCTGCCGCTCCCGGTACCGGTGTCATCGCCGGTGGTGCCGCACGCGCCATCCTCGAAATGGCCGGCGTGAAGGACATCATTGCGAAGTCGCTCGGTTCCTCCAACGGCATCAACGTGGCGCACGCGACCATCGAGGGACTCAAGCAGTTGCGTCGCCCCGAGCAGATCGCCGCGTCACGTGACAAGACAGCCGACCACGTCATCCCCTCTGGCACCCTTCGCGCGTATCGCGAACGTCAGCGCGAGGGTGACCTGTTCAAGACGGAGGGCTAGCCCATGCAACTCAAAGTGACCCAGATCCGATCATCGATCGCGACCAAGCCCAAGCACCGCGGGACACTTCGCGCGCTGGGTCTTCGCGGCATCGGACAGACAAACGTGTTGCCCGACCGACCCGAGATCCACGGGATGATCGCTCGC
>DAIEHI010000024.1 GCA_027355725.1 Acidimicrobiaceae bacterium
GATCGCGAGCACGCTCACCTCGGGTGTCGTGCTCGGCACGCGCTTCCCGTAAGGGTTTGGCTTAGGGCCTCGGCGAAAGGTCACCTGTTGAACTCGGGACCGGGGATAACCTTGTCCTGAACTGCTTCCTGCGTCGCTGAGATTATTGACCCCTCAGTCCAGGGATCCTTGCCAGATAAGGCGAGTGGCCGTGAGCTGGAGACCCCCTTTACGAAAGTCCTCAACACCATGTGCCCGTTGGGGTGCGGCAGCGCCGAATTAACCCCTCCACACGTTTTTGCCCAAGGTGACCGCACGGCACTCACCAAGGTGAGTTCAGCCCGGGAGCCGATTGCCTTTCGAACTCGAAGGCCTTTGGTGGCCGGACGGTCCCGGCGAATGAGCATGTATTTTCCCGAAAAACTGAGTTGACGCGGTGTAATTACAGTGGTGTAATGGTTTCTCAGTAGGGACTTAGCAGCCTCGGCGTCGGAGTGCCAACATGAGTTGGCGACTGACGTTGGGCCTGAAAAGCGAATGAGAGGCCAGTTGGCGCTGGCCTCTCATTCAAAGAAGCATCCCGCACGAGGCGGTACGTCTCCTTGGTAGATACGAGAGAGACTGTAGCGCATTGGCGGGTCAATTTGAAAGGACCGCCATGGTCAGAATTCCCAGTCAGAACCAATCGCCTTCACGGAGGGCCTCGACCATCGTTGAACGGGCATTCGCCGAGTTCGATGCCGAGCTCAATCTCGATCCGTTGGAACGGTTGCGGGCCGTGACGTTCCACAACGAGCTGACTGAGCGACTCAAGGCGGACAAGATCATTTCTGACGCCTTTCTGCAGGGCAGCTTCGCGCGAAAGACCATGCTGAGCCCACTTCGCGATATTGACAAGGTCTTTCTGCTGCACCCGCAGTACAACCACTTGTTCACGGACGAGGGGGGAGCAGTCGCCGCGGCCGAACTCGTCGAATCCGCCTTAAAGGGGTACTACACGAACTCGTCGATTGACCGCGCCCGGCACGCGGTGCAGATGGACCTCGGTGAGGGCATGTTCAGCTTCGACGTTGTGCCCGCTTTCGAGGCCGGCGATGGCACCACCGACGTCATGATCATGGATCTTGATCGCGAAACCTGGAAGCGCTCGAACACCCGAGAGCTGATCGAGGTCGTCGCCGAACGCAACAAAACTTGTGATGGTGTCTTCGTCCACCAGGTGCGGTTCATCAAGGACTGGGCACGTCGTGTTCTTGGCGAAAGGCTGCCCGGGCTGCACGTGGAGTCAATCGCCTTCGCGTGCATCGACGGGCCCCTCAGCCATGCCGAGGCGGTCTCTCGCATCTTCGCCTGCGGCGCGCAGGTTCTCGGTCTGGGCGCGGGTTACGGCGAACCTACAGGTGTCGAACGACTCTCCGACAAGATCTCCGAAGTGGACCGGGAAGCCGCACGCCAGGCTTTCGTCGCTGCGGAAGCTCAATCGGCGAAAGCGTGGATGCTGGACGAACATGGTCGTGAGGAAGAGGCGGTCGCGACTTGGCATGAGGTCTTTGGAGCGCTCTTCGGTGACGGCAAGCAAACGGGGGGCGACTTTCTCCGGAGACTTGGAACGGGCGCGGCGGTCGTGACAGGCGCTAAGGCGCCGGGGGCTACGCCGACCCGCGCGTGGGCGCCATGATCGTCGCCGGGTCCCGTGAGCACGCGCTTCGCCAACCCGCGGAGTGCGCACAGTGGCTGAGCAGCGACACCAATGTCGTGGGCAGCCACGTCACCGTTGTCACAGGCGAGCGCGGACTTACCGTGTTCAGGGTCGATTTTGAACCTCCTCCAGTGGAGTACCGACTGAGATTCCCCGCCGAGGCGGCACACGTTCTCGTGGCGGGGTTGGGTGATCCGGTTGCGACACCCGTTGGACCGAAACGACCGTGGCGGCACATTTACCCGCGCGCACCGTTGAGCGCACTGCCTGGTCAAAGAGTAGTTCGGGTGCCGCTGGCTGAACTCGTCGGCGGATTGTGCCTCTGGTACCCCGACGACCCGCCGGTCCTGAAGTGGAGCTGGGTAAAGGGGCTGGGCGACTTTGTGCGGATCCTTCAGCGCCATCTCTGGTTCGAAGAGTTCTGGCGCCGTACGGGAGTCTGGCCGGTCGAGGATGCGCCGCACGGGCGACGACCCGACAACACACCTCACCCGATACTGGACCAGCGATTACTGGAGGCGTCCTGATGGTCGGAACTGTGTCGGGTTTCGCCTACGCCGTCGGTGTCGCGGTCACGATCGCTCTGGCGACTGCGGTTGGGACGCAGATCATCTCGAGATTGAGTGACACCGCCAGTCGTCGGCGCGACCGGTACTCGGCTCTTGTGCGGACGCTCGTGGCGTGGACTGAGTTTCCGTATCGCGTTCGCCGGCGGGTCGATGACAATCCAACCACGTTGGCAGGTCTTGCCGCCATTGGACACGAACTACAGGAACGGCTTGCAGGTGATCAGGCCTGGGTACTCGCCGAAAGTCGCTACGTGGGCAAGGTATACATCGAGGTTCGACGCGCGATCAACAAGCAGGTCGGCCCAGCGATTACAGATGCCTGGAACCTCCCCCCAGTTTCGCGGCCGAGCGAGATGGTGTTGGGGACCTGGGGACCCAACACGGCGGTGACGGCGGACCTGGATCGCTTAGAGGCGAGCGTCGGTCGGCGATTTGGGTGGCGGAGAGTAGGCGCTGCTGTGGGAATCGGCCGTAAGGCACGTACAAAACCGCTCGAACGCACCCACGTTGAGGGCGTCGGGCCTGAGGAGGTGCCGTGACGGTCGCTGACTTGACGAGTGCGCCTTTCAACAGTGACTTCTTCAAGCATTCGTTGTAATTCGTCACCGTGTTTTCGCCGGTGATCGTTGTCGCTGCGGGAAGCGTGGCTGAGATTTGCGCGATCCTGTTACTCGATGGACGCCGGGAAGGACCTCGTGATCCTCGCGGTCCGAGCCCGAGGTGATGCGGCGTTGATGGGTGTAGAGACCGATTGTCGCCACGTCCTGCCTCCGTCAGTGGAAACGATGAGGAATGACGTCGATGAAGTGATCTGGACAATGGCCGCACCAAGACGTGGCGATGCGAACGTTACGAGTTGAATGGCTGCCGTCTGCGGACTTGCCGTGTACACCGATGTCCAGGTCCTTCCGCCATCGCTCGTCGCGAAGAGATGCTCGGGTGACGTCTGACCCTTGTTGATTAACTTGGCAACGAAGATGGCGCCTGGAGAGGGCGACGCGGGGAGACCGGGAACCTGGTTGATCCACATGGTCGGAATTCCGACCCCGATCTGGTGGGTTGGAGTGAAGGTCAACCCACCATCGTGTGAGGTGAAAATCCAATTCGTACTCATCTTCAGTTGTTTCGGTGTGCCGGGTGTGACGTCTCCGCCGAACCCGCCAATTGTGCAGACATCGACGAGTGAGGTTGGCGAATACGCAACGGGAACGGCGAAATTACCGCCGACAGTGGCACACGGTCCAGCCCACTTCACCCACTGACCCAAACTCGTC
>DAIEHI010000058.1 GCA_027355725.1 Acidimicrobiaceae bacterium
TGCCTCCCATGAGGCCCCAAAGGGCACCGGGCACAGCCAATTTGCGCGCAACAAGTGAGACGTTGGCCGCCCGACTCGAAGCGACGGACCCTCGATTAGCTACTTGGACACTCATAGAACCTCAATCTCTCTTGATGAACAACGCTCGTGCGTCCGTCCCAATTTCATTGCGAGGCATACGTCTCACTCCATGAACCCCAACCGGCGTCATGTATTCCAGGTGATCGCTCATTGATGACGACATTTCATCCGATAACTCGCACGTTGCAGACGAAGGATCGGAGTAGACCAGTAGTCGCAGACTTGGAATAACACAGTGACGCGTCGCGCTCCTCAATCGAACAAGGCGCGTCCGACACGGTGCACATTTGACGCACGAGCGACGCCGAACAATGAACATTGGCAGAATGAGCGAGCAAATGCCGAAGGACGACGCCGAGAGGGTGACGCCACATTCAAAAGCCTCGTCAGCTCGTTCGCGCAATCGACTTCCGCTAAGAACTTGCCATTCGAGTTCGAAGAGGAACGACGCACACACTGCGAAGAACCACCACAGTTCACGACCTGAGTTGCACCATGATCGCATCAGCAAGTGCACACGGTGACCCCGCGCATTCTTCAATTGAGTCGCGATCGAGTACCTCGCGTACACCTTCACTCGTTCGAGCGAAGATCGCCGGGAGGGAGACACGACCGACGGCACGGACGTCGTCAGGTCGGTCATTTCGATGATACGAGACAAACGGAACAGGGAGTCGCTGTTGAAGCGTCACCCACTCCTCGCGTGGGCCCCTAGCGCTGTGCGTAACGCTGCACAGCGCACAGTGATCACCCGAGACGCGAGCTTTGAGCCAATATGACAGTTCTCCAAGGACTGACGACGAAGCGCACCCAGGCGCGAACCGGTCAAGCGCAGGATCGAGCGATGCACCAGGTTCAACAACCTAAAGCCCGCGTCAATGACTTGATGATTCATCTTCACGAGACGAACCTACTGTCATCGAATCAGGGATGACGCCCGAGTGCTGTCGAGCGACACCAGTCGGTGAATCGCGCCACGATCCTCGCGTTCATATGTTTCTAGGACGTCGTCACGACGCACTGCACGCTGGATTGCAATTGGCCATTCATGATAAGTAGGCCAATGTAGGTTTCGATTGTGCGTAGATACTTCATAGGGATCGAACCGCCCGAACCCACAAAGAGTCGTGTGCGTGAAGTCATGGTGCTCACGGGTGATGAAGCGCCCCTTCCTCATATCACTCTGCACGGCCCAAACGGACTTGAGCCCGACCGCGCGTGGTTGGCGCCGGTAAGCGAAGTGGTTGCTCAGAGTTCGCCTTTTACGGTTGCGCTCGGAGCGCCGCACTTCTTCGATGTCCATGTCCTCTATCTCGCGGTCCACTCCAAGGAGATCAAACGACTTCATGATGCCCTCGTGCAAGCCGTCGCGCGAAGTGGTGGAGATGCAGGCAGAGCGCACGAGGGTGGCGCGTACATACCCCATCTCACGTTGGCAAGGTTCAACGACAACGACTTCGAAGAGCGCCATCGGGCCCGCTCGCTCGCCGAAGGCCTCATGCCGCTCGATCCCTTCGAGGTCAATGCGATCGTCATCTTCGAGAAAGACGGCGTCGGTCCTTATGTCGCGTGGCGGCGCCTCGCCCTACGAAGCGAACGAGCATGAAGATCCGCTTCGTGACTCTGCTCGCAGTCGCTCATCTATCTCGCCCTCGGCCAAGGAGCGCGTCACCCCTCGACATCAGGACTCATCGAGCGGACTGAGCTGTTGTCGACCGTGTCGCATCACCCAACGAACGACGTCGGGTCAAGCTGCGTCAGGCGACGAACCAACGAAGAGGGCCTCTTCTCCTGGTCCTCTGATCGCTCCCTGGCTCGCAGTGCAGCGCGTACCGCCCATCCCCCGATCGCACGAAACGGTTCAGGTGGCAGACGCGTCCCGGGCGTTCGAATCATGGGGCTCGTCGCCCATTCATCATCACGCTCGAGCGCCAACGAAGCGAGGATCTTCCCACCAAGATACGAAGGGCCGACGCCATTGCCAGAGAAGCCAGCACCAAAGTGGACCCGTGGACTTGCGCCAAGGTGACCAAAGAACGGCATGGAATCTGACGAGTAGTCCACGGCTCCCGACCACGTGTTCGTGATCGCCAACGACTCGAGTGTGGGGTAGGTGCGCCGGAACTGGGCAGTGACCTCTTGTGCTCGAAGCGCCCGCGCCCACGTGGAGCGGTTCATGTGATCAGAGAACCCGATACGGCCGCCACCCTTGCCAAAGACGACTCGCCCATCCTTGGTCGGGCGGTAATAGTGGACCAGTCGCCGTGAGTCCGAAATCGCGAGACCCGGCGTCCAACCAACCTTCGACAGTTTCTCGGGGGCTGACTCAGTCGCCACGACGTCGCTACCGAGGACGAGCAGATGGCGTCGGATCTCTGGGTAGTGCGCCAACCAGGCATTGGTCGCGAGCACCACGTGACCCGCCGTGATGGTTCCCCCGCTCACCCGCACGCGCACGTTCTTTGCGCCGGCCTCGTAGCTGAGCATCGGCGTCTTCTCCCAGATCGATACGCCCGCCGCGAGTGCAGCCCTTCGCAGACTGCGTACCAGCGCAGCCGGTTGGACCGTGGCGACGCCCGCTTCGAAGACACCGCCCAAGTGGCGTTCGCTCCCGCTCATCTCGAACGCCTCGTCTCGGGTGAGGACACGAAACGGCGAGGCTCCCGCAGCGCTGAGTTGATCGACCACGCCGTCCCAACTGGCTCGTTGACTCGTATTGGTGGCGGTCCACAACCAGCCCGACGCCATGAAGTCACCGCTCCCCCCGTTCGCTTCGCAGAAGCGGCCCGTCTCAGCGACCGCCTCCTCAGACGCCGCGGCGATTCGAAGTGCGTCGTCAGTACTCATCAACTTCTTGAGAGTGCCGAACTTCGGCCACCACGTCATGGCGAAACCGCCATTGGCCCCGCTCGCGCCGGAACCGCAGATGTCGGCCTCGACAATCCCCACCCGGACCGACGGCTCGAGCCGCTTCACTTGCAGTGCGGTCCAGAGTCCGGTAAGTCCTCCTCCGACGATACAAACGTCGAGGGTCTCATCACCTTGAAGCGCCGGGGCGTCCCCGCCGTTCTCGCCCTCGAGCACCTGTTGCATCCACAGTGCCCGAGGTTCGTTCGAGGCGTACTTCGAGTGATTCGACATATTCATACCTTTAAGCGAGGGTCTCCACATGAGGTTATTTCATCGTCGTGCACGCTCGAAGCGAGTAGGTGTCTATGACTCCATCGGACGCCACGCAGGTCAAAGGCACCCGCATCGTAGGTACCGAGCAATTGGTGTAGCTAGAAACCAAATTCCAACCCCACGGTGGCGAAGTTGTAGACCCGATGACTTGTCACGTCATGTGGCGGTCGAGTCGTCGAACATCTCAACGCCAACCCAGCGCTGGTGCAACATCGTTCAGCAAAGTTTCGAGCACGTGCGAGCAGTAGTCGACGCCGAGCTGGTTGGGGATCGTGAGGAGCAACGTGTCGGCGCTGGCAATCGCCTCATCTTTGGCCAATTGATCGATCAGTTGCTCAGGCGGCGCGGCGTACGTCTTACCGAAACGAGCTATGCCGCCGTCGATGTGGCCGATCTGATCCTCGGACCTGCCTTCGCCACCAAAATACGAACGGTCAAGGTCGTTGACGATCGGAAAGATACTGCGACTGACCGAGACACGAGGTGTACGTGTGTGGCCCGCACGGGTCCAAGCCGCGCGGAACAGGTCGATCTGCTCGGCTTGGAGTTGATGGAATGGCACGCCCGTGTCTTCGCTCAAGAGCGTCGAACTCATCAGATGCATCCCCTGCTCGGCCGCCCACTCCGCGGTCCTGCGCGTCCCTGCGCCCCACCAGATCCTCTCTCACAGACCATTCGAGTGAGGCTCGACTCGAAGCAGTCCGGGCGGGTTGGCGAACATCGGTCGCGGGTTAGGTTCGGCGAAACCTTCACCCTTCAGCACCGCCAGGAACGTTCGCGTGTGCTCGCGGGCCATGTCGGACTGATCGGTGCCCTCAGCGGGAACGTAACCGAAGTAGCGATAGCCCTCGATGACCTGTTCAGGTGATCCACGACTGATACCGAGTTGCAATCGACCACCCGAGATGAGATCAGCGGAGCCGGCGTCTTCGGCCATATAGAGCGGATTCTCATATCGCATGTCGATGACGGCGGTGCCGATTTCGATCCGGCTCGTTCTCGCACCGATGGCGGCGAGGAGTGGGAACGGTGATGCAAGCTGGTTTGCGAAGTGATGAACCCGAAAGTATGCGCCGTCGGCACCCAGTTCCTCGGCCGCCACCGCGAGCTCGATGGACTGCAACAAGGCGTCCGATGCCGAGCGAGTGCCTGAGTGCGGCGAGGGTGACCAGTGACCGAATGACAAGAAACCAATATTTTTCACAGCCACCTAACTGCCTCTCTCGAACCTATTGCGCCATGTCCCAACCGCGTACGTCCAACAAGTCAATAGGGTTACGCGGACGGATCCGACCTCCTTGAGCGGTTAGACAGAGCGATGTTCGAAACCCTCGGCGTTTCTCACGCGTAGGGTCCGCAACTTCTCACTTACGAGAACGCCCGACACACATGAACAGGGCGGCCCTGGCCGGTTACGAGGACTCCGTTGATGGGGTCTGCTCTGGCCCGCTGTCGTGACTGGAGGTCGGATGCCAGCCCGGTCGAGGTATCGCTGCGAGGAGCCGTTGGGTGTAGGGATCGCCCGGTTGAGTCAAGATCTGCTCGGTCGGACCTGACTCGACCATCTGGCCTCGACGCATGACTACGATGTCGTCACTCACCTGACGCACGACCGCGAGGTCGTGCGAAATGAAGAGGTAGGAGACGCCGGTCGCCTCTCGGATGTCGCTCAAGAGATTGAGGACCTGCGCCTGAATCGACACATCGAGTGACGCGACCGCCTCGTCACAGATGAGCACTCGCGGTTCACTCGCGAGTGCTCGCGCAATGGCTACTCGCTGGCGCTGCCCGCCCGAGAGCGACCGGGGCAGTCCGTCGGCCTGTCGCCGGTCGAGCCCCACCTGGTCGAGCAGTTCCTCGATGCGTGCGTCGATGCGCTCGCTCGGCCAATCGAAGTGAAGTCGGAGCACCTCATCGAGACAGGCACGGATCGTCATGCGCGGATCGAGCGAGGAATAGGGGTCCTGGAAGACGATTTGAACCTCACGCGCCCGGCGGCGGCGCTCGCGCGAACCCATCTGGTTCCAAGAGCGTTGGCGCCCGCCCACAACAACCTGCCCGCCGGTCGGACGTTCGAGTCCAACGATCATGCGTGCGACGGTGGTCTTGCCCGACCCCGACTCACCGACGACGGCGAGCGAACGGCCCTGGGCCACGGTGAACGAGACGTCGTCGACTGCGACGAGTGACGTTGGCGCACGCCGTTTCGACGGGTGGCCCAACAGCGCCGAGCCCGAGGACGCGACGGCCGTGGTCGACCCAGCACCGCGCACGCGATACTCCTTTCGAAGTCCAATGACCTCGAGGGCTGGGACGTTCTCAGTCATGTGTCGCCTCTCGGATGTTGTGCGACGAGAGTTGTCCGCTGAGCTCTTCGGAGCGATGGCACGCGACCCTGCTCGCACCGACCACACGCAGGGCGGGCCGCTCGCTTCGACAGCGATCGTTCGCGAACGCACACCGCGAGGCGAAGCCACAGCCATCGCCGACCTCGTAGGCCGACAGTGGACGTCCCGCGATGGCGAAGAGTCGACGCTCACGAACCGTCGGACTTGGTCGCGACGCCAAGAGACCCGCCGTGTAGGGATGCTGGACCCCTCGGTGCAGTTGGGAGGCGGGGATGTCTTCGACGAGGAAACCGGCATACATGACCGCAATCCGGTCACAGACCGCCGCCGCCAACTCGAGGTCGTGGGTCACGAACAACATGGCGAGTCCTCGCTCGCGGCGCTGGGTGTCAAGACTCACCATGACGTCGGACTGGGTGGTCACGTCGAGCGCGGTCGTTGGTTCATCAGCGAGCAGGAGCTTGGGCTCGATGGCGAGCGCCGAGGCGATCATCACTCGCTGGAGCATGCCGCCCGACAGTTCGTGGGGGTACTGCTTCACGCGACGCTGCGGGTCCGAGATGCCAACGACGCCGAGCAGCGCCGTTACTACGCGAAGGGCATCGGCCTTCGCATCGCCGCGCTCGACGAGGGCCTCGACGAGGAAGTCCCCCACAGTGCGAACAGGGTTGATGTGGGCTCGCGGATCCTGGAAGATCATGGCGACGTCACTGAGTCGATAGTCGCGAAGTGCCGTGCGGTCCATGGCCATCACTGATCGTCCTTCGAAACGGACCTCGCCTTCGACCGTGGCACCATGAGGGAGCAACCGCAGCACCGCACGTGACGTCATAGATTTGCCAGCTCCGGACTCGCCAACGACTCCGACCGCCTCACCCTGCGCGATTGAGAGGGTCACGTCGTGGATGACCCGTCGAAGCCGACCCTCGACCGGGAGGTCGACCGCGAGGTGCTCGAGGTCAAGGACGCTCATGACTGCCCCGTGCTCTGACGCGCTGCCAAACGGTCGCCGAGGAGATTGAAGGCCACCACTGTCACGATGATCATCACGCCCGCGAAAAGTGACTCCTGGGGGTGGCCGGCCAGGATCGATGACTGACCCGTTGAGACCATGATGCCCCACTCCGCAGTCGGGGGCTGCACCCCAAGACCCAGGTAGGAGACCGCCGCGAGGTCCACGAGCGCGTATCCAAAGGAAAGCGTCGCCTGAACAATGAGCAGTGGCGTGACGTTGGGCAGGATGTGACGTGTGCAAATTGTGCGAGCAGACAGCCCCCCTACGTAGCACGCGGCGACGTAGGGGAGGTTTCGCTGGCGAAGTGCCTCGGAGCGGATCACCCGCAAGAGATAGGGCGTGTAGGCAATGGACAGCGCGATGACCGGGGCGACGAGACCCGGTCCGAACATCGCCACCGCAAGCATTGCGAGGATGAGCCCGGGGAACGCAAAGAGGATGTCGGCGACTCGTGAGACCACCTGATCGAACCACCCGCCGAACCACGCACACGCAATGGCAAGGACTGTCCCGATGCTGGTGGAGATCACGATGATCAGCGCAGGCCCGAGCAGGCTGAGCCGTGCTCCGTAGATGAGGCGCGAAAGGATGTCTCGGCCAAAGGAGTCGGTGCCAAGGAGGTGGGCTGCACTCGGGCCCTGGTTGGAACTGAGGATGCTGCCGAAGTTCGGATCGCTCGGCGCGATCCACGGTGCGAACACCGCCGTGATCACGAGCAGCGCGATGAAGGCACCCGTGACCACGACAACCGTGTCGACACGTGAGCCGCTTCGTCGAGATCGCACGCGAGAGAGCGGGCCGCGTGACGCGAGTGACGAGGTCATGCGGAGGCTCCAGCGCGCAGTCGCGGATCGAGCGCGAGACTCCAGAGATCGACGGCGCCATTTATCACCACAAACGTTGCTACCAGGATGAGCGAAACGGCCTGGACCGAGGCGAAGTCCTTTTGAAGGGCGGCCTGGACGAGGAACGATCCAAGTCCATTGACGCCGAAGGCCTGCTCGACCACCACGTCGCCGGCGATGAGTCCGGCGACGGTGAGACCCGACACCGTCGTGATAGGGATCATTGCGTTTCGAAGTACGTGGCGCGTAAGCACGTGGCGGGCTCGAATACCTCGACTACGTGCGGTCTCGACGTGCTCGCGCGACAACTCTTCTCGCACGGCGGCCTTGGTGAGCTGCGCGGTGTAGGCGAGCCATGAAGTTGCGAGCGCCAGTGCCGGCAGGGTGAGGTGCCACAGTTGGTCGGTGAAGCCCGATCCAGCACCAAAGACGGGGAACCACTTGAGGTCAACGCCGAACACGGTGATTGAGATGATGGCCGCCACGAACGAGGGTGTGGCGAGACCGATGCTCGTTCCAACGGTGATGATGGGGCTTACCCGTCGTCGTGTCGCCGCGGTGACCCCAAGGATCACGCCGCCCAAGATGATCACGATTGATGCATAGACGACAAGGAAGATCGTGTTCTCGACTCGCCCGGCGAGCAGCGTCGTCACCGGAACCCGATAGACGTAGGACTGGCCTAGGTTCCCGTGCAAGACGCCGACGAGCCACTCCCAGTAGCGCGTGATGAATGGCTGGTTGAGGTGCATCTGTCGTTCTATCTCTCGCAGCACCGCGGGCGTTGCGCGACCGCCCGCGAGCAATGTTGCGGGATTACCCGGCGCGAGAAAGAGCGCGCCGTAGACGGCAATGCTCGCCACGAACAGTGTGAGCACGAGCGAAACAAGTCGCCGGGTAATCAGTCGCATCATGTCGTCACCCCATTTGTGCCCGAGCGGCGCCCGGGCACCAATGGTCTACTTGCTCGAGCCAAGTTTGGCCAAGCACGGCTCGTAGATGTACGCGAACGACGCCGGGGCGCCGGTGATCTGATTGTTGAGGAACAACGTCTGGGTCGGGTTCACCATCGGGATGACAATGTAATCCTTCATGTAGATGGCTTGGGCCGCAGTGACGAGCTTGGCGCGCGCCGCAGCGTTATAGGTCTGCTGGGCCTGGACGAGGTCGCGGTTCACTGTTGCGTTGTTGTAGTTCGTGTAGTCAAAGAGCGCGCCCTTGGGGAACCACAGCCCGGTGTAGTCGAGCGGGTCCGGCACATCGAGGTATCCCGAGTCGATCAACATGTCAACACCCTTGCGGGCCGACGCCACGAAGAACGCGCTCGAAAAGGCCAGCGGTTGCATCTGGTCGAGCTTCACGTTGAGTCCGATCTGGCTCGCCGTCTGCTGCACCGCGGTCGCCAGAGCCAGTTCGGTCTGGTCGCCCGCTAGGAGGGCAAGTGTGATCGGCGCAGAGTGATTGGGCACCGAGGCGACCAACTTTTTCGCGGTTGCGATGTCGGGCGAGGTGGGTCCGAGTTTGGCGTTGGCTGCCTTGTAGATCGAGGTGGCTGCCGGATCCCACGCAGTGGGTGGCGTGAGCGCCAAGTTCGGTGTGGCCGCTCCGTCGTAGACGACGTTGGCGATGGCTGAACGGTCTAGGGCGAGCGAGAGTGCCTCGCGTATCTTCACGTTGCCAATGGGTCCGGTGGTCGACGTCGGCGCCAATTCAGTGATCGAGAGGCTCGGCCCGAAGAAGAGGTGGCCCGAGCTCGCGGTCTTCAACTCCGAGTAACTCGTCGCGGGCACGCCGTAGGCTCCAGCGATCTCACCAGAGAGCAGCGCACTCGTCAGGGTCGAAGAGTTCACAATGAACTTGACGGTGATGTTCTTGATCTTGGGTGTGTACGCGGGGTCCCAGTAGTTGGGATTCGCCTGGAGGATGATGTCATTGCCAGGATTCCACTTCTTCAACTCGTAGGGTCCCGAGCACATGACGCCGCCAGCGGCCGTGCCGTACTTGGCGCCCGCCTTGGCCATGTAGGCCTCCTCACCGATTGAACCGGCGATCGTGGCCATCTCCTTGATGAACAACTCGTCAGGCCTTGACAAGGCAACGGTCACCTGGTTGGGACCCGTCGCCGTGATCGACTTGACCGAGGCGTAGAACGATCCGTTCACCGGAGAGTCCTTCGGGTTCAGATTGCGCAGCATGCTGTAGACAACGTCGTTCGCGGTCAGGGTGTGGCCGTCCCAGAACTTCACACCCTTGCGAATCGTGAACACGATGGTCGTCGCATTGGTGTACTTCCACGCCGTCGCAATGCCCGGTGCGATGCCGAACGTAGGCGTCAGACGAAGCAGGTTGTCACAAAGGTTCGAGACCATGATGTCGGGCGAGTAATCCGCTGACTGCACGTAATCGAGGGTGGTTGGCTCACCGCCGGGGAGGTCCCACGTGATCGATGAGAGTGGTCCCTTGGCGGCTGGCGTCGTCGAGACGAGGTGAATAGTTGATCCGCCCGAGGCGAACGCGGCAGTTGGCGTAATACCCGATGCCCCAACTGCGAGAGCGAGCGCTCCCCACCAGGCGTACTTGCCCGGGCCTCTACGAAATGGATGATTCACGGCAACCCCCTTCAGCACCCATCGGGTGCACTTTGTTTGTTACGACCCGGTCTGTCTTGCTATGCGTGTTCATGAACGTCCCGATGCGTGCTGGGCTTCGAGAAAGGTACCGATGGCGACGGTCGCGTCGCGAGCCACCGACTGCTTGGCCTCATCGAGCGGTGTGGGCCAGGTCGAGAACTTGGCGACGACCGTTTGGCTTGGGGCGTGAACGAAGACGTTCTGTCCATAGATTCCAGCGCCGAACAGGAGTGGCGCGTGAGGATCGTAGACCCACCAGTAATTGCGGTAGTGAGCACCGGTGGGAAATCCCCGCGATGCCGCACTATGCGCGAATGCTGCCTTGCCCTCTTCCGTCCCACGAATGGTGTCATTGACCCACGACGAGGGAATGACCTCATGGGGGCCACGCTTGCCGCCGTTGAGCTGCAACAGCCCGAAGCGACCGAGGTCTCGCAGCGTGGTGCTGAGACCACCGTCGGCCATAGCGTTTCCCTGACCGTCGAGGGTGACTTCGGCGTCGAACTCGGCCCCCATCGGTCCCCACAATTCTCTCGCGACGACTTCATGAAACCGCGCGTCGCCAGCCCGCTCGATCACCCAGGCGAGGACGTTGGTGAGAATCGAGCGGTAGCGGAAATCGCCGCCGTGTTCTTCGTCGTTTGACAAGGTCGCGAAGTAGCTCAGAGCGTCCTGGGGCAGGCTCGCGTCAATGCGCGGTCGCCACTGGTACACCTGTTCGAAAAGGCGAACGTCCGCCTCGAGGTCATCGTAATCCTCGTTGAACTTGGTGCCGGTACGCATGTCGAGCAGGTGTTGGACGGTGGCACCCCTGAACGAGGTCTCGCCGAGCTCGGGTATCAACGTTTCGAGACGTGCGTTGACATCGAGTACTCCTCGTCCGACGAGACAACCTGCGACCGCCCCGGTGATCGACTTCGAGACCGACTGAAGGAGGTGAGAGGAATCTTCGGTCATGTTGTTGAAGTACTTCTCGACCACGATTCGACCACGGTGCACGACGAGAAAACCGTCGGTCTCGCTCGCGTCGAGGAACTCCTCGACATTCCATCGCGTCTCACCAGAGGTGAAGGTGAGCTTGTCGAGATCGCGCTCGTCGCGCTCCAAGAGCCACAGGGGTCCTCGTCCTCGCCGAATCAGAGCCGTGGGGACGATTTCGCGCACGTGTTGAAAGGACCAACGGTTACTCGGTGGCTCCTGCCAGTTCGCGAGCGTGACGAGACGGTCTGGGGAAATGGGCTGGCTGCCTTCCATAATGCCGAGCAATGTCATGGCTAGTACTCGCGAACGATTGCCAAAGATGAACCAATTGACGATGCTCGCCCTCTCTTAGTCATGACTCATCCCCAAAATTCCCCGTCCAACCATCCGTGAACGTCCGGCAAAGCATATGAGGAATTTTCTTGGCCGTCAACCGATGATTTGTCGCCATTCGTCCATCTGAACTGACGTATGGTGTTGAAATGGACAGGAAAACAGTCGAATCATCATTCGTTGGACGACCCGTAGACCTCTCGAGGACTCAGAGCATTGACCATACCGACATATCAACAATTCTCGCCCTTCGATGAACTTGGACCACATAGATACCCGTCTGTACGAGGAGTTGCAGCGTGACGGACGAGCGAGCATGGAAGATCTCGCGAAGGCAGTGGGACTTTCGCGGATCGCGGTGCGCTCGAGGGTATCGCGGCTGATCGACAGCGGAACGTTACGCATCGTCGGCATTGTCCATCCGAGCATCCAACAACTTCGTGCCTTCGCCCACCTCTCGATCACCGTCACGGGTTCGGCCTCCAGGGTGGGCCATGTTATAGCCAACATGGAGACGGTGCCGCTCGTTTCAGTCGTGACGGGCCGCGCGGCTCTCGTCGCCGAGGCACGTGCGACGAACACTTCCGCTCTGCGAGAGGTGATCAACACGATCTCTGCCGTCGAAGACGTGGTGCACGTCGAGTCGACGCTCTACACCCAACGAATCAAGGACGTCTACGCTCCCCCGATTGTCGTGCAACCCACAGAAATTGATGACGTTGATCGCCAGATCCTCGAAGCCCTGAAGAATGACGGCCGCGTCAGTTATGCCGAGATCGCTCGAGCGACCAACTTCTCCGCATCGGCGATTCGTGGGCGGGTCCATCACTTGATGAATCGTGGCGTGGTGAGGATCAGCGCGCTCGTGACGCCCGGGATGGTAGGACTACAGCACATGTGCGGGTTCGGGCTGCGCGTGCGTGGGCACGACGAGCAAAAAACGATCGCGGCGATCAAGACGATGAACTCGGTGAGCTATCTCAGTTTGACACTGGGTCGTTGGGACGCGATTGGGACTCTGCTCGTGAAGTCCCAGATCGAACTGGTCAGCGAGCTCGATCGCATCCGCTCCCTTGATGGAATCGAGGCCCTCGAGAGTTGGACCCACCTCGACGTGATCAAGGTCGATCATTCCCTTAGCTGAGTACGGTGGGCGAAGCACACCCAGTGGAGTCGCGATTCGTGTCGTAACAGACTCCACTCTCGCTCGCGTACGCCACGTCGTTGAGACGCTTGCTAAGGGATTGTGTACCCGAGCATTGCGATCGCGATCCATCCTGGGCCTACGCGGTGTCCAAGCTACCTCGACAACTATGGCCCAGACCCTGAACTGGTCAATTAATGGCCAGAGCTGGCCAACGTGGCTGCGAATATCTGCCATGCGAGGAGCGACTTGTTAAGACGAATAGTTAAGTTCCTCACACTTCATCTTTCAGTATCCTCGTCGTGAGAAGTCCAAGGGGTCCGAAGACGACGAGCGCGAAGCGCCAAGTCGGCCTGACGGACCCACTGAGTGATAATCCAATCGGGGAAATATATTGGCTTTGCAGAAATATTGAAGTTCTTCCCCAAAGTGTTCGTTCGAAGTACCCGAAAAACAGTGGCTACTTAGGTAGAGGGCGAATTCCTCGCGTCTCACTAAGGAGCACCATGCAACGGACAATTCAGGACGGAAGTGGGGAAACAGACTGGGCTGCTATAGGAAAGTCACTTAAAAACAGCGTCGTCGAGGATGATTTATTCAATAAAGGTGAATCGACTCGACCGTTGTGTACGTCGGAAGTCAGATTGCTCAACGTAGTCGAAGTGATTCGGACTGGGTTTCGTAGAGGCTCGTCCGCTTCATTTTCTCAAGCCGCAGTGGCCTGAGAATTGTCAGCGTAGTTCGCCTCGATTGCGGCGGGCGTGAGATCGTCGAGCTCTCCGTGAATTCGCTCCTCGTTGAACCACGAGACCCACTTGGTGGTCTCGAGTTCGAGGTCGTCGAGTCCCTTCCAATGGCCGCCGATGCGCGATAAGACGGCGGGGTTTCGAAACAACTCGGTCTTGAAGAGCGCGAACATCGACTCGGCCATGGCGTTATCGAAGCTGTCACCGACGGTGCCGATCGAGGCCGTGACGCCCAACTCCTCGAGTCGGTCGGTGTAGGCAATGGAAACGTATTGACTTCCTGCGTCGGTGTGACACCTCAACTGGTCGAACGTGAGATGCCGACGAGTCCACGCTGCCATGTTGAGTGCGTCGACCACGAGTTTCGCGGTCATCGCGCGCGCCGCCTTCCAGCCGACGATGCGACGGCTGAAGACGTCGGTGATGAAGGCCACGTAGACAACACCACTCCACGCGGAGCAATAGGTGAAGTCGGCGACCCAGAGCTGGTTCGGAGCCGTGGCGTGAAACTCGCGCTGGACGAGGTCGCCCGCGCGCGGCGCACTCGGGTCCGAATGGGTCGTGAAACGCTTCTTCGCTCGGCTCGCTCCGCGGATGCCTTGACACTTCATCAGCCGCTGTACTTGATCACGTCCGACGTCGAGACCGGCGTTCTGGGCCGCGCGGGTCAATTTTCGTCGTCCGTAGACGGAGTAGTTCTAGCGCCAGATCTCTTCGAGTCTCGGGCCGATCTCGCCGTCGCGTCGTGAACGTGACGAGGGCGGTCGGGACTTCGCCGCGTAGTAGGTGGATGGGGCCACCTGGAGTTGCTCACAGATCGGCTCGACTCCCCACGTCAACCCACCGGTCTCGTTGGACCGGTGGGCGTCGATGTAGGTGACTACTTCTGCGATCGGCGGTCGAGCTCCGCCCCGAAGAAAGCCGATGCCGATTGCAGGATCGCGTTGGCCCGCTTGAGTTCGCGGTTCTCCTTGCACAGCGTCGCCAGTTCCTCGCGTTCTGCGTCGGTCATGCCGGCACGAACGCCCATCTGGATCTCGGCCTTCTTGACCCAGTTGCGCAGCGACTCAGATCCGACACCGAGTTGACGAGCGACTCGATTAATGACCCCGTGATCGCCCGGGTCCTCTCTTCGAAGTTCGAGGACCATCTTGACGGCCCGCTCCTTCAGCTCATCGGGGTATCGCTTCTGCGATGAATTGTTTGCCATGCTCCATCCTCTTCCAAGGTCTGGAGCCTCCACAATTCCCAGTCCGAATCATCCTCTTCAATCAAATTGGTGTGACCGAACCGATTGAAAAGTGCGTAACCGAACTATTTCAAAACTTTGCAGCTATGAGGCCGCTGATTGGCGTCAACATCAGCGTCCGGCGTGCTGTCAGGAATACGTCCTTTGCCAACGTCATTGTCGTGACTCGGTGGCAGGGTTGTGCTCGACACGCCCTTCGAGAGTGTCGATCCCGA
>DAIEHI010000062.1 GCA_027355725.1 Acidimicrobiaceae bacterium
AATTTGGCAGCTAGGTGACAGTTCCAAAGTGGATGTCACTCATACTCCATGTCAGTTCGTCTTTGAGCGTTGTCTGCGAAGTGCGGTCTTCAATTACGTGAGGGCAATTTAAGGGACTGCGCTCGACTGAGTCCCTAGAAATAGGAGAAAACCGAATGACAAGAAGTACTTGACATCCGACTTGACCTCGCCTACAGTGCGACAAGCTAAGCGGAACGTAGTTCCGATTATTAGAACAGCAAATCCTAGGGGGGACCAATATGTTTCATTTGAAAGAGGATGGTCGTTTGAGTTTGGGGCACCGCAGGTGGGTCCCAATGTTGGTCGCTAGCTCGGTTCTGGTTGGGGCGGCACTTGTGTCTGGCGTAGCAGGAGCAAGTTCAAAGGTCACGAATCTCACGATTTGGAATGACCCACTCGCTGCGGGTTCGCAGGGCATTCCCGCCTCAAAGTCTTTTCTCACAAAGGGTGTCGCGCTCTTTGAGAAGGCCAATCCAAATATTCACGTCAAGATCCTCCAAGAGCCTTTCGGTTCCTCCACGGCGTTTAACACACTTCTCCAGTCGTCAGAGCTTGCAGGCACGACACCGGACATTGGTCAGCTCTATGTGGGAGGACAGGTCATCCAAAATGCGAAGTTCCTTCTGCCGCTCAACAAGGTTCTGGGCCAGTCGTACATCAAGTCCTTGAGCGGATGGCAGTTCGTCACCCAGGGTTACAAGACTGGTGGCAGCATCTACGCCGTTCCATATGGCGCTGGTTACTACTACACCGTCTTCTACAACAAGGCAGATTTCGCGAAGGCTGGCATCACGGGCAATCCTCCAACTACATGGGAGGCAATGGTTGCAGATGCCAAGAAGTTGAAGGCAAAGGGCATAACGCCTTTCGAGTTCGGTGAGAAGGAAGGGTACTTCGGAGCGTGGACGCTTGACGCACTGATCTCGGGGCTTGGCGGCAACACCGGTGTCTTGAACATGTACACCGGCAAGCAGTCGCTCAATTCTTCGCTATTGATTAAGCCCTACACAGCGTGGCACGCACTCTTCGCGGATGGCCTCACCAACTCAAATGCCGCAACGCTGACTTACACTTCCGGCGTTGCTGAGTTCGCTGCGGGCAAGGCGGCGATGACTATCACCGGTCAGTACTATGACGATCAGATCACAAAAGGGCTCGGCAAGAACGTTGGATTGTTCCCAGTGCCAGTCCTTTCAGGGTCGAAGTACATGAAGTCTCTTTCGGGTGGACCGAATAACTCATACGTCATCTTCAAGAATTCGAAGAATGTCGCGGCAGACGTGAAACTGATCAAGTTTCTCACGTCGCCCCAAGTACAACAACTCTCCGTGCAGGAACTGGGACAGTTGCCAAACAATGTGTCGTTCAAAGCGAATGCAGCGTTTGCGAAGGCGCAGCCCCTACTCACCGATCTGAGCACCTACATCAACACCAAGCACTACAACTTGTTCGAAGCTTTCGACAACGTAATGCCCGGAAGTATTGATTCGTACTGGTATCAGACGAATAACGGTGTGTTCTCTGGTGCGTTGAGCCCGCAGAGTGCCGCTTCAAGCATGCAGTCTCAGATGAGTCAGTATCTCGCAACCGCCGCCACTTCAGGTTGATCGAAGGTGCTTCGGAGGCGCAGTCCATCCAAGGTCATGCACGAAAGTAGTTCACATCAATGAGTGATGAGGTGACAAGAGAGACAGGGTCTGCAATGGAGGGGAGAACTCCATTGCAGACCCCTCTTTCGCAGCGGAATCGAAAGAAGCGGAATCTATTTTCTTATTTCGCACTCTTGCCAGCCGCGGTACTCGTGCTCGGCTTGATGGTTATACCCATTGGTGCGACGGTTTGGCACAGTTTTACCAACTGGGATGGTGTCAGCAGCACATTCATCGGATTCAAGAACTTTGAACTCATCTTTCACAATCCGATCATCTATCAGGTGCTGACCAACTCTCTGATCTTCCTCATATCAGTGCCGCTGATCCTCGCAGCCTCATTGGTTGCTGCAGTGTTGGTATACGAGAAGGTTCTCGGATGGCGACTTTTCCGCTTTCTCTTCTTTATACCGATGGTGCTGTCGCCGGTCATCGTCGGCGTCCTATTCAGTACCTTCTTCTTGCCAGGGGGTGCGGTCGACCAAGTGCTTCGGATATTCGGACTCGGGAATTTTTCCTGGCTGGGCAATCCTTGGTCTGCTCGGATCGTAGTGATCCTCGCCCTCGTGTGGGCGTCGTTCGGATTTGGCATGGTCGTTCTTCTATCTGCCATGTCGACTGTCGACACCGCTCTCTATGACGCTGCCGCCATCGACGGAGCATCATGGTGGCGGCGTCTTCGATCCATAACCATCCCGATGATTTCGGGATCATTGCAGTTCCTCAGTGTCATCAATGTCATCTACACATTCACATCGCTCTTCGCGTTCGTGTACGTCATCACCGCCGGGGGGCCAGGTTTTTCGACAACTACCGTCGACTACTACACGTACATCACGACTTTCGAGAACGGGCAATTCGGCTACGGTGCGGCACTGGCGCTGCTCTTATTCCTGATCGTTCTGACGCTCACGGTCGCGCAAGTCAAATTATTCCCTCATCGAGAAGTCCAACAGGGTTCGTAAGTATGCGTTCAAAGATTTCACGAGGGGTAGTGTTTGCGATCCTCTGTCTTATTGGGATATCGACCGTCTATCCGTTGATCTTTATGGCGCTCAACTCCATGCGGACCACCCAAGCTTTTGAATTGAACCCGTTCGGATTACCCACACATTTAACTTTGAGCAGCTACACGGCACTCTTCAGCACCGTTCCGTTTCTTCAGAGCATTCTGCACTCACTTTTCGTGGTGGTGCCAGCGGTCATCATGGCCACTCTCGCATCATCGCTTGCAGCTTTCGTATTCACCAAAGTCCCAGTCAAGATGGGGAACGTTCTCTTCTGGACGATGCTCATGATCATGTTCATGCCTGGCATCGTTGTGCTGTTACCCCTTTATGTGGAGGTTGCGCGCACTGGCCTTGCCAACAATTTCGCGCCCGCGATCTTCATCTACACGGCCATCAATATTCCCTACGGTACCTATCTCCTTCGCTCCAACTTTCGAGCAATACCCGACTCAGTGGTCGAGGCTGCCAGGGTGGATGGAGCAAGTTGGTTCAAGATCTTCGTACGAGTGATTCTGCCGATTGGCAAGCCAGGCATAATCACGGTGGGTATTCTCACATTCCTAAACATCTGGAACGATCTCTTCATCAGCTTGGTTCTTCTTCATGCACCAAATACGGAAATGGTGACACCAACGCTTGCGCAATTGAGCGGTAAATACACTTCCAATATTCCGGTACTCATGGCGGGGCTTCTGCTGGGGGCATTGCCGACCTTGATTTTGTATTTCGCAACTGCACGCGTCTTTATTAGAGGGATGTTGTCCGGTGCCGTTCGTTAATTCGCTAAAAATGCTGTCGGGATTGGGCGCTTCAAAAGTGCCACCCCTTGCATCTGACAATTGGAACAGTGTCCCTATTATCAGACCATTCGTTGTAGTTGCAGCGTTACCAGAAGATGGGGGGACAGCATGACAGCGGAGATCATGGGTGTTGAAAGCAGCAACGAACAGTCAACGGCCGCAACGAGTCTGCACGGAGCAGATCGAGTGCTCGCGATTCTCAACTTGTTGGGTTCATTCCCCGAAGGAATTGGCCTGAACGACCTGGCTCGAATTATGCATTCGCCGCGATCGAGCGTGCACAGAGCGCTGAGTGCCCTGCGTCGCGCAGATCTCATCGAGCAGGACCGTGACAGTCGATATCGCCTTGGCTACGGACTGTTGCGGCTCGCATTCTCCTATTACGAAGAGCTTGATGAAGTCGGACGACTACGGCCGGTACTAGCAGCACTTGCAGCAGAGTTTGGAGAGACTTCGCACTACGCCATTCTCGATGGCCACGAAGTCGTTTACCTGGCCAAGGTGCAGCCACCCCAATCGCGATACCAGATGACGTCGGTCATCGGTGGTCGTAATCCTGCATATTGCACGGGCGTTGGAAAATCTCTCTTGGCGTATGAGTTGACTTCACTAGATCAGGTGGCGTCGTACGTGGCAACTCACGAACCGCCAATGATTCAGTACACCGAGAACACCATGACATCTGCAGAGGCATTGCATAACGAGTTGGGCATCATCCGACGCGAAGGTTACGGAGTTGACCGCGAAGAGCACGAAGCCGGAATCAACTGCATCGCGATTCCACTGTTCCTAACGTCGAAATCGGTTCCCGATGGTGCCATCAGTATCACCGCAGTCGCGCAGCGTTTTCCACTTAATCGGCTCGAAGCATCACTAGATAGGGCGCGAGAAATGATCCGTGAACACCTTGGAGAGGTAATGGCATGAAGATAACCAATATTGAAGCAATGGTCTTGAGCGTGGGAGAGGTGGACACGTCTCGCGCGGACGGGACTCAGGATGCATTCGTCGTTCGAATTCACACGGATGATGGGTTCGTGGGTGTTGGCGAAGGTGATACGTCACCGTATGTCGCGCGCAGCATCGTCAATATGCCATCCTCTCATTCAATCGCTCGTGGTCTAGCTGACGTACTCATTGGTGAGGATCCACGTCGAATCCGCCCTTTGTGGGACAAACTCTTTCTCGCCAGTTACCACTACGGGCGCGATGGAGCGGCGTTGCACGCCATGAGCGCCATTGATATGGCCCTGTGGGACTTGCTTGGTCAGATCAGCGGGCTGACGGTGGCTCAACTCATGGGTGGTGAAGAGTCTCGAGACATTGAGATCTACGCCAGTGAGGTCATGCCCGAGACGCCCCAGGAAGTGGTCAAAATCGCGACGAAGGTCGTTAACGAAGGATTCACTGCACTCAAATTGGGTTGGGGGCCCTTAGGTCGCGATGTTGGTCTGGACGTTGAACTTGCGAGCGCCGCTCGATCGGTTCTCGGGCCTGGACGCAAACTCATGATTGATGGCGGCATGGCGTACTCGTTGCGCTCGGCGCGTGAATTCTGCGAACGAAGTCAGTCGCTCAACCTCTTTTGGTTCGAAGAACCCTTTGAAGGCGACGACTTTCGCACTTACGGCAAGTTGTGCCAGGAGGTAGGTGTTCGCATTGCGTGTGGTGAGGCACACTCGAACACTGCACCTTTTCGCCAATTGGTGGAAGCTGGCGTGAGCATTCTTCAACCCGACTTGGGGCGGTGCGGTGGATTCACAATTGGCCGCGACATCGCGGCGATGGTCCGTGAATATAGTGCGAGTGCCGTCGTGATACCTCATTGCTTCTCCACGGACGTGTTGCTGGCGGCAACACTACAGTTCGTTGCAACACTCCCGGGAGAACGACTGATCGAGTACCCCGTCACTTCATCGAAGCGGGCAGGTTCGCTGTTGTCAAGGGAATTTACGCCGGATAATGGATTACTGCACCTTCCCGAGGGTCCAGGTCTTGGAATTCAACTTGACGACGCCGAGGTCAATCGACGATTGGTCGCGGAGTAATTCTGATGGCGTCGATCTCGATAGAAGATGTATCAAAGGTGTATCCGAACGGATTCAACGCGGTGCGTGGCCTGTCTTTGAACGTTGCCGAAGGCGAATTCATGGTGATGGTCGGGCCGTCGGGTTGCGGGAAAACCACAGCACTTCGTATGGTCGCAGGACTCGAGGAGATTAGTTCTGGGACACTGCGAATTGGTGATCGCGTCGCTAATAATCTCACGTCGAAGGAACGTGATGTTGCTATGGTCTTTCAGAACTACGCGCTCTATCCCCACATGAGCGTTGCAGAGAACATCGCGTTCGGACTCAGCCTTCGAAAGACACCAAAGGACGAGATCAAGAGGAAGGTCGCCGAAGCGGCGGAAATCCTTGGCCTCAACGCCTTATTGCATCAAAAGCCTGGACTTCTCTCAGGTGGCCAACGTCAACGAGTTGCGATGGGAAGGGCCATCGTGCGTGATCCGGCTGTCTTCTTGATGGACGAGCCCCTCTCCAATCTTGATGCCAAGCTTCGCGTGCAAATGCGAACCGAGGTGAGACGAATCCAGCGGCGCATTGGAGTCGCGACCCTCTACGTGACGCACGACCAGACTGAAGCCATGACAATGGGTGACAGGGTCGCTGTCATGCGCGCTGGTGTCCTTCAGCAATGCGACCACCCCCAGGTCCTCTATAACAAGCCGGCCAACCTCTTTGTTGCAGCGTTTATTGGATCGCCGGCGATGAACCTCTTTGAAGCGACACTCAGTGACGACGGCACTTCACTACGTCTCGGATCGCAAGCTCTCGCTATCGACGAGAAGGTCTACCAGTCCCGGGCGGGGCTCTCGGCGTATCGAGGGCGGCGTCTCGTGGTTGGTCTGCGGGCCGAGGACCTGCCAATTTCTGCGGGAGATCAGCAGTCTGCAACCACGCTAAAGGCGTCCGTGGAAGCGATTGAAGCTCTGGGCTCGGAGTTGTTAGTTCATTTCTCAATTGATGCACCGCGGGTGAGTGGTGAGCAACTCGCAGATGCGACATCACTCGAGACGGTGGCGGCGATCGACATCGTCGGAGAAGGAATTGCGCGAGTTGAGCCTCGCTCTGCAGTGCGGGTCGGCGAGGAGACCGTGTTTGCGGTCTTTCCTGATCGACTTCACTTCTTCGACCCCGAGAGTCAGATCGCCATCTCGTAATGGCGAGCCTCGAACGAGAGTCGCCGAAATGATCTCACTTGAAACGTCGCAGTTGCTCGTATCACTAGAGCCTGCGAACGGAGGCAAGATCACGAGTCTCTTTCACCGCCCGTCGAGGAGAGAATGGCTTGAGGGGTGCGCTGGCCTCCAATCGGGTCCGAGCGGCACGAAGATTTCGTTTGACGATGGCGACATGTGTGGGTGGGACGAGATGATGCCCACAATTGCTCCGTGTTTCTATCCGGGTACGACGATAGAACTGGCCGATCACGGTGCACTCTGGAGCCAGGCGTGGACCGTTGTTCACGCAACTTCTGCATCGATTACAACGGTTGCTCGGGACTCAGTGCTCGGTTACCGCATGGAACGGAGTCTTCGCGTAGATGACGCGAAGCTTTCGATTGAGTATCGAGTCACGAATGAGTCAGAAGCTGACAGGTACCTACTGTGGGCAGCGCACCCGCTCTTCGCTCACCACCAAGGAACGCGCATAGACCTTGAACAATTCGAACTCTGCGATCCCTACAAGGATGGGCCTGCTCGCCAGTGGCCCCGCTTAGGCGCAACTCTGGACGACTTCGAGCATGGTTGGAGTCAGAAGGTCTTCGCGCGTGCGACGTCAGAACATCCGATGGTGAGTCTGACCGACAGCGACGGTGCGCGTCTCACCATGAGATGGAGATCGAGCGACGCGCCGTACCTTGGAATATGGCTGGACAATTGTTCACTGTCGCGTCACCCGGTCATCGCGCTTGAACCAACGAATGGGCACGATGACGCCTTGGATGAAGCACTCGCGACCCCAGGCGCGAAAGGACCGTGGCAAGTTGGGGCGAGAAGCAGTCGCGATTGGCGACTCGAAATTGAACTTAGTGAGACGAATGGGGAGCGACCAGTGCGTCCGGTGAGCAACGAAGATGATTAAGGAGAGAAGTTAGATGAGACTTGCACGAGTGGGACAACTCGGTCGTGAGCGCGCGGCGGTGGAAGATGAAAAGGGAATCCTTCGTTTCTTGCCAGAGACAATGGGTGACATTGACGGGCAGTTCTGGATCGATGGTCGGCGCGATGAGGTGCAGAGACTTCTCCAGGCGAACGCGCTCGGGGAACCTGTAGCCGAGTCAGAACGCCGCGGTTCTCCAATCGCAAAGCCTGAAAAGGTGATTTGCATTGGTCTCAATTATCGAGATCATGCCCTCGAAACGGGTAGTCCGATACCCGAGGAACCCATCATCTTCATGAAGGCACCCAATTGCGTTGTTGGCCCGAATGACCAGATTCTGATTCCGCGAGGATCGCTGAAGACCGACTGGGAGGTCGAACTCGGGGTTGTAATCGGGGAGCGTGCTCGATACCTCGACAGCGTTGATGACGCGGCAGCTGTCATTGGCGGTTACTGCGTGTCGCACGACGTTTCAGAGCGCGAGTATCAACTCGAACGTGGTGGCCAATGGGACAAGGGAAAGAGTTGCGAGACCTTCAATCCTCTTGGGCCCTGGTTGGTGACGCCCGATGACGTACTGTCGCCTCAGGCTCTTGGACTTCAACTCAGCGTCAACGGTGTATTGCGACAGGACGGCAGCACGAGTGACATGATCTTCGATGTCCCCTACATCGTGTGGTACCTGAGTCAGTTCATGGTTCTTGAGCCGGGCGACCTGATTAATACCGGCACGCCCAAAGGGGTGTCCCTTGGTCATGACGATGTGCCGTTCCTGTCGCCAGGAGACTTGGTTGAGCTCAGCATCGACGGCTTGGGATCCCAGCGCAGTCTGCTCGTGCAGGCATGAGCAGACTGAGTGGTCTCTGCAGGGGCTGGAACCCGTGACCAGCGTTCCGGGTAGCCGTGTCGACCGGTCGAATCTCGACGAAGGTGCTCGTCAACGACTGGAACGTGAGCTCAGTGCCGCATTGCGCGGTGAGGTCCGCTTCGACGGAGCGACTAGGGGAATCTACGCGACAGATTCGTCCAACTATCGCCAGGTGCCACTCGGCGTCATCATGCCAATGGATGAAGATGACGTGCTGTGTGCAATTGAGATATGTCGACGACACGGCGCGCCAATTCTGGGACGCGGTGCCGGCACTAGCTTGGCCGGTCAAGCCTGCAATGTAGCGGTGGTTTTCGACATGAGTCGGCACATGAATCGGATTCTTGAGATCGACCCAGTGCGCCGTATCGCGCGAGTCCAACCAGGTGTCGTCCTTGATGACCTCAACGCTGCGGCACGCTTGCTCGACCTCACATTCGGGCCAGACCCCGCGACTCATGCGTGGTGCACAGTGGGCGGGATGGTGGGAAACAATTCGTGCGGTACCCATGCCCTCTACGCAGGAAAGACGGTCGACAACGTTGAGGAACTCAACGTTGTTACCTATGCGGGCACGCAAATGCGCCTTGGCGCGCTGAGCGACGAAGAGTATCTCGAGCAGGCGTCCAATGAGGGAGAAGCCGCCACAATCTTGAAACAACTACGTGATCTGAGAACTCACTACAACGAATCAATCCGTAGTGGATTTCCCGACATCGCACGTCGAGTCTCCGGCTTCAACCTGGATCAACTTCTCCCCGAACAGGGCTTCCACTTGGCCCGCGCAGTCGTGGGCAGCGAATCGACCTGCGTCCTCGTCACAGAGGCGACACTTCGTCTCTCACACTGGCCACGCCACCGATCGCTCGTTGTGCTCGCCTTCGAAGATATCTACGTCGCAGCTGATTATGTTCCTCGATTGTTAGAGCACCCCCTCATAGGACTCGAAGGGTTCGACAGCCGTCTCGTCGAGCAAATGCATCGCTCGAATCTCCACGTTGGCAACTTGCGCCACTTGCCCGACGGCGGCGGTTGGCTGCTTTGTGAAATTGGCGCAGATGACGTTGTGCAACTCGAGGAGCGCACCGCGGCTCTTGTGGCGTCACTCACAGATTCGGTGAGGTCGAACGTCCTGCGCGATGAACGCGACCAACTTGAGGTATGGCAGATCCGTGAGTCGGGACTTGGCGCAACCGCCCATCCGGTTGGTGAGTCGGTGAATTACGAAGGATGGGAGGATGCCGCTGTTGCTCCGGAACAACTTGGACGATACTTGCGCGGAATCCGCGATCTCTGGGAAGAGTTCGGTTACGAGGGGGCTTGGTACGGCCACTTTGGTCAAGGTTGCGTGCACACTCGAAACAACTTCGACCTATCGAGCATCGCTGGTCTCGCGCACTATCGCAACTTCGTCGAGAGGGCGGCGGATCTATGCGTATCTCTTGGCGGCTCAATCTCGGGTGAACACGGCGACGGTCAAGCTCGCGGAGAATTGCTCGCGAGGATGTACGGTCCCGAGCTGATGGCGGCATTTCAGCGATTCAAGGCAATCTGGGATCCCTTAGGGATGATGAATCCGGGCAAGGTGATTGACGCATTTCCGCTCGACACCAATATTCGCTTCGGACCGACTTATCGTCGATCGTCACTGAAGTTGACCAATTTCGCGTTCGCCGATGATGACGGTTCGCTTCAGACTGCGGTGGAACGATGCGTGGGAGTTGGTAAGTGTCGCAGTGACGTTTCGGGCGTGATGTGTCCCTCATTTCGTGCCACTCGCGATGAGAAACATTCCACTCGCGGGAGAGCCAAGTTGCTCTCCGAGCTCTTTCAAGGTGAGACGACACCTGAATCGTGGCGGAATCAAGAGGTGTTCGAGGCACTCGACTTGTGTCTTTCGTGCAAAGGTTGCGCGGTTGACTGTCCTACACACGTTGATATGGCGACATACAAAGCAGAATTCCTTTCGCACTACTACGAAAAGCGTCTACGCCCCAGATCGGCGTACGCGCTGGGCCTGCTTCCCTGGATAGGTCGCCGTGCTGCTCGCGTCGCGCGATTAGTGAACCCACTCCTCACGAATCGGAGATCGGGCCGGGTACTCAAGTCGCTCGCGGGCATTAGCACAGAACGCCCTGCGCCAGCCTTTGCGATTCCAACATTTCGAAGAAGTGAGCGAGTCCGGCAACTCGGCAATCAACCAGCGCCCACGGTAGTTCTGTGGCCGGACACCTTCACAGACTTGTTCTGGCCGGAACGAGGTGTAGCAACCGCGGAAGTGTTGACTCACGCAGGTGAGCGCGTGGTCATACCGAGTCGCTGGGCGTGTTGTGGGCGAACTCTGTACGACTCGGGAATGCTGAAACGGGCGAAGGGCGCAGCACGCAACGTTCTCGACATCCTCGAGCCGTATCTCCATGCTGGTGTACCAGTCATTGTTCCTGAACCAAGCTGTCTGGCTACGTTTCGAGATGAGATCCCGAAACTCCTCGCTGCCGATCCGAGGGCCGCCTTGCTTTCCACATTGAGCCGCAGCCTCACAGAACATCTGGCAGATGTGTCGTGGACGGCGCCGTGGGAACCGCATGACGATAGAACATCAGTGCACCCTCACTGTCACCAGCGCGCAGTCCAGGGAACGGGCTTCGATCGAGCAGTCCTTGAGGACGCAGGATTTGGTGTCGAGATACTCGATCTTGGTTGTTGCGGATTGGCAGGCTCATTCGGTTACAGTTCGCAACACGACGAGCTCTCGCGCCAAATCGCGGCAGACCGCTTCTTGCCAGAGATAGAACGACTGGCCGAAACGTCCTTGATAGTGACGGATGGCTTCAGTTGTCGACTTCAGACACAGCACTTGTCGAAGGTTCAGTCAACGTCGATAGCAGAGCTCCTGGCAGAACGTATTCGCACCACTTCTCGTGCGCGTGAGAATGAGTGAACTTGAACGGAGATCTTTTATGGATGATAGGAGAAGCATGAACGAACTGATTGGCAAGCGCGCGTTGATCACAGGTGCATCGAGCGGCATCGGTCGTGAAGTGGCGCTCAGGTTCGCGCGTGAAGGTGCGGACGTTGCGGTAGGAGGAAGAAACGCCGGTCGCGTGGATGAGACCTGTCGCATGATCGTCGATCAAGGTGGGCGAGCGATTCCCGTCGTTGGTGACGTCGCCATTGCCCACGAAGCGCAGCGCATAGTGCTCGAAGCAGTGCAGGGTCTGGGCGGACTTGACATTGTCGTGAACAATGCAGGCATCGACGCAAATCAGTGGCATGACGTCGCTGACTGGCCAATCGATGACTTTGACAACATCATCGCAGTGAACGTCCGTGGTCCGTTCTTGATTGCCAAGTATTCAATCCCTCATCTCCTAGAGGCAGGTGGAGGTGCGATGCTCCATATCAGTTCGGTATGCGCCGTGACTGTATGGGCCGGTGATAGCGCCTATGACATGTCAAAGGCGGCACTCAACATGCTCTCGGATCACATAGCCGTGGAGTACGGCGCACGTGGCATCACGTCGAACACGTTGATGCCTGGTGTTGTTCGCACTGCATTGCATGAGGGAGTGATGGACGGCATGAACGACGGGAGAGCGTTCGAGCGAGTGTTGCTTTCACGTCACCCGATTGGTCGATTTGGCACCGTGGAAGAAATTGCAGAGGTCGCTGTACTGCTCTGCTCTGGAACGGCACCTTTTCTCACTGGAGCCAATATCCCCATTGACGGTGGCTACAGTCGCGTGTGACGCGTCACGAACTCATTACAGATGTCACGGGCGAAGCAGTGCCTTTATGGGCAGTGACTGACCGGCCATCAATGCATTGAAGATGTCGGCGCCTTCACTCAGGGGGAAGGTCGTGGACCAAGAGAGATCGAGATGTGGTGCAATCGCCACAGCGTCGGCGAACTGGGCGTCGGTGTAGGCGAATGATCCACGAACATTCTTCTCCATGCGAACCACGTGAGCGGCATCGAATCCGGCGTCGGCCGTGGCGAGACCGAGCCACACTGTGGTGCCACCAGGAATGAGTTGATCCACAGAAGCGCGTCGAGTACCGGGCGTGCCGACTGCGTCAAAGATGACGTCGTATTCGCCTTCTAGGAGTTCGCCCACCTCGTCAGCCCCAATCTTCAGGGCAACGTTGCGTCGATCACTAGAGAGGTCAGTGCAAGTTATTGAGGCGGCTCCGTAGTGACGGGCGACTTCGAGGCACGCGAGACCGATTGGTCCGCATCCAATTATCCCAACTCTCTTTCCTCGCGGTGCACCAGCGAGGGCCCATGCGTGGACGGCATTTGCGACCGGTTCGATAAGCCCGGCTCGATCGAGGTCAAGGTCATCTGGCAATTCGTGGATTGATGATGCAGGTACGGCGACCCGCTCGGCGAATCCACCAGAGACGTGAATTCCAAGCAGCGATCGGGTCCGACAGAGTTGGGTAGTGCCCGCAACGCAGAGATCGCAAGTGCCGCACGACACCAAAGGATTAATGGCCACTCGACGTCCATCTGCGGTGTGGCCAACGAACTCGTGTCCCATGATTAGCGGTGGAACGCGAAAACCTGGAGTCTGAATGCCGTGAAGCTCACTGCCGCAAATGCCAGCACGATCGATGTCGATAATGACCTGACCGTCGGTTCCCACCGCTTCGGGGACATCTTGCACTTCAACTACACCGGGGCGTGTGAACACCATTGCCTTCATGTCAACCTCTCGAACGAGTCAGTTACTTCTCTTTGACAACGCTAGTTGCTGAGGTCAATCTTCGAGATCAAAATTGATCACGTTGGCGTCGATTTGGAAGTGACTTCGTCAAGCATTCACGCGATGGTGCGCGGATGTTCCAGATAGCAGAACACTTCGTCCGAACTTGCGAATTGCTGCATCAACAACACGCCACATTGGCGGTGTACCTTTGCGCGTCATCGTGAAGTTCGATACGTTGGTGTCGACTCCACGCAAGGCGCGGAAGATGGGAAGGACCGCGAATGTCGACGCGAACCAATGTCACGAATGAACGTGTGCGACGCGTTGGACTCAAGGACGTTGTACGAAATGTGGGATGAGTACTTCGCTGACTCGACGGTGATTGTCAGTGGTGGCGCGACCGGCATTGGAGCTGCTGCAGTTCGTGCTTTCGCCGAAGCGGGTGCCAATACTGTCATCGCCGACGTCGCAGATGAACATGGAGGGGCACTCGCTGCGTCTCTGGTGGGTGAAGGCAAGAGAGTGCTGTTTCGTCATTGCGACGTCAGCAGTGAGGCTGACGTTGAAGGAACTTTCGAGTGGGTCCGTACACGCTTTGGTGCAATCGATGTCGTGTTCGCAAATGCTGGCATCGAATGGACAAAAGATGCACGGCATACGTCTCTCGCCGAGTGGCAACGAGTCATTGACGTGAATCTCACGGGGATGTTTCTCGTTGGTCGCGAGTCTCTTCGAACGATGTGTGAACGCTCACGAGGGACACTGATAATGACCTCATCGCCACATGCAGTCGCCACGGTCGCAGACACTGTTGCCTATGCGGCGTCAAAGGGAGGGGTCAATGCCTTGGTGCGCGCGCTAAGTCTTGAAGGCGCACCCTACGGTGTACGCGTCAACGCAGTTGTTCCCGGGACCATCGATACTCCAATGGTCCAGCGTGAGTTGCAGGCATCCTCGGACCCGGAACTTCAGTATTCATTGTTGGCGTCAAGTCAGCCCCTTCAGAGGGTTGGACAGGCAGACGACGTTGCAAACTTGGTGTTGTTCCTGGCATCACCATTAGCGAGTTTCGTCACCGGTGCTCTGATGTCGGTCGACGGTGGTCTTACCGCTGGCCTCCCCACTGGCGCACCTACGAGCTACAACGACTAGTAGGGGACATGAGTCGTTCTTCTAATGACCCTTTAGGTCAACTGATCTCAACTCGAATCGAAATGGCATGAGACAGTATCAGGCCGTTCCATGTACGACCGACCGGTATTACCTCGGCGAGAGTTGCCGATGGGATGAGATTCGTAACGAATTAATTTGGGTGGATCTCGACGCCGGGCGCTTCTTTCGAGCCACCGCCGACGGGCCGACGGTCACCGTCATTTCGACGTACGAAGTCGAAGGAACATTGACCGCAGTGGCGCCAATGGCCAATCGTCGCGCCGGATGGATCATCGCCACCGATCAGTCGATCGCCACGCTTGATGAGGATGGTTCGCTTCACGAGCTGTCCAGACCAGAGGCGGCGAACGCATCGCGCGTGCGCATGAATGATGGAGCAGCCGACCCATGGGGGAGATTCTGGATCGGTTCAATGGCTTATGATGCGCAGCCGAGAATGGGAAGTCTCTATCGTTACGACGAGGGTGCTGGCACCCAGACCGTCCTTCGTGACTTGACGATATCGAATGGGCTTGGCTGGAGTCTCGATCGTCGCACGATGTACTTCATTGACAGTGGTCCTGGCGTCGTCTACGCGTTTGACGTCGACGAGAACGGCAATATCAGTAACCAGCGAACGCTGGTGCAGTTTGATCAGGCGAGCGACGGTGTACCTGATGGTATGTGCATCGATGCCGAAGGTGCGTTGTGGATCGCACTCTGGGGTGGATACCAGGTTAGAAGGTACTCGCACATTGGTGAGCTTCTCGCCCGGGTTGATATCCCGACGATGCAGCCAGCCTGCTGTGCGATTGGAGGATCCAACGGAACAACGCTTTACGTCACGACTGCGCGCGAAGACATGTCGAGTGAACAATTGGAGTTTGAGCCAGATGCGGGGAGGCTCTTCTGCATCGATGTGGGAATTCCTGGAGTACCACTCAACTCGTTCGGATCAAACATCCAGTAGAAGTGGGCCACTGGTCGCGCAGGTGACCCGGAGGGCGTTCTCTCACACGGTGGCGGAGCGCGATGACCTAGAACGCGAGAGGTAGGAGTGAACCGCTGGATGGGGCGTTCTAATTGCTCAACGTCGCGTGAGGGGTTGCAGGCCAGCTATCACGACGCTGACGAGTCGTTGGAGTCCTTCGTCGTCGGAGCCGTTGTGACCGGCGGCGTGACACGTACCTACGACCAGATTCATGATGTCGTTCGAGCTGACGTCGCCACGTATCGCTCCGGCCGCCACCGCACGCTGGCGAAGTGTCTCGACCCGATCGGCCAATTCGTCAACCAAGCCCGAGTACTTGGACTTGACGTCGATGCCCGCTTGTCCTAGCGCCTGGAAGAGGTCCTGCTTCTCTGCGGCCTGCCTCGCGAACTCTCTCAAGAAAGCGTCGAGCGCAATGGCTGGGTCGAGGTCACGGGTGAATCCATCAGCACTCGCTAACAGGTTTGAGAGCCGAGTGGTAACGATGGCTTCGAAGAGAGATTCCTTAGTGGGGAAGTGGCGATAAAGCGTGCCAATACCGACGCCTGCGCGTTCGGCCACCATGTCAATGGGGGCGGTCACGCCTTCGAGTGCGAAGACTTCCTCGGCGGCTTCGAGAATCTTGTCGTGATTCCGTTGGGCGTCAGCTCGCACGATCGGGCTTCTTTGAACGAAGATCGCGCGCGCAACGACGGCGCTGATCGCTGGCGCGAGGTCCACGGATCTCAAGCACAACATCAGTCATGAGGAACCTTCTCGGCGTGCCTTGACAAACGGAACCATCGTTACTATTATCTTCTCTATCCGGAACTTTGATTCCGTATACCTCGAAATCTCCATAACTTTAGCGGAGTTTGGGGCTGATTTCGAGGAGTAGGTCATCCCCACGAGAAACGGAGTTTCCAGTGACCACGCAGCAACTCAGTAACGCATCACCCATCGAACCCAGTGCCTTGGACCCGAAACGGTACTGGGCTCTCGCCGTCATTGCCATCGCCCAGTTGATGATCGTCCTTGACGCGTCGGTTGTCATCGTGGCGCTTCCCTCGGCCCAGCACGCGTTGCACATCTCCATTGCCAATCGCCAGTGGGTGATGAGCGCGTACACCTTGGTCTTTGGCAGTTTTCTACTCCTGGGCGGGCGCATTGCGGACTATCTCGGCCGTCGGCGGGTCTTCGTCGTTGGTCTCCTGGGCTTCGGTGTGGCGTCCGCGCTCGCGGGTCTCGCCCAGAATGCGGCCATGCTGTTCGCAGCTCGCGCGCTCCAGGGTGGCTTCGCCGCGGTCATGGCACCCGCTGCATTGTCGCTTCTCACCGTGACCTTCACCGAGGCACACGAACGCGCTCGCGCATTTGGTGTCTACGGTGCCATCGCCGGGGGTGGAGCGGCCATTGGTTTGGTGCTCGGCGGGGTGTTGACGCAGTACGCATCATGGCGCTGGACGCTGTTGATCAACGCACCGATTGCAGTCATCACAGCCGTAGCCGCACGCCGATTCATTCGCGAGAGTCGTGTCGAAGTGCGTCACAGTTATGACCTGCCAGGTGCGTTGACATCAACGGCGGGGCTCTTCCTCCTCGTCTACGGCTTCACGATGGTGTCTTCGCACGGCTGGGGGTCGACCCTGACGCTCTCATTGCTGGTCGGGGCAGTGGCGCTCCTTGGAGCGTTCGTCACAATCGAACTGCGCTCGGATCACCCGCTGCTCCCGCTCAAGGTGATACTCGAGAAGAATCGTGGCGGCTCATTTCTCTCCTCGCTGTTCGTCGGATCGGCGCTGCTCGGTACTTTCTTGTTCCTGACCTATTTCCTCCAGGGCATCCTTGGCTACAGCGCGCTTCGAACGGGCTTCGCCTTCCTGCCCTTCTCTGGCGGAATCATTCTTGGCGCCACCCTCGCGAGCAGATTCCTCCCGCGAACTGGACCTCGCAACCTCATGATCGCGGGACTGAGCATTTCGACTCTCGGACTCTTCTGGTTCTCTCGCTTGGGCGCCGACAGCACGTACCTGGCTCACGTGCTCGCACCAGAGATACTGGTCAGCATTGGCATGGGCCTCGCGTTCGTGCCGATGAACTCAACTGCACTCTTCGGCGTCGAAGAGGAGAATGCGGGCGTTGCGAGCGCGTTGGTCAACACCACCCAACAGGTCGGCGGGGCACTCGGCACAGCCTTCCTCAACACCGTGGCGGCGTCTTCAACCGCAGCGTTCTTGGTGTCCCACGCCGCTACGGCGTCGCTCGTGCGCACAGCGACCGTTCACGGCTACACCACGGCGTTCGAGGTGAGTGCACTGCTCATCGCAATGGCGGCGCTCGTTGCCGGCGTACTCGTTGGATCTCGCCGACACCATTTCGTTGAGCGCGACGCGGTTGAACCGGTGGAGCAGTACGCGTAACGCTCAGCCCTGGCCACGCCCGTAGGGTTCTTAGTCCTCGTCGGGCGTGGTTGGGGCATCATCTGAGCGTAACGAAGCACTCTCGTTGCGCTCCTCTGTCGTTGTACTTCGATGAGCGTTGTCAGTATCGAACGTCGCGCGTGACCTAGCGGGGTGTCGCGTGACACACCAGGTGAGGCTCGGTCGTGGCGTCGACTTGGTGCCCTGAATCTCTGTGGTTAAGGTGAATGCAGAGGACTGGTTGGCATGGACCGCACGCTCAAGACATCTTCACTCGTTGGCTGGATTCGTGCGACATGCGAGACCCATCCGAACGCCTTGGTCGCAACCGGGGTTGGTGGTGAGCTCACGTTCTCTCAATTGTGGCAGCGATCGATGACTCTGACCCACGAACTCTACGAGCGTGATGTCCAAGTTGAGGACCGCGTCGGTCTCTGGGCAGAGCAGGGTGGCGACATGCTGGTGGGAGTGGTGGCGATACTGGCCGCTGGGGCCACGTACGTTCCACTCGACCCGACGTATCCAATGAGTCGTCTCGAATTCATGGCATCGGATGCGGGCCTCGGCGTCATCATTGCACCCGAGCGGCTCTCGGTGAGTGCCCGAGCACTGGGCGTACCCGTCATCTCGGTGCCGTCTAGTGAACGATTCCTTTCAAGGGCCGTGCCGCGTGACGTCGAGGATTCGTGCGCAGCGTACGTGATCTACACCTCAGGCTCGACGGGGAGACCAAAGGGGGTCGTAATCGAGCGTCATTCGGTGGTTGACCTCCTGACTTCAATGATCACTGATCTCGCCTTAGGCCCGGATGATCGATACATCAGCACGTCATCACCCAGTTTTGACGCGCTGGTACCCAATGTCATGTTGCCACTCGTCACGGCGGGAACGCTCGTGGCAATAGATGATGAGACTGTTAAAGACCCCTACGCACTGAGCGAGGTCGTTGCTCGTCGTCATCCGAGCGTGCTCCAGACGTCACCGACAATGCTTCGCATGCTGAAGGAGATTGACTGGGCCGGTGATGGCGACCTGATGGTGTGGACCGGAGGCGAGTCAACGGCGGCGTCGGTGATTCGTTTCATCGCTCCTCGGGTGCGAACCTTCTGCAATTTCTACGGCCCCACCGAGACGACGGTCGAGGTCACGATGGCCCGTTTGTCACCCACGGATAGCGATTCGCCCGTCGGAGAGGCGAGAGAGGGCGTGCACTGTCACCTCCTCGATCCGGCGGGAGCACCGGTCACCGCGGGTGACATCGGCGAGTTGTACATCACCGGCAACGCCCTCGCGCGTGGGTACCTCAATAGCCTCGAACTCACGGAAAAGAGCTTCGTTCAGATTCGCACCAACGACGGCCACCTCGTGCGTGCGTATCGAACCGGAGACCTTGCCAAGGTGAGACTCGATGGCTCGATGGTCATCGTGGGCCGAGTCGATGACCAGGTCAAGTTGCGTGGCTACCGCATTGAACTGAGAGAGATAGAGCAGCGACTCATGGAATACCCCGCGGTGAGCGACGCTGTGGTGGTGCTCGCGAAGTCGAGCGAAGAGAGTGAGCCCCACCTCGTTGCTTTCTTCAAGGCGCACGAGACCCTCGAAGCCTCGCGGTTGCGCGACTTCTCGAAGGAGCTACTGCCGAGCTACATGGTCCCCAGCGCGTTCGTGGAAATCGACGAATTCCCGTTGACACCCGGCGGGAAGGTCGACAAACGTCAATTGGCGAAGCGCGCATCGACCAACGTCGCCACGAGGACGCTCGGGAGCGAGCCATCGCAGACGCAGCTAGCCAGCGGGTTTGAAGAGTCGGTGCTCGCGCTCTTTGCGTCGGTCTTGCATCTCGACGTCGACGCACTCTCAGTTGACGATGACTTCTTCGACCTCGGTGGGACGTCTCTCGCGAGCCTGCGCCTGTTCATATTGATTCAGCAGCGTTACGCCATCACCTTGCCACTCTCCACCGTCGTGAACGCGCCGACGGCTCGTCTTCTTTCGCGCGTCATCCTCAATCGCCAGCGGGGCGAGTCGAATGCATCGACGAGCGCTGAGGCACCTCGACACGAATGGGAGCGCGCTCTGTGCGCGTTGTGGTCTGAGACACTCGGCATCCAGGAGGTGAGCCGCACGGACAACTTCTTCGATCTCGGTGCGAGCACGAAGGATGCACAGCGCATGATCGAGCAATTGAAGAGCACCTATGCGACCGACATCACCCTGAATGAGCTCCGCCACGCACCCACCGTGGCTCAACTGGCGGTCCTCACCTCTGGGCGATCGACTCATTCGAATCTGGTGGCACTGACGAAGACGGGTTCTCGCACGCCCTTCTTCTGTATCGCTGGGTCGGGCGGATTGGCGCTCAATTTTCTACCCCTCGCGAGACTGCTTGGACCAGAACAACCATTCTTCGCGCTCCAGGCCCAGGGCATCGAATCAAGGGCCGTGCCTGATTTCACCTTGAACAGCGCCGCGCGTCGACACGTGAAGGCGATTCGCTCAGTGCAACCAACTGGTCCGTACCTGATCGGTGGTCACTCACTTGGAGGAGTGCTGGCACTCAAGGTGGCACAACAACTTGAGGCGCTCGGTGAGCGCGTCGCTCTGCTTGCGCTTTTCGACTCGATCCTCTCCAAGCGCATGTCGGGAGTGGGCGCCAACGATTCCAGCAATGTGCTCACCCGGGCCCGTGAGTGGCGACTCTTTCATGACCGCACGAAGCTTTCGACGATCCTTCGTTTGCCGTTAGCCGGAATAGTGCCCCAGCGGGGCCTGGCCCAATTCGAGCTGTTCGGGCTGCGTGAGACGATCGAAGCCCGCTTCTCTGGTCGCCTGGCCACTTGGTCGGGTCCGACGGTTCTCTTCGTCTCTGATGATGGCGCGAAGTCCAGTATTGAACATGCGTGGAGCAATCTGCTCACGGGACCCTGGACGACCGAAATCGTGCCGGGTGATCATCTCAGCATGATGCAACGACCCAACGTCGAAGTGCTCGCAGCATCCCTCGCCGATCAGATTGCCCGCATGAGCGAGAAGACTGAAGAGACGCCGACCTTCGAGCGACGAGACGTTGAGATCGAGGGAGACCAGTGAGGTTCTGCGTCCATCTCGGACAAAGACAGGGCCACAGCACCAGCCCAACCGAGTAGTTCGTACACAGGCTGGAGTCATTGTTACTTCGAGTGACAGGAGATGTCAGCGACTGGTGACCGTGACTCGAGGAACGTTGGAATCGTGTCGCGCCATGACGAGAGAAGCGTTGAGGCCGCCGCGGGGAGTCTCGAGTTCAAAGAGCAGCCAGTCGGGTCCGTCGGGTCGAGGTTGAAAGGGGAGTTCCCACGGCCCAGGTTCTAGGGGCACTCGAACCTGGTGCATACCCTCGCCAATGCCCCGTCCGGTTGCCTTCAAATAGGCTTCCTTGCGCGTCCAGAGCCGCAAGCACGCGCTCGGTCGTTCACCAAGCTCGAGTTCGTTGATCTCGTGAAGTTCCTCAACTGCCGCAACCCACTGAGCAAACTGATCGGGATCGGGCAGCTCATGGGTGGCCTCGACATCGACACCCACCGTGCGGTCGCGCGCCACTGCGATAAGGCCCACCTCCTCGCAGTGCGATGCGCTGATGAACAGCGGCTCTCGTGACTCGGCGACACAACGCGGCTGACCGCTCGAGTGGGGTCTGGTGTCGATCAGTTCAGGTGGTAGCGAAAGAATGTCCGAGAGCACCTGACGGCGCCTCGCCAGGCGTACGGTGGCTCGACTGCGTTCGAGCGGGCTGGCGAGTCGAGCGACACGTCGTTGCTCATCAGGGTGAAGCATGCGCGCTAACTCATCGACGATCTCAGCGGGCTGATCCAACTCGAGCCAGACCACATCAATCGACCCGTTCGTCTCGAGCAATTCGCTCTCCATCTGGCACAACCTACCCGAGAACCTCGTGGTGGCCCATTGAGCGCAGATTCGCTGAGTTGGTGGATGAGCAACCCACAGCGCGGGCCTCTTTTGTGGCCCCACACCGGTCTCGTGGGCATCAATGGGACTTACTGCTCTGGATGTCGCGTCACCGCCCAAGCAGTATCGAGGTAATGCCCGTTAGCAGGGCCTTGACTGATGCGTCACGTCGCTTAACGAAAGGACATCATCAATGTCGGCGACCACTCCGATCGTATCCAGCGCACGTGATGCGTCGGTGGCCAGCGTCGCGCACGCCATCGACCTGGTGAAGACCTACGGGTCGGGAATCACCGAGGTGCGCGCTCTGAACGGGATCACCGTTGACTTCGAGAAGGAGAAGTTCGTCGCAGTCATGGGTCCTTCAGGGTCGGGCAAGTCGACCCTGATGCACTGCATGGCGGGACTGGACGTGGTGACATCGGGTCACACGTTCATTGGTGACCTCGAAATCGGTGCGCTCGGTGAGAGTGAGCTCACCCAGCTGCGTCGCGACCGCATTGGCTTCATCTTTCAATCATTCAACTTGGTGCCGACCTTGACGGCGCTCGAGAACATTGTGCTGCCCATAAGTCTGGCGGGCGGCAAAGTCGACCAGGAATGGCTGTCGTTTCTCGTGGATCAATTGGGCATCACCGACCGCCTCTCGCATCATCCATCGGAGATGTCGGGTGGGCAGCAACAGCGCACGGCCTGTGCTCGAGCGATGATCAGGCGTCCCGAACTGATCTTCGCCGACGAACCGACCGGCAACCTGGACTCGAACTCCTCGGGCGAGATGCTCAAGTTCCTGCGCCGCTCGGTGGACGAGTTCCATCAATCAATTGTCATGGTCACCCACGACGCGCGGGCGGCTGCGCACGCGGACCGCGTCGTGTTCCTCGCTGACGGACAATTGGTTGGAGAGATGCTGTCGCCGAGCGCTGACGCGGTGCTCGAGCAGATGAAACTCCTCGGACACTGACATGTGGAAGATCACCCTCAAGGGGATGCTTTCGCACAAGTTGCGACTCGCCCTCACTGGTTTGGCCGTGGTCTTGGGGGTGACCTTCGTTTCAGGAACACTCGTGCTGACCGACACGTTGCACAGCACGTTCTCGAGTCTCTTCAATCGCGTCTTTGAGAACATCGACCTCCAGGTGAGAGGGGTGGCGGCGTTCTCGAACCAGAGCGGCGCGATGGCCGTTCGAGAGCCGTTCAGCGAGTCGCTACTCGCGAAGATCAAGAGTGTGCCCGGCGTCGAGGTCGCCGAGGGCTCGGTCGGGGGCTACGCGCAGTATGTGGCCAAGGATGGAAAGGCCGTCGCGACCGGAGGTGCCCCCACCATTGGCATGACCTATGGTCAGGATCAGCGGCTCTCTTCGCTGACGCTGGTCGCGGGCACCGGGCCCAAAAGTTCTGATCAAGTCGTGATTGACCATGGCACGGCGAAGAAGTTCGGTTTCAACGTGGGCGAGCGGGTGAAGATCCTCCTGCCGGGCGCTCCTCAGTACTTCACGATCTCGGGCATCGTACGCTTTGGCACCGCGGACAATCTCGCCGGGGCGACGATCGCGGCGTTCAACCTGCCAACGGCCCAACGGCTCTTCGACAAGGTCGGTCAACTCGACACGGTGGACATCCTGACCTCGCCGGGTGTCAACAAGACTGAGGTGCTGCGCGCAGTGCAACACGTCCTGCCGCGCGGACTCGAGGTGGTCACCGGCCAAACCGTGGCGGACGAGAACACGAGTCTGATGAACCAACTGCTGGGATTTCTTTCAACGGCCCTCCAGGTGTTCGCGTTCATCGCACTCTTCGTGGGTGCCTTCACGATCTTCAACACCTTTTCGATCATCGTTGGTCAGCGCACCAGAGAGCTCGCTCTGTTGAGGATCATCGGCGCCAGCCGACGCCAAGTGTTTCAGTCCGTGCTGCTCGAGGCGTTCCTCCTCGGTTTGGTGGCGTCGCTCATCGGCCTCGGGCTGGGCGTGCTCACGGCAATGGGTTTGGATTCATTGTTGCGGTCATTTGGAATCTCGCTGCCTCAGGGGGCGCTCGTGTTCTCCATGAGGACCGTCCTTGCCGCCTTGGGCGTTGGTATCGGCGTCACGGTCATCTCGGCCATCAGTCCGGCTCGCCATGCACTTCGTATCCCGCCGATCATGGCACTTTCGGGCGTCTCGGGCACGACCTCGAGGTCCCCTCGCCGTCTCTTGGTCGGTGCCGTTGTGACACTGGGCGGTGGTCTGATCCTGGTACTTGGCTTAGTGAAGGGGACGATCTCCCTGGTTGGTCTCGGGGCGTTTGCGATCTTCATTGGAGTCGGCATGCTGGCGCCTCTGGTCGCACGTCCGATGGCCAGTGTGCTCGGGCGACCTCTCGCCATGCTGCTCGGCGTCGCTGGCACGCTCGGGCGAGAGAATTCCATGCGAAGCCCACGTCGAACCGCCCAGACGGCGTCGGCACTGATGATCGGGCTCGCCCTCGTCTCGACGTTCTCGGTGTTCGGAGCGTCCATCGCGCAGTCGGCGACCGGGAGCATCAAGGACGCGATCGCCGCGGACTACATCGTCTCGGGCTCGATGACCGGGGCACCGATGTCAGGGATCAGCAGCGCCGCACCGGCGGCGGCGAGGATCCCCGGCGTCTCGACGGTCACCCGGGTGGACAGCGGTGTCTTTGAGTTCCAACAATCGGTGGTGAGTCTCACCGCCATCTCTCGCCAAAGCCTGTCGCGCACGATCGTCCTTCGCATCGAGGCGGGTAACGCCCTTTCCACACTCAGTGGAGGCGGGATGTTGATCAGTTCAACGACCGCGAATGCCAAGCACCTGAAGGTCGGCGACGCGATCCACGTCAGGTTCGCCAAAACTGGTCCAACGACCGTGCGTGTCGGGGCGATCTTCAAACCCAATGCCTTGCTTGGTTCCTACGTGGTGGGCGACGGTTTCTTTCAGTCCCATTTCGCTTCGTCGACCCAACCCGTCGTGTTGCTACTTCAGACTTCTTCGGGGGCGACGGCAGCTATGACCCGTTCGATCAAGTCCGGACTCAGTGAATTCACGAACCTCAAGATCCAGACGCGTGACGAATTCATCCAGACCCAGCAGGCACAAGTCAACCAATTGCTCGGCCTCATCTACGCCCTGCTCGCCCTGGCGATACTCATCGCGCTCATCGGGATCATCAACACGCTGTTGCTCTCGGTGTTTGAGCGCACCCGAGAGATCGGGTTGCTGCGTGCGGTTGGCATGCGTCGTCGACAGGTGCGAACCATGATCCGTGCCGAGGCGGTAATCCTTTCACTCTTTGGCGGGGTCATCGGCATCGTTCTCGGTACCGGCCTCGGCATTGCCCTGTCGTCGTCACTGCGACAACAAGGCATCACCGATATCGTCGTGCCCTACTCCAGTCTCGTGGTGTTTCTCGTTCTCGCGGCGCTCTTGGGACTCGGGGCCGCGTCGTGGCCCGCGCGTCGAGCCGCACGACTCAACATCCTCGACGCCATCTCGGTTGAATAGTTCAAAGAGCGTCACTCGTCACCAACGCACTCGCCGTTGTACGTACACGTGGGTGCCGACACACCTCAGTGCGAAGAGCGATACCGTGGCGGCGGAGGTTTTTCGTGTTCAGATCATCAGTACTTCGTCGAGCAGTGACTGGTGTCACCGTTACCCTCATGATGGTCACTGGCGTGCCCAGTGCCAATGCGGGGGCCGCGTCGGTGACGGCGAGTTCTGGCTCCCTCACGGCGCGCTTCACGTACACGGGTAGCTTTCCTCAAGCGAAGAACCCGCGACTGGTGATCAGTGAGGCCGGCAAGGTGCTGTACGACGAGCCCGTCTCATCGAAATGGTGTGGCCATCGATGCTGGCCGCTCGCGTTGATCCCTCACGCCAAGGTTCTCAACGTCGTGCACCTGCAGTCGAGTGGACCAGCGTCGGTGGTGCTCGGTTTGTACAGTGGCGGGGCTCATTGCTGCTCGATCGAGCAGGTGTTCTCGCTGGGTGCGGGTTCGAGCACGATTGAGAAGGCTGAATACGACTTTGGCGACCCGGGGGTGAGACTTGTCCCCATCGGTCCCGGCGGGAGTTTTGATTTCTTGACTGAGAATGACGTCTTCGCCTACGCCTTCACGGACTACGCGGCCTCGGGTATGCCCATCAAGATCCTCAGTTTCTCTCACAATCAATTCAACGACGTCACCCGCTCGTTCGCGACTCTCGTCGCGCGAGACGCCACCCGGTGGCTCAAGGCCTTCAATCTCATGGCCCGCAGTCACTATCAAGACTCGGTTGGTCTTGTGGCCGCGTGGGCAGCTGACGAGGAAATGCTCGGCCACTCGTCGATCGTGAGCTCATTTCTCGCCAAAGAGGCCGCGGCCGGCCACCTCAACAGTGCACTCAGTCCCGAAGAACCGAGTGGGCACCGTTTTGTAGCCGCGCTGGAGAAATTCCTTCACCGCTACGGCTACCTGAAGTAGTGCATCGAGCCCTGGAGAACACCAGCACCGCCCGAGAGCGGTGCTGGTGTTGTCTATTTGGGTGGTCTCGTGGCGAGGGCTGAAGTCACGAGACGACTAGAACTCCCCGGCCATGGCTTCGAGCATTTCGAAGTCGCCCGCACTGTCGTCTGAACTCGCCTGAGCACGCACGACTTGCTTCGCGGGTGACCAGAGGACGATTGCGGTCACGAGTAGTCCGAGCAGGGCGAGCACCGAGCCGATGAAGAAGGTCTCTCGATACCCCGCGGCGAGCGACGTCAACGTGCTCTGGCCCTGGGCCATGAGTGTCGTTGACTTGCTCGTGGCGACCGTGCCGAAGACGGCGAGCGCCGCCGATGACGCGAGCCACATCGATACATTGACAATGCCCGAGGCGAGACCCGCGTCGGCCTTTGGCACATCAGCCATCGCAATGGTGAGAAGGGGGACCGCTGACACGCTCATACCAGCGCCGAGGAGCAGGAACGCCGGCAGGATCGAGGTCAGGTACGAAGCGTGTTCGCCCATGTTCGTCAACATCAAGAGTCCAACGATGACCGCTGACATGCCCGGGATCAAGAGCTTCATTGGACCGTAGCGAAGCAGCAGTCGACTCGTCGCACCAAGGGACATCGCGGCCATGACGAGTGTCATGGGCAGGAATGCGATGCCCGTCTTCAGCGGGCCATAGCCAAGGATGCGCTCGAGGTAGAGCGCGCCGAAGAAGAAGACCGCGAACATCGCCGAGAAGCTCAGACCGCGAACGACACTCGAGGTGCTGAGACTGCGCAATTTAAGGATGCGAAGGGGCATGATGGGTTTGGCGACCCGGGATTCGACCACGGCGAAGCCGATCATCAGTGCAATGGCGATTCCAGCGAATCCCAAGGTGTGCGATGAGGTCCAACCGTAGGCCGAGGCCTTCACGATGGCGTAGATGCCCGTGACGAGCGAAGTGGTCATGAGCAGTGAGCCCGCGATGTCGATGCCCTCACGAACGCCCAAGCCCTCGTTCTCGGTGATGAGGATCGAGCCGAGCAACAGCGTCAAGAGCCCGATCGGCACGTTGATCACGAAGATCCAGTGCCAGTTGACCGCCTGGGTGAGCACGCCACCGACGAGCAGGCCAATGGAACCACCACCCACCGCGACGAACATGTACGCACTCATGGCCTTGGCGCGCTCGGCAGGGCCCGCGAACTCAGTGACGATGATCGCGACGATCACCGAAGTCGAGACGGCTCCACCGAGACCCTGGAGGAATCGCGCCGCGATCAGCATCCCTTGATTCTGGGCGAGGGCACACGCGAGCGACGACGCGGTGAAGAGCGCCACGCCGCTTAGAAAGACCTTCTTTCTGCCGAGCAGGTCGCCGAGGCGACCCGCGAGCAGAAGAAAGCTCCCAAAGGCAATGAGGTACGCGTCAACGACCCACGTGAGATTGGAAGAGGAGAAGTGCAGACTCTTCTGGATCGAGGGCAGCGCGACGTTCACGATTGATGAATCCAGCGCGTTCATTAGCATGGCGAGACAGACAACGACGAGCGCGATCCAGCGTCGCCTTTCAGTAATACCTGATGAGGGGTTAGAAGTAATTGGCATAGACGAAGCCTTCCTATATGAGGAGTGGAACGACTATCCGTGATTTAATATCATCTAGAAAGTCGTATAATCACTATATCATGAATATCTCGGAGTCGCTACCATTACTTGCGATGGATGAAAATTTGTCCACTGGACCGATCCTGTTGTTGACGCAATTGTCACGTCTCGTCAACCGCAGGAGCACCCCAGAACTCCTCGGCCAAACACTGAAACAGTTGGCGGCGTTGTCGTTCCTACGCGACTATGACGAGACGACCCAGCAAACGTTGAGCGACGGACTCTGTATTGACGCGAACTACTGCGTCTTGTTGTTGAACGAGCTCGAGTCCGAAGACCTCGTCGAGCGTCGCCGCGATCCGAGCGACCGGCGTCGACACATCGTGTCGATGACTGAAGAAGGTCGCAACGCCTTGCACCAGGCTGAACAAGCTCAACAGAGTCTCGAAGACGAGATCCTCGGGGCGCTCAGCCACGAAGAGCGAGCCACATTGGCGCACTTGTTGAGAAAGGCCATCGACGGCCAGACCATCTCGACCCCGCGCAATGCAGACAGCACGACCTCAACGAATTGACGGCGCAGGGTCAGTGTCGAGCGCGTAGGGCCTTTGCGAGGACGGCGTCGTAGGCGTTCAGCCCCTCGCGACTGAGGCGTGCCTCAGGCCCTGAGGCTATGCCAACGCGTTCGGGGATGACTCCCCACACCGCGACCTTTTGATCCTTCCACCACTCGAGGGCTGCTTCGAGGTCGTTGGTGCCGAGGCGTGCTGCACAGATCACGACACCACGCGCGACTGAAGGAGGGATCAGCTCAAGGGTTGCGGCGACTCTCGAGTACTCGACGCCACCGGCTCTCGTTGGGATCACGACGGCGTCGGCGAGGGCGACGAGCGTTTGGGTGATTCGCTCATTGCCCGGCGGAGTGTCCACGATTGCGAGACCGTCGACGCGTTGCAGAGCCCTTGTGGCAGTGCGCTCTGACGGCGCTTCAATGACCTCGATGCCGTCGATGGGCCATAACTCGAGCCACTCAGCACATGATGCTTGGGGGTCACTGTCAATCAGGGTGACGGGTTCGTAACCTCGCTCAACCGCGGCAGCACTGAGATAGATCGAGGTCGTCGATTTACCGACGCCCCCTTTGAGAGACGTCACGATGATGTTCATAGCCGCATGCTAGGCCCCGAAGCGGCGCTCGCGTCGAGTGAAGTCACGCAGCGCCCTCAACAAGTCGACTCGGCGAAACGCGGGCCAGTAGGGATCGACGAACGCAAACTCCGCAAAGGCCGATTGCCACAGCAAGAATCCCGACAGTCGTGACTCGCCGCTCGTTCGAATGACGAGGTCGATGTCGGGCAGGTCAGCCGCGTAGAGGTTGCGCGCGAGACCTTCGGCGTCGATTGATTCGGCGAGGTCGCCCGGGTCGACGCCGCTCTCGACGAGATCTGTGACGAGGGATCGACACGCGTCCACCACTTCTTGGCGCCCCCCGTAGCAGAGCGCAATGTTCACATCCATTTGGGGCTCGCCGATCTGGGCGACCTCGTCGACGGCACGCTTGGCCGCCAGGGCCAGCTCGGGGGGTAGCAAGTCGAGACTTCCACTCACTGACAAGGAGAAGTGCAGACGCTGGGCCAACTGGGGGAGTCGAGTGAACAGGTCGGTGAGGACTGCGAAATAGGGATCGAGCTCGGCGGCCGGTCGGCGCAAGTTCTCAGTCGACAGCACCCAGGCCGTCACTGCTTTGATGTCGAGTTCGGCGCACCACTGCAGCAATTCCTCCAACTTGGCCATGCCGACTTCGTAACTCTTTTGATATTCGCCATCGGTGACTTCTCGAGCGAATCGACGATGGCCGTCGAGAATCACGCCAATGTGGCGAGGTAACCCCTCCTTCGGCAATGCATTCGCCAGGCGGTGTTCGTAGTAGCGATACGCGGAGCGACGAAGAGCCATGATCCCTCAATGCGCGAAGTAGATGTGTGCAAACAAGGCTAGTCCCAGAATGTTTCGAACCGCACAATATTGACCGTTTCGAGAAGTAGTTCGCGGAGGGAAGATGATGATAGTTAGGTACACTAATTAGGTAACCTAACTGAATTGAGCGCGGATGAAATCAACCCACACCACAGCGTCGCGTGAACTCGAAGTGGGTGGTGAGCCGATCGTGGAGGAACTGACCGCCACCTTCACTGACGCGGTGGCCCGGCTGTATCGTCGCCTGCGCGCGGAGCGCGGTGGTGACCAGATGGGTGAGTCCCAACGTTCGGTCCTCAAGGTACTGGTGGGTGAAGGTCCGCGCACCCTTCGAGAATTGAGCGAGCACGAGCACGTGAAGCCACCTTCGATGAACCAGACCGTGAACTCGCTCGAAGAGGCAGGGCTGCTCGCTCGAACGAGCGATCCGAGCGATGGTCGAAAGGTCATCATCGCCGCCACCGCCGAGGGCGTCACGCTCATCGAGGAGACCCGTAGGCGGCGAAATGAGTGGTTGAGCCTGCAACTCGACTCATTGAGCGCCGAGGAGCGACGAACGCTCGAAGCGGCGTCCAAGATCATCGTGCGGATCACGAACTCGTGAGCGCCACGACGTTGGTGAACCCGCTCGAAGTGTCACCTCGCTACAAGTGGCTGGTGCTGACCAACACCACCATCGGCGTGCTGCTCGCGACACTTGATTCGTCGATCATGCTCATCGCCATGCCCGACATCTTTCGCGGCGTGAAACTCGACCCGCTCGCCTCGGGCAACAGTTTCTATCTGCTGTGGATGATCCTCGGGTTTCTCATCATCAGCAGCGTGCTCGTTGTCAGTCTCGGGCGTCTCGGTGACATGTTTGGACGCGTCAAGATGTACAACCTCGGCTTCGTTGTCTACACCGCGTCCTCGCTCGTGCTTACCCTCGACCCCCTCACCGGACAACCCGGGGCGATGTGGCTGATCATTGGACGCCTGCTGCAAGGTGTGGGGGCGGCGTTCCTGGTCGCCAATGCGGCCGCGATCCTCACCGACGCCTTCCCCGCGAACCAACGCGGTCTGGCCCTTGGTATCAACAACATCGCCGGCATCAGCGGTTCATTCATCGGACTGATCCTCGGTGGCGTGCTCGGAGCCATCAACTGGCGATTCGTGTTCCTCGTGTCAGTGCCCTTCGGTCTGCTTGGCACGGTCTGGTCGTATATCCACCTAAAGGAGCTCGGAGAACGACACGCGGCGAAGATCGACTGGGCGGGCAACGTCACCTTTGGGGTCGGACTGGTCCTTGTGATGATCGGCATCACCTACGGCATCGAGCCGGCCAACGGACACTCAATGGGGTGGACCAGCTTCCCGGTGATCACTGAACTCGGGTTGGGTGCCGCGTTACTGGTCGCGTTCCTCTACCTTGAATCAAAGGCGACCGATCCCATGTTTCGATTGCCTCTCTTTAAAATCAAGGCCTTCACGTTCGGCACCCTCGCGACCTTTCTCTCTGGTGTGGGCCGCGGTGGACTGATGTTCATTCTGATTATCTGGCTGCAGGGTATCTGGCTGCCGCTGCACGGCTACAGCTTCGCGCGAACGCCACTGTGGGCGGGCATCCTTATGCTGCCGCTCACCGTAGGTTTCTTGATAGCGGGGCCCTTGTCGGGGTACCTCTCGGACCAATTCGGAGCTCGGTACCTGGCGACGGGGGGAATGCTCGGCGCCGCGTTCTCATTCGTCTTGCTCATGACGTTGCCGGTCAACTTTTCGTACTGGGGGTTCGCCGCGATCCTTCTTTTGTCTGGTATCTCAATGGGCGCGTTCGCCTCGCCCAATCGCGCGGCGGTGATGAACAGCCTTCCCGCTCGAGATCGAGGCGCGGGCGGTGGCATGAATGCGACGTTCCAGAGTTCCGCCCAGGTGCTCTCCATTGGCGTCTTCTTCACGCTGATGATCGTCGGACTCTCGACGGCCCTCTCGGTCACGCTGACTCAAGGACTCATTGCGCACGGCATTCCCACGAGCGTTGCTCACCGGATTGGTAACCTCCCGCCAGTCTCGATTCTCTTCGCCGCGTTCCTCGGCTACAACCCCATCAAGTCACTCGTGGGCACGAAGGCGCTCAGCCACCTCACGGCGACGAACCGCAGTGACCTGGTTGGTCATTCATACTTCCCCCATCTGATTTCGGCCCCATTCCACTCAGGCCTCACCTCGGCGTTCATCTTTGGCGTCGTGGTGCTCTTGATCGCTGCGGGGGCGTCATGGTCGAGGGGCGCCAAGTACGTCCACGAAGACAACCGCATCGAAATTCTCGCCGCCGACGATTAAGCCACATCACCGTTCAACTTGGAGGACACCATGCCAGTAACAGCACTTGACCCAATGACCGCCCTCGTCGTGATCGATCTGCAAAAGGGCATCACCCAGCTGGCGACAGTTCACCCGATGAGCGACGTGTTGGACCGGGCCGCAGCCCTCGCGAACGCGTTTCGACAACAGCGACTGCCGGTCGTGTTGGTCAATGTCATTGGTGGTGCGCCCGGTCGCACCGAGACTGCACGGCCGAGTGGGGAGCGCCCGAGCGACTGGAGCGAGTTGGTCCCAGAGCTCTTGCACCAGAACGATGACATCTTGATCTCAAAATCGACGTGGGGCGCATTCACGGGCACCGGCCTTGACGAACTGTTGAAGAAGCGTGGCGTGACCAACCTCGTCCTGTGCGGTGTCGCGACGAGCATCGGTGTCGAGTCAACGGCGCGCCAGGCCCACGAGCTCGGCTTTAACGTGACCATCGCTCTTGATGCAGTGACCGATCGTGACCTTGACGCTCACCACAACAGCGTCGAGAGGATCTTCCCGCGTCTGGGCGAGACGGCAACGACCTCCGAGGTCATCGACCTACTCGTCAGGCGCTGAAGGAGTCTCATCAGTCGCCACCCACCAGCCAGGGCTAAAACGATTGGGACCACTCGTCAGACTCGCGCCGTGTCCTTTCGAAAGCGCCACGTGGCACCGACGGTGAAGATGATCAACCACGAGACCAGGTTCAAGATCCATGACCAATTGAACGCGCCTTGCACCAGGGGGTAGTGGACGAGTTGGTTGAGGCCGTAGAGAGGGGTATAGGTCGCGAGGACTCGAAGGGGGTGGGAGAACTGGCTGAGGGGGATGAACAGGCCCCCACCGAAGGAGAACAGCATCAAGGCGAATCCGATCAGCTGCATCACGTTCTCCGACGGCAAGAGGTAACCAATGAAGAGTCCGAACGCCGCGAACAACAAGGATCCGATCCAGATCGTCGCACCGGTGGCGAACCAGAGACCCAAGGGCATCGAGGGCTTGTGCGTGAGGGCCGCGGCGATGTACACCGACAGAATCGCGACGAGCCCGAATACCAGCGAAGTGGCCATCTTTATTGCTATGTACGCCGAGGGCTGCAGAGGGGTGATGCGAAGTTGGCGACTCCACCCCGATAACCGTTCGACCGAGACGGTGGCGCCACCGTTGGAGGTCGCGAGCACGGCACCATAGAGCGCCATCGAGATCATGATGAAGGCCGACTGGTTCCCTCGACCGATTCGGTCCGACGCGTACGCGTTGTTCAACCCGAAGATCAAGAAAAAGAACACCGGGAAGGCCACGGTGAAGAACACCGTTCGCCGGTTACGTAACTGTCGACGTATCTCGAGACGAACAATGGCTGGTTTGAATCCGCCGAAGCGCGGGAAGTCTCGAGTGCTCGTAACGACCGTGGGTGCACTACTCATCGCAACACCTCATCGGAGTGAAGAGCCGAGTCTTGCGTTGAACGTTGAGCACTCGTGAGGGCGACGAAGGCATCCTCCAGTGCTCGAGCGGTGATCTCGATGTCCTTGGCGTCGGTCTCGGTCAAGAGGTAGCGCGCCACTGCGTCGCTGTCGCCACAGTGGAGCATGATGTTGTTCGCGTGCACCTCAACGTGCTCAACACCGGGAAGGGCGCGTAGTGCGGCTTCGTTGGCGTCGATGAGCGTCGCGCGCACGCTGCGACCTGAGGCCAGGGCTTTCACCTCAGCGGCCGATCCGTCGGCGACGATCTCACCCTGACGAATCAATACGACGCGGTCGGCGTAAGCGTCCGCTTCGTCGAGGTAGTGCGTTGCGAAAACAATGGTGCGACCCGCCTCGGCGTCATGTCGTATGGCCCTCCAGAAGGCCCGTCGCCCTTCGACGTCCATTCCCTGGGTCGGCTCGTCGAGCAGTAACAAGTCAGGGTCGGGGAGTAGGGCCATCGCGAAACGAAGTCTCTGCTGCTCTCCGCCTGAGCATTTGGCGACGAGGCGATCAGCGATTGAAGAGATGCCAGCGCGTTCGATGACTTCCTCTACGGGTCGTGCACTCACGAAGAGGTGCGCCGTGTACGCGACGGTTTCGGCGACGGTGAGGTCCTTAAGGAGACCACCGCTTTGCATGACCGCCGAAACCAGGCCCTGGCGTACTGCATCAAGTGGATCCAGTCCATAGACATGAATGGTTCCCGCGCTCGGTACCGACAGTCCGAGCATCATGTCGATCGTCGTAGTCTTACCCGCACCGTTGGGTCCGAGGAACGCAACGATTTCTCCGGGTTCGATTCGAAGATCGATGCCACGCACGGCTTGTACATCACCGAAGTGCTTGCGCACCCCGATCAACTCGAGCGCCGCTGGCGCTCTGGGTTCACTTCGTGTGCTCATCAGTGTGACCCTCGAGTATGCGACACCCTCGACGCGTCGCACAAAGCAGTAGTCGATGCCTCACGCGACGCGACGCGACCCAAGGCGGCAAGGTTGTTGTGGCGCAGCGTGTCTCGCATCAACGCGCGTCGTCGATTCCCGCGCCGCGATTCCCGCGGGCGTCAGTGCCAGTGACCAGACCCATTTCGACATCTTTACATAGTGCTAATTGCAGAGAAAGGCTTGCCAATCGGGAATTTCGTCCGACGTACTCTCCACTCATGCTGGTTGACGCCATCACTTCGATGAACGCGGCCCGGCGTTCTTTCGTTGTTGGCGCAACTCGTCGCGAAGTTGCTGGCGTGCAGTGATTGCTTCCTTCTTGGTTTGTCGCGCGACGTCGCGCAGATTCTGTCCATCTCGTCGAAGCTGTTCACTCGCTCGTCGCAAGTTCGCCTTCTGGGCATCACGCGCGCTTCGATATTGGTCGTGGTCATCGTGAGTCTGGTGCTTCACGTCGGCCTTGATCTGGTGCCATGCGGCCTTGGCCTGCTTGATGGCGACGACCACCTGCTTACGAGCTTCATTGGATGCTTCGGCAGCGCTCTTTAATTGGTCGCGCGAATTGGTGTTCTGTACCGCGACGCTAAATGACCAGAGACCGGAGTCGATGAGTCGTGCCGCTCGTGCGACATCGGCCAGAACAACCTCTTCGAATTCCTCGATGGAACGTCCTTGGTCTGCGTACTTGACGGTGGCTCGAAAGAAGACGCGCCACAGTCCCAAGAGTGCGTCCGCCGCGATCTGTGGCTCGGGGTCAGCGGGATCGACGTCGGCTCGGGCGGCCATGGCTCGAGCGGCCACCTGAGCGAGTCGCTCGGTCATGTCCGCTTGGGCGTTACGAAGTGATGGTGTTTGATCGATCATGTCGGCGAAGCTGCGAAGCATGACCATGTCGCTCAGCCCGGCGTCCTTTGAGTACGACACGAGCCGGTGCAACCGTTCGGTGATGATCGACACCATTGCCTCGACGGGTGAGGTTCTCCCCGCGCCCACCCCGAGTCCTCGCGCGATCTCTTCTCGCATCTCTTCTTCTTGATCGAGCACGAGGGATTCCTTGGTGGGGAAGTAGTTGTAGATCGTCTTCTCCGAGACGCCGCACTCGGCGGCGACTTCAGTGATCTTCACTTCGTCGAAGCCGCGTTCGAGGAACAACATCGTGGCGGTGTCTGAGATGAGCTGGCGCGTCAGGCGCTTCTTGCGCTCGCGTAGGCCCTCATTCTCACCGAGCGTCGAATCGACGCGGCGTCGAAGCGCCTGACGCCAGTCGAGTTGTGCACCCCGGTCCTCGTAGTCGTGCATGGCCAAATTCTACCGTAAATGGGGCAAAATTTCTAGTTGCTAAATATTTCTAGTGACTATATACTTTTGCCATGACACAATCCCTTACTGGCCGAGACGAGCTCGTGGTGGTCACTCGAGGTCTCACGAAGCACTTCGGTGATTTCGTCGCCGTTGATGATTTCGACCTCGAAGTAGCGGCCGGCACGGTCGTCTCGTTGCTCGGCCCGAACGGCGCGGGCAAGACCACCATCGTTCGAATGCTCGCCACCTTGAGCGAACCCACTGCCGGCAGTGCAACGGTGTGCGGGTATGACGTAGTACGAAACGCCGACTCGGTGCGAAGCGTCTTGTCGTTGACGGGTCAGTTCGCCGCGCTCGAAGATAATCTGACCGCTCGCGAGAACCTGCTCTTGATGGCGCGACTGCGCGGCTACCAAAAGGGTTCGGCCACTCGCATCGTTGAAGGGCTCATCGAGCGATTCGACATCGGCGAGTTTCGCGACAAGTTGGTGAAGTCAGTCTCAGGCGGCCAGCGTCGCCGCGTTGACCTCGCCGCCAGTCTGGTCATTCAGCCCAAGGTGCTCGTCCTCGATGAACCCACCACCGGTCTTGATCCTCGCAGTCGACAAGTCGTGTGGTCGACGGTTCGCGACCTCGTGAGTGAGGGTGTCACCCTGTTCCTCACCACCCAGTACCTCGAAGAGGCGGATGCACTCGCCGATCACATCGTCCTCATCGACCACGGTCGCGCCACCGCCGCCGGTACCCCGAATGACCTGAAGTCGCGTATTGGCGACCAACGAGTCGACATAGTCGCGGTCGACCTTGAGAGTCTCGACACCCTGACCGCAATGTTGTCGGGCGCGTTCTCAGTCGTCGTCTCACGAGACCAGAGGATGATCTCTATTCCTGCACCAAATGAGGTAGCCGACCTCAGCGCCGTGACCGCAGTGATCGGTGCTGACGGCACGCTCGTTGACGAGATCGCTCTTCGTCGTCCAACGCTTGACGATGCATTCCTCGCGCTCACGGGTCAGCCGTCGCACCCGACCAATGAAACCAGCGATCAAGAAGAGGTACCCGCATGAGCAGCATCGCCATCTCAAGAGTTGACCCAGCGGCCAACGAAGCCCTCCCCCCACGCCCGGCTCGATTCCAGCGTTTCGTTCGCGAGACGACTCTCCTCGTCGCACGGGGCCTTCAGACGATTCCACGGGTGCCGTCGAGGCTGAGCGACGTCACCATCCAACCAATCGTCTTCACGCTGCTCTTCCTTTACGTCTTTGGTTCGGCGATCCACATCCCGCACATGACGTACCAGAACTACTTACTTCCGGGTCTCATCGGACAGAGTCTCGCCTTTGGTGTCATTGGCGCGGGAGTGGCGACCGCCACCGACTTCGGTAGCGGCGTCATCGACCGGTTCCGCTCGCTTCCGGTGACGCGCCTCTCAGTCATCACCTCACAGGTGGTTGGCCAGATCATCGAGCAGATCCTCGGCATCGTGATCGTGGCGGGCATTGGCCTGGCCCTTGGATGGCGGCCGCACATGAGCCCATGGGGTCTGATCGAGCTCGTACTGCTCGTGTTACTCGGACTCTCAGCGTTCACGTGGTTCGGCGTTTTGATGGGAATGATCGTCAAGAGTTCTGACGCCATGCAGGGGATAGGTTTTGCCATCGTCTTCCCGCTGTCGTTTCTCGCGGGCACGTTCGTTCCGATCTCAGGGATGAAGACCATACCGCGCGTGATTGGCGAGTGGGATCCTCTGTCGGCATTGGTCGCGGCGATTCGAAAGGTCACCGAAGGCACTCCGGCGCATGGTTCGTGGCAATTGGAGCATCCGGTGATCGCAATGGTCGTCTGGTGCGCGCTGATCATCGCCATTTGTGTCCCCTTGGCACTTCGTCGCTTCAAGCTCTCGAATTGAGCCGGTGCGACGATAACCTCGGTGCGTGCCTCTCGACTCGAGCAGTCCCGGTAACGACTCGAACGAACCGCTCGTCGAGCTCGACGCCCATCGCCTGGAGGCTTTCAGCGACTCGGTGATGGCGGTGATCATCACGATCATGGCCTTTGACCTGAAGACGCCGATGAGTGCGGATCTGCACGGGCTGCAGGGTCGCGTTCCGTCGATCCTCGTGTACATCCTCAGTTTCACCTTTGTCGGGATCTATTGGAACAATCACCATCATCTGCTTCGAGCCACTCGCCGGATCAGCGGTGCGGTCATGTGGACGAATCTGCATCTCTTGTTCTGGCTCTCATTGATCCCCTTCGCGACGGCCTGGGTGGGCACCGCGCACGCCAGCGCACTTCCGGCGAGTGTGTACGGCGTGGTAGCCCTCGGCGCAGCACTGGCGTACTTCGCGCTCGTGCGATCGATCTTGAGGGCGAATGTCGATGACAGCGCAATCGCTCGCGCGGTGGGTAGGGACGTGAAGGGAATACTCTCGCCCATCATCTACGCGGGCGCCATCGCCCTGGCCTTCGTGAGTCCCTATATCTCGTATGGCTGCTACGCCGTAGTGGCGATCATCTGGTTCGTTCCCGATCGTCGCTTGGCCAAGGTCGCCTGAGCGTCTTCGAGGGCGTGCTGTGACCTTTGGCCCTGGGTGCGGGGCCGTGACGAGCCGATACTTGCGTGTAGGCGCTGGATGTGCGAGCGACGCCATAGGTGTCGCAGGTAATTCTCACTGCGCAGAAGGGAAGTGTCCATGATGTCGACGAAAGCGAAGATCGTTATCTTGGGTGGAGGTTTTGCGGGGTTGAGGGCTCTGTACCGCCTGCGTGCGCTCGGTGAGCGGGCGGACATCGTTCTCGTGGATTCACGCATGACGAGTCTCGCGCGCCCGGCATTACCCGAAGTCGCCTTCGCGGGCAAGCCGGTCGAGCACGCGCGGTTCCCTCTCGAGCGACCGGTCACGCGAAGCGGCGCTGCATTCGTCAATCACGGGATCGAGCGCGTGGATGCGCTCAAGCGGCGAGTAGTACTCGACAATGGTGATGAGCTGGCCTATGACTACTTGTTCCTCGCGCTCGGAGCGAAGAAAGACTACGACGCGCTACGAGGTTTTCACGAGTTCGGGTATTCGATCTGCGATGACACCGAGGCCCCTCGTCTCGCGTCGGCACTGAGCGAGTTCAAGGGTGGACCGGTGGTGGTCGGTTCGGCCAAAAGTGTCTGGGGTACACGGGTCAGCGCACCCGCACTTGCGGCGCCCTGTGAGGGACCAATCGCGGAGATCATGTTCATGCTCGGGCATGATCTGCGCCTTCGGGGTCTGCACAAGATCAGTCCGATCAAAGTATTCAGCCCGGGAGAGATCTTCTTTGAAGACGTCGGCACCAGGGTGCACGCAGACGTCGGTGCGCTGATCGCTCGAGAGGGTATTGAGGTCACCACGGGCAAAGTGCTCAGCCGCCTCGAGCAGGGCGCGGTGGTTTTCGAAGATGGCGATCGTTGGGAGAGCGCACTTTCAATCGTGCTGCCGCCTTATAGCGGCAATGACGTCGTGAAACGATCCGCGGGCCTCGGCGACGAACAGGGTTTCGTGCCGACCGATCAGTCAATGCGCCACCTTGATTTCGAGCAGGTCTTCGCGGCCGGTGACGGTACGGCGTTCTCAATGCCCAAATTGGGCCACATCGCAGTGATGCAAGCCGACGTGGCGAGTGCGACACTCATTCGAGACATCACCGGTGAGGGAGAGATTCCGGACTACCGACCAGAGATCTTCTGCATTGCGAATCGTGGGGGCGAGCAAGCGACGTTGATCTATTCGAACGACTTCTTTGGAGGACCGATTGACCTCACTCTGAATGGGCCAATCGCGCACATGATGAAATGGGGATTTGACGAGTACTACTTCCATACTGCGGGCCACCTTCCTCCCGATTTGGCGACTCAGGGAGTCGAACTGGTGTTGCGCGAACTCAAGCAGTAGTGCGCCGATCTCAGCGCGTGATGTGAAGGTGGTCACTGCACCGTCAGGCGTGTGACGTCGTCCGGCGAGTTCTCGGTGCGTTTCTCACTCTGGACTCTCCAGGTCAAGGATTTGTCCGCCCCGACGCGCTAGACCCGCATCTCGTACTTGAGTGCCTGGTCGCACCCGTTCGAGGTGGTGAGCGTGCAGTGGCACGAAGAGTTATGACCTTCTTCTCTAGCCGGTTTCCTCGTTCGTGACTAGGAAGGGAGTGCAGTCAATTCAGTGCGAACTTCGAGCAATCGGAGACGCCGTTCGAAGGAGTCATCATGACGTTTAGTCCTTCTACACCCGAGTCGAACCAACGAAGCGGAACTGACGTGATGTCCTCACGCGACAAGAAAAAAGCGCATTCATTGGGATTGACCTCGGCCACCGCACTGGTGATCGGGTCGATTGTTGGAACGGGTGTCTTCACCATGCCGGCGGTACTTGCGGGCGCGGGCACGATGGGCATTGTCGTGCTCGGGGTCATTGCACTGGGCGCGATGTTGTTGGCCGTGCTCTTTGGGCAACTGACCCGGCGCATCCCCAATAGTGACGGTGGGCTCTACGCCTACTCGCGCCACGAGTTCGGT
>DAIEHI010000127.1 GCA_027355725.1 Acidimicrobiaceae bacterium
TGACACCGCGATCTTGAAGCCGTCGGCGAGTTCGCCGATCGGCCACGCCAAGGCGTTTTCGAAGTCGATCTCGCCCGACGCCAATGCGCGCGTGCCCAACTTGTCCTTCAAGCGGCGAATGCGAAATCCGTTCGGGGTCACTCCGTCGAGTGAACGAGGGATGACGAAGCACGCGAGGCCCTTGGTACCGGGGCCAGCCGATGTCGGGCGAGCGGTCACTGCAAAGAGGTCGGCGTCGGCGACCGAGCAGAACCATTTCTCGCCGCTGATGCGAAAGGCGCCCGCGACCTCGGGGTCCGCCACCGCTTCGACGACGTTCGCCCCGACGTCAGAGCCGCCCTGGACCTCGGTGAGGAACTGGGAACCGCGTAGCGCGTTGGTGGCGTCGGCGTTCGCGAGCAACGAAAGGTACCGGTCCCGTAGTTCCTTGCTCGCGTGGTGCTCGAGCGCTCGGCGCATGCCGATCGTACAGACGATCGGGCAGGCCTGGCCGCCCTCGCCGATGTGTGACAGCAGCAGGAACTGCGCGGCGACCTGGAAGGCGCCCTCGAAGTCGAGCTTCGTTGCGAGCATGCCCGAGCCCCACGCCGCGAGTGCCGCCTCGTGGTGGGCCGGGTGGAACTCGATCTCGGCGACGTGCTGGCCCACTTCGTCGTATGAGCGCAGCATGGGAAATTGTCGGTGGCGTTCGAGCACGGCGACTGCGGGCTCGATCCGCGCCGCGACGACCTCGCCGAAGCCGACCAGTTCCTCGCGCAGCGACTCGGGGAGCGGTCGCCCCATTCGCAGCGCGAGCACCTGCTCGAAGTCAGGGATCGTGGCGAAGTAGTTGATGGGCTTCGCGGCCCGCCACGTCATAAGGTCCTGTCGTCCGGGTTGCACGGTGCTCCTTTCGAAAAGGCTCCATACGCAGAGTTAGCACACTCGGACACGGCCGTTCTTCGTGGGACTCATCGTCGGCGAGGACGTGAAGGAACGAACGAGTAAGTTTTGACCATGTCAGAGTTCAGTAATGAGAGCGTCCTCGCCATCGAAAACACCCTCAATGAGGTGGACCGCGCCCTTGAGCGCCTGCGGGTCGGCAACTACCGGTTGTGTCAGGTGTGCGCGGCGCCCATCGCTGACGCCGAGTTGGTCCTCAACCCACTGCTCGCCAACTGCCCGGCGCACCCCGAACTCAGCTAGGACCTTTGCCAAGAAGAAGTCCCGGTGGCGAGGCCACCGGGACTTCTTCTTGATGAGCGATGGGTGGCGTTACTTCTTGGTCGCCCAGAAGATCTCGGCGATGGCGTCGATCTCGCTCAACAGGCGATCAGCGATCGTCACGTCATTGGACTTCTTTGCGTCACCGGCGGTCTTGGTCGCCATCCAAAAGAGGTCGTGCAGGTTCGGGAACTCCTTCAGGTGGTCGACCTTGAAGTAGTCGGTCCACAGCACCCACAGGTGGTGCTTCACGAGTTCTGAACGCTCTTCTTTGATCATGGTCGCACGAACCTTGAAGTCAGGGTCGCTCGAGGCGTTGTACTTCTCCATGCAGGCCTTGACTGATTGGGCTTCGATCCGAGCCTGAGCCGGGTCATAGACGCCGCAGGGCAGGTCGCAGTGCGCTGAGACGACCAGTGGGGTGCTGCGCTTGTCGAGGGCGCTGTTGATACGTGAAAGAAGCGTCATGGCTTCGCCTTTCGATTGTCGTGGTGCGTACGAGGACTAAACGGTTCCTCATCACGAAGGTTAGCCAGACTCCTCGGATAGCGTTCATTTTCGTGGCCGGTCTGGTGGAGCTCTTCATTCGACGTCTGAGCGTCGAAGGCACGTCGATGATGCCCACGTACGCTCCCGGCGAGCGCCTCACGGCACTTCGACGCTGGCGAAAGGTGCGCGTTGGTGACGTGGTCGTCGTTCGCGATCCACGAGAGCCGTCGCGATGGTTGCTGAAGCGCTGCGTCGCTCGAGATGGCGCTCGGTTGGACCTGCGTGGCGACAACACCGCCGCGTCGACGGATTCTCGCGACTTCGGGCTCGTCGCCAGTCGCGACGTGGCGTGGCTGGTGCTGAAACAGCGCGTCTGACGAGCGAATTCGCCCGTGTCCAATTGTTGACTGGACAGGTAGGCTTTGCGAATGGCCCGTCTCTGCGTGTTGTCGTATCACACCTCGCCGCTCGCCCAACCCGGCACCGGCGACGGTGGCGGCATGAACGTCTACGTTCGCGAGCTCTCGAGCGCACTCGCGCGACTCGGACATGAGGTGTGCGTCTACACGCGTCGAGACGACCTCACCTCGCTCGACATCGAAATCGTGGAACCGGGCTTTCGCGTCTACCACGTCAGTGCTGGCCCGAGTCGGCCCCTCGGACGTGAGGAGCTGGCCCAGCACGTTCGTGAGTTCACCGACGGGGTCGCACAGTCCTTTCGCGAAGAGGGTGTCCCCGACGCCATCCACGCCAACTACTGGTTGAGTGGGCTCGCTGGACACCGCTTGAAGCACGAGCTCGGGGTGCCGCTCATCATGACCTTCCACACGCTCGAACGAGTGAAGGCGGACCACTTCGAGCCCGAGTCCGAAGAGCGCGCCGCTCAAGAGGCGGCCATCTTCGCGTGCGCCGATGCGGTCCTCGCGAGTTGTGAAGTGGAGGCGGAGCAGTTCGTGCGCTTCTACGACGCCGATCCTTCACGCGTGCACATCGTGCCGCTCGGCGTCGAACACGCCTTCTTCGCTCCGGGATACCGGCCTCAAGCACGCCGGGCGCTCGGACTCGATGCGAACACCGCGCTCCTACTCTTCGTTGGTCGTCTGCAAGCCTTGAAGGGCGTCGACCTCGCCCTCGAGACCTTGATCACCCTGCGGCGTCGCGGGCGCGACGCGACACTCGCCATCATCGGCGGTCCTTCCGGCGGCGATGGTCACGCGACCCTCGAGCGTCTGCACCACCGGGTGCACGAGAGCGGCGTGGTCGCCAACGTCAAGTTCGTCGCACCCCAGGCGCACCAACTGCTCTCGACGTGGATGCGCGCGGCTGACGTGACCCTGGTGCCCTCTCGCTCCGAAAGCTTCGGGCTCGTGGCGCTCGAGTCCTCGGCGTGTGGCACACCGGTGATCGCGAGCGCGGTCGGCGGCCTGATGACACTCGTTGAGCCCG